>CAJAPA010000001.1 GCA_903942465.1 uncultured Gammaproteobacteria bacterium
ATGATCACGTTTTACCTGCCGATCAAAACCGTACATATCGTGTCCGTGCTGGCCAGCGGCGGACTTTTCGCTTTGCGCGGCCTTCTGCTGCTGAACGGCAGGGCCTGGGCGATGTCGGCGCCGATGCGCTATCTGAGTTACAGCATAGATACCGTGCTGCTGACAGCCGCGCTGATGCTGGCGACCCTGCTACCAAGCGGCGTGTTCGCCAATGGCTGGTTGACCGTGAAGCTGGTCTTGCTTGTGGTGTACGTGGTGCTGGGCAGTTTCGCGCTTAAGCGCGGACGCAGCCTGAAAGCCCGCTGGCTGTACTTCATCGCGGCGCTGTGCGTCTATGCCTTTATGTTGTCTGTGGCGCGCAGCCACCAGCCGTTGGGCTGGTTTTACTGAGGCCAGGTCACCAAGAGCCATTCAGGCTGATGGCATAACTCCGGCCGCTGGCGGTATAGAACGGCAGATTGTCAGCGTTGGCCAATACGCCGCGCATGCTGGTCCACTGCCAGTAGGTACGGTCGGCCAGATTGCCGAACGAGAGTACCAGGCGCAGGTCGGGCGCGAACTCGTACCAGAGGTTGGCATCCAGTACGGCATAGCCCGGCGGTGCATACAGATCGGCGGCGCTACGGTCGACGCGGGTCACCGCAGCCACGCCGGTGCCGAGGAGTTCCGCGCCCCAGCGGCCATTGCCGGGTGCATAGCCGATACCGAGCGTCATCCGTGCCGGCATGATCGAATTCAACGGCTGGTCGCGTTGGGTATCATCGCCCTTTGACCACGAGCCGGTGGCCTGCAGACGCCAGGCATCGGCATCATCCCAGAAGGCGTCTAGGCCCAGCTGGAATTCAAATTCCACGCCGACGATACGGGCGCTGTCGCGGTTGACCGACTGGAACACCAGCTGGCCATCGGCGTTCACGCCCTGGTTGGCGCGCGATTCGATCAGGTCCTCGAAGCGGTTGTCGAACACCGCCAGGCTGCCCTGCGCGTACTCGCCGCCGAAGCGCAGGCCCAGCTCCAGGCCATGGCTGCGTTCGGGTTTCAGGTCGGGATTGGGCAGCGCTACATAATTGAAAGCCGGCAGGTTAAGGCCGATGTTGACATCGGAAAACGGCGGCGCACGGTAGCCGTAGACGTATTGCAGATAGCTGGACCACTGCTGGCCCTGCCAGCGCAGGCCGAGTTTCGGGGTCAGCGCGTCGTTGTCGGTGCCGGCGATGTCGGCATTCGGATTATCGGCCAGCCAGACCGCGTCGGCGAAACCGTGCATTCTGCTCATCTCCCAGCGCAATCCGGGAATGACCGCCCATTGCGGCGTCAGGGTGATTTCATCCTGCCAGAACACACCGAACTCCTCGCTTTCGCTGTTCGGGAAGTCGCGCACCGGCAACACTTCGCCTAGGATCACATTGCTTTCCGCGCCGGTGAGCAGATTGGTTTCGGTGCCGTAGCGGATGCTGCTGTATTCATGGCGTGCAGCGTCGATGCCGAAGATCTGCCAGTGTTCGGCGCCCAGCCACTGCCCGCGCCACTGCGCGTTCAATTCCAGGCCGGTGCTGGTCTGCTCGAGGCGGAAATCGCGTTCGCGCTTGGAAGGGAAGCGCGTGGTCCGGTCGGTCAGGCGGTATTGTTCGCTGAACTGCCGGGTGTCGCTGTCCTGACGGTACAGCAGCACCGATACGTCGCGCAGCGCGCCAAGTTCAGCGATGGCGCCATGCACGCTGGCGCGGTCGCGACTGTATTCGTCATCGGCGGTCAGTGCGTAGGTGGTGGAAAACCGGCCCGGTCCGAACAGCAGGGACTGCAGGTCGGTTTTCTGTTCGCCGTCGCTGTGATCAACGGCCAGCTGCCAGCGTCCGGCGGAGGCGAAATCCATGCCGAACTTCAGCAATGCGCTGTTGCGATGGCTGTCGGCTGGATTGGCTTGGTCTTCCGGGGTGTCGGAGTGGTTGCTTATTTCATGGCCGCTGATCTGGCCTGCCGCAGCGAGAAAGGTAAAACGCTTTTCCAATCCGCTGGCCATTATATTTGCAGACCAGCTCTGGCTGTCGTCGCGCGAGTGCGCACCAAGGCTGGCTCCGGCGCGCAGCATGCCGTCGGAAAAGTCGGCATTGACCGGATCCAGCGTGGTGTAGGCTACTACGCCGGCCAGGGCTTTGCTGCCATACAGCGTGGACGCCGGACCACGCAGGATTTCGACATGATCGATGACGCCTAGCTCGACCAAATCGCGTCCGGCGGAGGCGAACTGCCCGACGGAGAAGCTGTCGGACAGCGGAATGCCGTCAATTTCGATGCTGACCCGGTTGCCCTCCAGGCCGCGGATGTTGAAGCCCTGGTTGCCGAAGCGGTTGCTGTCCTGGGTGACTTCGACGTTGGGCACGTAACGCACCATCTCGTCGATGCGCTGCACCGAGCGTTTCTGCATGTTCTCGTGGTCGATGACGCTGACCGCGCCGACAACTTGCTCAATCGGCTCGGGACGGCGCTGGCCGACGACAACCACTGAATCCATAATATCGGCCGGGATGGACTGGGCTGGGAGGGTTTGGCTAAAAATGAGCGCTACTGCGGTGACGAGCGGTTTTCGCATCAACGGATTCCATGGCATCGATCTCCGCACAGAGTAAGCCATCCGGCTGGCCGGATACAGGCATTTTGTCAATCTTGGAAAGCAACATGGTCTTGACTTGACCTAGGTCAGGGAATCGCTAATCGGTGGGGCGCACTATGGCCGCAGGACGTCGGAAAGACGTGCATTTTCCTTACTTAACGAGGCATATCCCATGGCAAGAAAACCCTTGCAGAAACTTCTGGTACTGTCAATCGGCCTAAGCGTCATCGGCGGCGTGGTGGCAACCAGTGACATCAGCAACGAGCGGCCGCCGAAAGCTGCCCTTGAGGCCGGCCAAGCCGCATATTTGGCCAACTGTGCCGCTTGCCATCAGCCCGATGGAAAGGGGCTGGCCGGGGCGTTCCCCCCGCTCGCAGGTTCCGACTTCCTGAGCGCCAACACCCCGGCGACCGTACTCTCGTCAATCCTCAAAGGCATCACGGGCAAGCTCAAGGTCAACGGCGTCGATTATGACGGTGTCATGCCCGCCATGAGCCATCTGTCTGATGAGGAAATCGCCAACATTGTCGGCTATGTTTACGCCAGTTGGGGCAATACGCCGAAACTGGTAACTGCGCCGCAGGTCAAGGACGAGCGGGTCAAGCTTGCGGTTTCCGATGACAAAGCTCAAGGTGAGCGCCATCCCTCGACCAAGGAAGGCGTGATGAACTATCAGGGTGCGCCATCTACCGCAGGCTCAATGGGTGTGGAGATGATCATCAATCCGGACGCGCCACCGATGAGCAAAGCCGAATTCGCACAAGCCAGCAAGATATATTTCGAGCGCTGCGCCGGCTGCCACGGCGTGCTCCGCAAAGGCGCCACGGGCAAACCATTGACTCCCGATATCACACGAAAGAAAGGCACTCAGTACCTTGAATCTCTGATCAAATTCGGTTCGCCGGCCGGCATGCCGAATTGGGGCACCTCTGGCGACCTAAGCCCCGAGCAGGTCAACATGATGGCCCGCTATGTTCAGCATGAACCCGCCAGCCCGCCGGAATGGGGCATGAAGGAAATGAAGGAAAGTTGGAAGGTCGTGATACCGGTCGACAAACGCCCGACCAAGAAAATGAACAGCTACAACATCGATAATATCTTTGTAGTTACCCTTCGTGACTCCGGTGAAATCGCCTTGATTGACGGTGACACCAAGCAGATCATCAATATCATCAAAACCGGTTACGCCGTGCATATTTCAAGGCCATCCGATTCGCGCCGTTATATGTATACCATTGGCCGGGATGGAAAGATTGATCTTGTCGATCTGTGGATGGCCAAGCCGGATCGGGTTGCAGAAATCAAAATCGGCCTCGAAGCCCGCTCGGTGGAAACATCGAAATACAAGGGCTATGAAGACAAGTACGCCATCGCCGGTGCCTACTGGCCTCCGCAATTCGTCATCATGGATGGTCCGAGCCTGGAGCCGAAAAAAATCGTGTCCACGCGGGGCATGACTGTGGATACGCAGGAGTATCACCCGGAGCCTCGCGTGGCCGCCATTGTAGCCAGTCACGAGCACCCGGAATTCATCGTCAACGTCAAGGAAACCGGCCGTATTCTATTGGTTGATTACCGCGATATCATCAATCTGAAAATCACGACTCTCGATGCTGCACGTTTCCTTCATGACGGCGGCTGGGATTCTTCGCACCGGTATTTCCTGACCGCTGCCAACCAAAGCGACAAGATTGCCGTGGTTGACTCCCGCACACAGAAAATGGCTGCTCTTGTCGATGTCGACAAAATTCCGCATCCCGGACGCGGCGCCAACTTCAATCATCCCAAATATGGTCCAGTCTGGGTCACTTCGGCACTCGGCAATGAGAAAGTGACGATGATCGGAACCGATCCTGAAAAGCACCCGCAATACGCTTGGAAAGTCGTTGAAGTGGCCAAAGGTCAGGGCGGCGGCTCGCTGTTCGTCAAAACCCATCCGAAATCCAATAATCTGTGGGTCGACACCACGTTGAATCCGGACCCGAAAATCAGCCAAAGCATCGCAGTATTCAATACCAAGAACCTTGCTGCCGGCTTTGAAGTGCTCCCGATAGCCGAATGGGCCGATCTGGGTGAAGGTCCCAAGCGCGTGGTACAGCCTGAATACAATCTTGCCGGTGATGAGGTCTGGTTCTCAGTCTGGAACGGCAAAGATCAGAAATCGGCCTTGGTCGTTGTTGATGACAAAACCCGCAAGCTGAAGGCAGTCATCAAGGATCCCCGCTTGATTACGCCGACAGGTAAATTCAATGTATTCAATACCGGCAAGGATATCTACTGAGTCCGGTATGCCAGTACATCCCGAAAACCCCGGCTGCGGCCGGGGTTTTCTTTTTCCGGCATATCGCCCGGATCAGTAAAACCAACCGGCACGGAATGCAACGCCCGTTGCCACAAATACCACAGCAATCAGCGTGACCGCGACGATATGCCAGGCAAGGTCATTCAAGCTTTCCGCACAAAGTCTTGGAATCACACGCAACCGTGCATCCACAGCCAAGATTACGGTCAAGGCCAGCAGCGCCAGCTTCAACGCGATAGGGCGCGCCATGGGCACGGCAAGATTGAACCACATTGTGATGTCGGGCAGCATGTCATGGGCGAGCCAGACCCCGGTAAGCACCTGCACAGCCAACGCGGGTATGCCGATGCGTTCGAACTGGGATTCGAAGCGCATCAGCGCTTCCGTCGATCGACGGCGTAATGCATCGGGCAGCACCGTCAGCGCTAGCAGGAGGTGGCCGCCGGTCCAGATTGAGGCCCCGAGAAGATGCAGCAGCAGAATGTAGGAATGCATTTTCGATTCACCTATTTTTTAATGGTCGATATTTCGTCAACGAAAAGCCGCCTTTCGGCGGCTTTTCAAAACGAACCACATGCCTGATCAGTATACGTATTCGACGCTGACCCAAAGCTTGCGGGTATCCCGCGCGAAGGTGTCCGCCTGATAGTCGGCGAGTTTGAGCAAGCCGGCCCAGTGTTTATTGAAGGCATAGGCCAGCGATACATTCCATTCGCTGCCGTAGTGACGGCTGCCCGCATCGGACTGGTAATCGTGCCAAGCCGCAACGGCGGTGGTCTTGCCGAATTTGCGGTTCCAGCTGAGATAGGCATCGTCCAGACCATCAACCGGCGTATTCAGGAATTTGTCGGCCCAGCCGTTGAAAGCATGCAGGGTGGCGAATGGAGTGGCAAAGCCGTAATTACCGTTACCGCCCAGTTGTTCCCAGCCTGCTTTAAAGGTATTGGATTTCCAGACCAGACCGCCCTCCAGCAACAGGTAATGGGCATCGATGGCCGCAGCGCCATCGGCGTAGGCATCCTGTTTGGCATATTCTGCCGTGGCCAACCAGCCGATACCGTCCGGCATCTCTTTCTTGGCGGTATAACGCAGGCCGAGATTGCGGTGCGAAGTCAGCGGCAGGGTTTGGTTGTCGATGAAATGGGCGTAGCCGGTCAAGGTACCCGGCCCGGCTTTTCCGCTCAGCGCCAGCAGATGCGCGTCCAGCTGGTAACGGGCCAGATTTTCATTCGGATGATCGGCTCCGGTCACCCGCTGCGCCCGATCCAGATAGTCATAGCGGAATTTCAGGCCATTCTTGAAGGCGTGCTGCACATCCAGGGCGTCGAAGGTCTGCTCGTTCTGGCGCCAACCGACATTGCCGAAGAAACGCTGATTGTCCCATTGAAGGCGTTGGCGACCGAGCGTGAACTGGCTTGACGCCTCCGGGGCATAGCGCACATAGGCTTGGTTCAGCTCGCTGTTATCCGGGTCAAGTATGGTCGGATACGCCGTTTGACCGTTGGCGGTGCTGTTGAAATCTTCGCCGAACAGATGCTGAGTGGCTTCCAGCTCAATGACACCGCTCCAGCCCGAATGCACGGCCGTCTGGTAACCCA
>CAJAPA010000002.1 GCA_903942465.1 uncultured Gammaproteobacteria bacterium
ATGAGCATTCCGTTCAAAGCGCGGCCGGTCGATGTTTACCGTGCGCTGCGTGCGCTGAATCCGTCCCCGTACATGTATTTTCTAGATTTCGGGGGCTATCAGGTGGTCGGCTCTTCGCCGGAAATTCTGGTGCGTGCCAAGCATGGCCGGGTCACCGTGCGCCCGATCGCTGGCACTCGTCCGCGTGGCGCCGATGCCGAACACGATGCCGCGCTGGAAACCGAACTGCTAAACGATGCCAAGGAATGCGCCGAGCACCTGATGCTGATCGATCTGGGCCGCAACGACGTCGGTCGCGTGGCCGAACCGAACTCGGTGACCGTGCCCCAGCGTTTCGTAATCGAGCGCTATTCGCATGTCATGCACATCGTTTCGGAAGTGCAGGGCCGATTGAAAGACGGGCTCGGTTTTGCCGATATCTTCCGCGCCACCTTTCCGGCCGGCACCGTCAGCGGTGCACCGAAAATCCGCGCGCTGGAAATCATCCAGGAACTGGAACCGCACAAGCGCCACATCTATTCCGGCGCGGTGGGCTACATCAACTGGTGGGGCGACACCGACACCGCCATCGCCATCCGTACTGCCGTGATCATGGACGGCATGCTGCATGTGCAGGCCGGTGCCGGCATCGTGTACGATTCGCAGCCGGCCATGGAGTGGCAGGAAACCATGAACAAAGGCCGCGCCCTGTTCCGCGCCGTGCAGCAGGCGGCGCAGGGACTGTAATCAACCTGGAGAGTGTATGAAAATCCGATTGGCTCATGCAGTAATCGCCCTGATGTTCGCCGGCACCGTTGCCGCGCAATCGCTTCCGGCCTCACCCTATGTGGTGGTGCGCGGTCATGCCGAGCGCAGCCTGGCGCCCGACCGTTTCGAAGTCGGCATCACCGTGCAGAAGTCCAGTCTGTCCACCTCGGAAGCCAGCGCCGTGGTCGAGCAGAAAACCGGTGAGATCGTGGGTAATCTGAAGGCCGCAGGCCTGAAGCCGGTCCAGATCACCGCTACCAATATCAGCATCAATCCCGAATACCGCTACGACAACACCACGCAGCGCAACGTGTTCACCGGCAATCAGGTGACCCGCAACATTTCGGCGAAATTCAACGACAAGAAAAGCCTGCAGAAATTCCTGGCGCAGGTGCCGGCCGGCGAAGAAATCCGTGTCAGCGGCATTTCGCCATCGCTCAGCAGCCAGAAAGCAGTGGAAGCCGAACTGCTGGATGCCGCCGTGGTGGATGTGAAGAAACAAGCGGAAATCCTGCTCGGCAAATTCGGCCTGAAAATCATCGGCATCCATTCCATCTCGCAGGACGCACCCAGCATCGGTTTCGAGGCCAAGGCCATGTACCGCAGCATGGATGTGGCCGCAGCACCGCCGCCGCCCTTGGGTGACACCCTGGAAGAAGGCCAGATCATGGTCAGCAAAGACGTGTACGTGGTGTATCTGATCGCGGCCAAGTAAGCCGGATAAATGGCGATGAGCGCGATTGACCGCAGCACCTTGAGCATCGGCGCGATGACCCGCGCGGAGGTCGATGTGCTCGGCCAGTGGGCGGCGTCCGAAGGCTGGAACCCTGGCCGCAACGATTTGGACATCGCCTGGAAAACCGACTCCGAGGCTTTCATTGCGCTGCGGCGTGGCGCAGAACTCCTGGGCGGCGGCACCATTTTCAGCTATGACGGCGATTTCGGATTCATGGGCTTGTTTATTCTCCGTCCGGATATGCGTGGACAGGGTCTGGGCGCTTGGCTATGGCATGAGCGCGTCCGTCGCCTCAAGCAGCGCCTGAAACCCGATGCCAGCATCGGCATGGACGGCGTGCTGGCGATGGTGCCGTTCTATGCGAAGGGCGGGTTTGCTTTGGCGTACCGCGATCTGCGTTTTGAGGGAATTGCGCCGACGCTGGCCGAGTCGCCGGAATTGAGTTTGCCCTCGGCGGTGCCGTTCGAAACCCTCGCAGCCTATGACCGTAGCCTGGTACCGGCCGCGCGTGAACGCTTCCTGCGCTTTTGGCTGGATCAGCCCGGCGCCTTCGGCCGTTGCCTGCTCGACAACGGAAAGCCCCGTGCCTATGGTGTGCTCCGGCCCTGCGTGTCGGGCTACAAGGTCGGCCCTTTATTCGCGGAGTCGCCGGCCGAAGCCGAACACGTGCTGGCCGGCCTGTTGGCCGCCATACCCGGAGAGCAGGTTCAACTGGATGTCCCGGAAACGAATACGGCTGGTCTGGCGCTGGCGGCGAAATTCGGCCTTGTGGAATCCTTTGCCTGCGCACGAATGTACAACGGCCCGGACCCCGGCCTACCCACGCAGCGTATCTTCGGCGTGACCTCGTTCGAGTTCGGCTGAATTTCCCCGGAGCTGTTATGACGCTCGAATCCCGCATCAAAGCCGCCATCCGCGATGTGCCCGATTTCCCCAAGGAAGGCATCCTGTTCAAGGATGTGACCACCCTGTTGCTGCATCCGGCGCTGGCCAATCAGGTGCTGGATACCCTGGTCGAGACTTATGCAGCTGCTGCGCTGGATGCCGTCGCCGGCATCGAGAGCCGCGGCTTCCTGTTCGGCAATGCCTTGGCTTTACGCTTGGGCAAACCGTTCGTGATGATCCGCAAGGCCGGCAAGCTGCCGGCCGAGAAAATCAGTCACAGTTACGAACTGGAATATGGCCACGCCACCATCGAAATGCACCGCGATGCGGTGAGTCCGGGCCAGCGCGTGCTGATTCATGACGATCTGTTGGCCACCGGTGGCTCGGCAGAAGCGGCTGCCCAATTGATCCGCGACGCCGGCGCCGATGTGGCCGGGTTCAGCTTTCTGGTCGAACTCGGATTTCTGGGCGGGCGCAGCAGACTGCAGGCCATCCATCCGGAAATCCGGAGTCTGGCGGTGTATTGAGGAGGTAGCAGCATGCGCGTGCTTGCGGTTTTCAAGCATTACCCCACGCTTTCCCAGACGTATAAGGAAAACGAGCTGCGGGCATTATTGCCCGATCATGAAGTGCGCATTGCCAGCATCGGCGGATCGAAAGCCATGTACCGCCATCATTTGCCGTATGACACGATCGAGCAGCCCGCCGACCTGGACCGGATTCTGGCCGAATTCCGGCCTGAGGTCATTCATGGCCATTATCTGCATCAGATCGATCTTCTGCATGAGGCCGCCGAGAAGGCGGATGTCCGTTTTACGCTAAGGACGCACTCATTTGATGTATTGGGACTGGATGACGATGACCTGCGTCGTTGGCTGCCATTCGTGACTTCTCCGCGCTGCGCGGGCATTCTGGCCTTCCCCTTCCTTGCCGAACGTCTTCTGAAAGCGGGATATCCCGAAGACAA
Source organism: uncultured Gammaproteobacteria bacterium (assembly GCA_903942465.1). Classification (GTDB taxonomy): domain Bacteria; phylum Pseudomonadota; class Gammaproteobacteria; order Xanthomonadales; family Xanthomonadaceae; genus Arenimonas. The sequence goes on from CAJAPA010000002.1 coordinate 3,336, forward strand.
GGTGGTCGAGGACTGGCCGGTGGTGCAGATTGATCGCTTTTACGATACGTCGCCGAATCAGGAAGGCATTCTGAATATGGGCGCCTGCATCCCGAAAAAGAACATGCCGGCCTATCTGGCCCTTGCCCAATCGATGCCGGATCGGCGGTTTTCCCTCTGTCCCATCGGATTCAATACCGAGCGCCTTCAGGATCTGAACCGCCGCATGGGCTCGCCGGTCACCTTCCATCCGACCGTTGAACCGGCGCAAATGCCGGCGGTTTACAAGCAGCATGATTGGTTGGTGTATACCGCTGACCGGCAATTGGCCAGTGTCGGCTGGCCGATGGCTATCGCCGAGGCGCAGGCGTCCGGTCTTGGCATCTTGATGCAGAACATCCGGCCCGATCTCCGCCAATTCATCGGTCCGGCCGGATTTCTGTTCGATGACATCCACGAGGCCCGGCGGATTCTATCCCAGCCCTATCCGCAGGAGATGCGCGAAGCCGGCTTCGCGCATTGCCGGAAATCGGATATCCGACGAAACATCGGGAAGCTCACGTCCCTGTGGGCGGATTGACATGAATAACACGCCGGCATGCGATAATGAAGGCTCGCAATACGAGCCGCCGCCATGCTTTTGATGATCGACAACTACGACAGCTTCACCTACAACCTGGTGCATTACTTCGCCGAGTTGGGTCAGGCTGTGGAGGTTGTCCGCAATGACGCGCTGACGGTTGAGCAGGCCGCGGCTATGGAACCGGATTACATCGTACTTTCGCCCGGGCCCTGCACCCCGAACGAAGCCGGAATCTGCGTTCCGGTGCTCGAGCAGCTGGCCGGTCGGTTTCCGATCTTCGGCGTTTGCCTGGGCCACCAGAGCATCGGCCAGGCCTTTGGCGGCCATGTCATCCGTGCCAAAACCATCATGCATGGCAAAACCTCGATGATCCACCATAAGGGCACAGGCGTCTTCGCCGGCCTGCCATCGCCGTTCGAGGCGACGCGCTATCACTCGCTGGTGGTCGAACATGCGACCCTGCCGGACTGCCTGGAAGTCACCGCCTGGACCGAGAACCCGGATGGCAGCCTTGACGAGATCATGGGGCTGCGCCACCGGACCCTGCCGGTCGAGGGTGTGCAGTTCCATCCCGAATCCATCCTGACCCAACACGGACACGCCATGCTGCGCAATTTCCTGCAGCAGCATGCCCCGGAGACGCGCGCATGAATCCGCAAGAAGCCCTGCAACGCATCATCGATCACCGTGAGATCTTCCATGACGAGATGGTCGCCTTGATGCGCCTGATCATGCGCGGCGAAGTGTCCGACGTGATGACCGCCGCCATCCTGACCGGTCTGCGGGTGAAAAAGGAAACCATCGGCGAAATCACCGGCGCGGCCCAGGTCATGCGCGAGTTCGCGGTCAAGGTACCGACCCCGCCCGGCGTCGGTCTGGTCGACATCGTCGGTACCGGCGGCGACGGCGCGCACACTTTCAACATTTCCACGGCCGCGATGTTCGTGGCCGCCGCGGCAGGTGCCCAGATCGCCAAGCACGGCAACCGCAGCGTGTCCTCCAAATCCGGCAGTGCCGATGTACTGGAAGCCCTCGGTGCCGACATCGAACTGACCCCGGAGCAGGTGGGCCAGTGCCTGAACCGCACCGGCATCGGTTTCATGTTCGCGCCCAACCACCATCCGGCCATGAAGCATGTGGCGGCAGTGCGCCGCGAGATGGGCGTGCGCACCATCTTCAACATCCTCGGCCCGCTGACCAATCCGGCCAACGCGCCGAACGTGCTGATGGGCGTATTCCACCCCGATCTGGTCGGTATCCAGATCCGCGTGTTGCAGCGCCTGGGCGCCGAACGCGCGCTGGTGGTGTACGGCCGCGACGGTCTCGATGAAATTTCGCTGGGCGCGGCGACCCTGGTCGGTGAACTGCGCGGCGGCCAGATCCGCGAGTATGAAATCCATCCCGAAGATTTCGGATTGGCGATGGCCTCCACACGCAATCTGCGGGTGGAAAATGCGGTCGAATCCAAAACCATGCTGGAAGCCGCCTTCGCGGCCGAGGCCGGTGTGGCGCATGACATCGTGGCGCTCAACGCCGGCGCCGCCCTGTATGTTTCCGGACAGGCCAAGAATATTCCCGATGGCATCGAGAAGGCCCGCGCAGTGATGCATTCGGGCGCCGCCTCCGCCAAAATGCGCCAGTTCATCGACGCGACCCGGGCCCTGGGCGGGCGCTGATGGCCGATATCCTGCAGCGCATCCTGGCCCGCAAGCACGAGGAAGTCGCGCTGCGGCGCAGATACGCCACGCAGGCGCAGCTGATCGCGCGCTGCAATGACATGCCGGAACCGCGTGGTTTCACTGCCGCGCTGCAGGCCAAGCGGGATGCCGGTCTGCCGGCGGTCATCGCCGAAATCAAGAAGGCCAGCCCGAGCAAGGGCGTCATCCGCGCGCAGTTCGATCCGGAGTCGATCGCCCGCAGCTATGCCGCCGCCGGCGCCGCCTGTCTGTCGGTACTGACCGACGTCGATTTCTTCCAGGGCAGCGACATCTATCTGCGACAGGCGCGGGAAGCCTGTGCATTGCCGGTACTGCGCAAGGATTTCATCGTCGATGAATACCAGATCTACGAATCACGCGTCCTCGGTGCCGACTGCATCCTGCTGATTGCCGCGGCCTTGACCGATGCGCAGCTGCAGAGCTATGCCGGTCTGGCCCGCATGCTGCAGATGGATGTGCTGCTGGAAGTACATGATGCCGATGAAATGGCGCGCGCATTGCAGACCGATTCCACGCTGATCGGCATCAACAACCGCAATCTGCGCACCTTCGAAGTGAATCTGCAGACCACGCTGGTACTCAAGGACGCCGTTCCGGACGACCGCATGGTGGTTACCGAAAGCGGCATCCTGAGCCGCGATGATGTCGCGCGGATGCGCGGCAAGGGCGTCGATGTCTTTCTGGTCGGCGAGGCGATGATGCGTGCCGGGGATCCGGGCGCAGAGTTGCGGAGTCTGTTCGCCTAGCGGCTGCCGAACAGGATGACGGTTTTGCCGCGCGCGGTCAGCAGGTTCTTCTGCTGCAGCTGCTTGAGAACGCGACCCGCCATTTCACGCGAGCAACCGGTGATACGGGCCAGTTCCTGACGGGATACCTTGAGTTGCATGCCGTCGGGGTGCCGGATGGCATCCGGTTCGCGGCTGAGATCATGCAGGGTACGCAGAATGCGGTTGGCGACATCCAAGTGCGCCAGACGGCTGGCCTTGCGGCTGGTTTCCAGCAGGCGCTTGGAAATCTGGGCGCCGATAGCGAACATGATTTTCGGACCTTCCTGGGAAAGCTGGTGGCTGAACAGATGGCGCAGGAGGTCATAGCCGATCTCGGCCAGTTCGCACGGGCCCTTGGTGCGCAACACGACTTCACGCCGATTGACTTTGAAGAACAGGCCCATTTCGCCGATGAACTCGCCGGGGTTGACGTAGCCCAGCACCAGTTCGCGGCCGTCCGGCTCTTCGGTGTTGATGGTCAGGGAGCCGCTGATGACGTAAAAGAGCGTGCTGGCCGGATCGCCTGGACGGAAAACATCGGTTTTCGCCGGAAAGCGGTGCTTATGGGTATGGCTCAGAAAGGCATTCAGGGCACTATCATCCATCGCCAGTTCGGTACTCACCGGTTCGAAAGGAGCTGCTGAGGCGGTCGTGTTGAGCTCGGTCATGGGGTGCCCGAAATGCGGATTACTGGCACCAGAATACTCCCAGATGGCTGTTCAGCTCAAGCCCCACGGGGCTTTCGCGGAAAAAATGCTTGCATTTGGGGGTAGATATCCGATAATTGCGCCTCACCGCCACTCATATCCAAGGAATACTGCGTTGGTCAAGCCACTGCCCCGGTTGCGCCTGCAAGGATTCAACAATCTGACGAAATCCTTGAGCTTCAATATCTACGACATCTGCTACGCCGCGTCGGAAGACCAGCGTCAGCGTTATATCGAGTATATCGATGAGGTTTACAACGCCGAGCGTCTGACCCAGATCCTGACCGAAGTGGCCAACATCATCGGCGCCAACATCCTCAATGTGGCGCGTCAGGATTACGATCCGCAGGGCGCCTCGGTGACCATCCTCATTTCCGAGGAGCCGGTCATCGACAAGAAGGCCGCCGGCAAGGAATTGATTTCGGATGCCGTGGTGGCGCATCTGGACAAGTCGCATATCACCGTGCACACCTATCCGGAAACGCATCCGCACAACGGCATCGCGACCTTCCGTGCCGACATCGATGTGGCTACCTGCGGCGTGATTTCGCCCCTGAAGGCGCTGAATTACCTGATCGAGAGCTTCGATTCCGACATCGTGGTCACCGACTACCGCGTGCGCGGTTTCACCCGCGACATCAAGGGCAAGAAGCACTACATCGACCACAAGATCAATTCCATCCAGGATTTCCTGACCAAGGACATCAAGGCGCATTACGAGATGATGGACGTCAACGTGTACCAGGAGAACCTGTTCCACACCAAGATGCACGTCAAGGAGTTCGACCTCGACACCTACCTGTTCGAAGGCAAGGCCAAGAGCCTCAGCTTCAAGGACCGCCAGCGCATCGAACTGCAGGTCCGCCGTGAAATCGAAGAGCTCTACCACGGCCGCAATCTGGCCGACTGAAATCGGTCTCGTTTTCCTGAGAAACCCCCGCGATTGCGGGGGGTTCCATTTTCAGAGCCGGTAGGCGACGGCCTTCATGAGCCGCGACGATAGGGCCATCAATGCCGGTATGGGCGGCGGCAATTTGCGCGCGCCGTGGTGTTCCGCGTGTTCGGCATGGCGGATTTCATCATCCTTCATCACCGCCAGAATCGCGCGGCTACGCAGGTCTTCCGGCGGCAGGGTATCCAGATGTTCGGCCAGATGGGCTTCCACCTGCCGTTCGGTTTCCGACACGAAGCCCAGATTCCAGCCATCGCCCTTCAGGCCGGCGCCGAGTCCGATGGCATAGCTGCCCAGATACCAGATCGGATTGAGCAGGCTGGGCCGGCTGTCGAGTTCTTTCAGGCGGGCATCGCACCAGGCCAGGTGATCGGCTTCTTCGTCGGCGGCGTGTAGCAGTTGCGCCCGTGTCTGCGCGCTTTCGGCGACCCGCGCCTGACCCAGATACAGGGCCTGGGCGCACACTTCGCCGGTATGATTGATGCGCATCAGTCCGGCGCTGTGGCGGATCTGCGCCGGAGACATCTCCAGATCTCGGGTGTCGGCGGCCGGGTTGGCGCGCGCCGCCGGTCCATCGGTCGAACGGGTGACCACGCCGGCGGTGGTGTTCAGGGCGTGCTGAAATTCACCCAGAATGCGGTCGAGCGGCGAGGCGTGGCGTTGGAAAGTCATGCCAGATAGTGTGCCATGAATTCGAGCGGGTGCTGAACCGCGCGGCCGCTGGACAGATGCAGACGGCAACCGATATTGGCCGACAGCAGCAGTTCCGCGGTTTCCGGAATGGCCGCAAGAACCGGCGCGCGCAGGGCGGCGGCACGTTCCGGGCTGCCGAACTGATGCAGACCGGCGCCGCCACAGCAACCGGCATCCGGCAAAACACTGACTTGCAGATCGGGAATCCGTGACAGCAGCAGGTGTGTCACTTGCGCCGAATCATGGAACGCGGCCGTGCACGGAATATGCAACGCCACATGCCGGCCTTGGGCGGAGCGGAACTGCAGCTTTTCCGCGCGTTCGGCCAGATACGCCATGGCATCCATGACCGGAACGCCGACGCTGTCCTGCAAGGCACTGTGGCATCCGCTGGCCAGAACCAGCACCTGTGCGTAGCCGGAGAATGTACTTTGGTTGGCGGCGGCAAGGCTTGCCGCCCGTGCGGTCTGCCCGGCGTGGCGCGCGGCCTGACCGCAGCAGCCCTGACTGGAAGGGAGGTCCGCATCATCGCCCGCGGCCTGCAACAGCTGCAGGAATGCCATACGTGCGTTTTGCTCGTAACGGTCCGCGACACAGCCGATGAAGATGGCATTCTGGCTGCGTGCCGCCGCCGCTGGAGTGCACGCTGGCGCCGGCCGGGGCAGGGGCCGCCAGGATGACGGAAGCAAGGGAAAAACCCTGCGGTACAAATCCAAGACGCCGTTCAGCAGCGATTTATGCGCCATCAGCCACAGCGCCGCCTTTTGCCGCCGCTCAAGCGCCGGGCGGTGCGTCGCGCGGGTTTCGACCAGAAGCTGCTCATAGGACACATCGGCAGGGCAGGCGGTCTCGCAGCGCCGGCAGCCCAGACAGGCGTCCAAGTGCTTGAAATCGCCGGTTTGAGCGGGATTTTCGGCCAAATCGGCCATCAGCGCGATGCGTCCGCGGGGGGATTCCGCCTCCATGCCGGCCAGTACGTAAGTCGGGCAGTGCGGCAGGCACAGGCCGCATTTCACGCACTGCCGGGCCAGATCGGCGCGGGACGGGGATTTCAGGGGGAAAGCCATGGCTCAAATCCTAACACGGGACGCACAAGGGCTTGCGCGGGTCCGGAATTCGGGTTATCATTCCGCTTCTTATTCACTTGATTTTGTTGGAGCCCGTCATGAAAGCCATGACCGTCAGCGCCAAACCCGAAACCGTTCAGCAAGACTGGTACATCGTAGATGCCAGCGGCAAGACTCTCGGTCGTTTGTCCTCGGAACTCGCCCGTCGCCTTCGCGGCAAGCACAAGCCCGTGTTCACCCCGCATGTGGACACCGGTGATTACATCGTTGTGATCAACGCCGAGAAGATCGCCGTCACCGGCAAGAAGCTTCAGGACAAGATGTACTACCGTTTCACCGGTTACATCGGCAACATGAAGTCGGAAAACCTGTCGCAGGCCCTGGCCGCCCACCCGGAACGCGTGATTGAAACCGCGGTCAAGGGCATGCTGCCGAAGAACCCGCTCGGCCGCGCCATGTTCAAGAAGCTGAAAGTCTACAAAGGCTCCGAGCATCCCCACACCGCCCAGCAGCCGCAAGCGCTGGACATCTGAAAGACCTACAGGTAAATCATCATGGCTGTTCAGCAAAACTACGGCACCGGTCGCCGCAAATCCTCCACCGCCCGCGTGTTCCTGCGCAAGGGCTCGGGCAACATCGTGATCAACGGTCGCGCCATTGACGAATTCTTCGGTCGCGAAACCTCGCGCATGATTGTCCGTCAGCCGCTGGAACTGACCCAGACCACCGCGCAGTTCGACGTCAACGTGACGGTCGAAGGCGGCGGCATCACCGGCCAGGCCGGCGCCATCCGTCTGGGCATCGCCCGCGCCCTGGTGGAATACAACGACACCCTGAAATCCGATCTGCGCAAAGCCGGCCTGATGACCCGCGATGCACGTGAAGTGGAACGCAAGAAAGTCGGTCTGCGCAAAGCCCGCCGCGCGACCCAGTTCTCGAAACGTTAATCGGTTTCACGCATCAAACGAAAAACCCGCCGGAAGGCGGGTTTTTTTATTTAATGCCGGACGAATTCATTGGTGCGGCAATTCATGCGCGGATCTCGCCTCCGGCGATGACCAGGTCGGCCGGTCGTGCCGCGAACAGGCCGTTGGTGACCACGCCGACAATGCCGTTCAGATCGCTTTCCAGTTTCACCGGGTCGGTAATCGACCAGCCGTGCACGTCGAGAATCCAGTTGCCGTTGTCGGTGACCACGCCTTCGCGCCAGATCGGCTGGCCGCCGAGCTTGACGATTTCGCGGGCGACATGCGAGCGCGCCATCGGAATCACTTCCACCGGCACCGGAAAGCGGCCGAGCACCGGTACCAGCTTCGAGGGATCCACGATGCAGATGAACTGTGTGCTGGCCGCCGCGATGATTTTCTCGCGGGTCAGCGCCGCGCCGCCGCCTTTGATCAGGCGATTATGCGGATCGCATTCGTCGGCCCCGTCGACATACAGGCCGAGCGGACCGGAGGCGTTCAGATCGAGCACGGCAATGCCGAGTTCCTTGAGTTGTTTGGTGCTTTGTTCCGAGCTCGAGACCGCGCCTTCGATGCGGTGTTTGATGCGACCGAGGCCCTGGATGAAGTAAGCGACCGTGGAGCCGGTGCCGACGCCGACGATGCTGCCGTCCTGCACGTAGTCAAGCGCGCGTTCGGCCGAAGCCTGTTTGCCTTGTTCGGGGGTCATTTGGTTTTTTCCAGTTTGAGGATAGTCTGCCATTGGGCTTTGCTGACCGGGACGATGGACAGCCGGTTGCCGCGGTTGAGCAGGGCGAAATCGCCGAGTGCCAACGTATGTGTTTTCAGTTCTTCCAGACTCAACTCGCGCTTGAGTCGTCGTTCGAAGGCGACATCGACCAGAAACCAGCGCGGATTCTCGCGCGTGGCTTTCGGATCGAAGTAGTCCGAGTCCGGATCGAATTGGGTCGGATCCGGATAGGCGGCGCTGGCCACTTTCGCCAGACCGACGATGCCCGGCACCTTGGCATTCGAGTGGTAGAAGAACACGCCGTCGCCGACGCGCATGTCCTTCCACATGAAATTACGCGCCTGGTAATTGCGTACGCCGCTCCAGGGTTCCTGCCCGACCTTGGCCAGATCATCGATGGAAAAGGCATCGGGTTCGGATTTCATCAACCAGTAACGCATCAGTCAGAGTCCTCAAGGGAACAGTCGATCCAACCGCGGTCAGTCGCCACGGCATCCATGCGGACATCCCATTCCTGCGCGTCCAGGGCTTCGAGTTCCTGACTGGCATAGGCGGCGCCGATCAGCAGGGGCGGTGCGGGAGTGTGCTTGCGGAAGGCAAAGCTACGGTCATAGTAACCACCGCCCATGCCCAGTCGAAGACCGTCGGCGGTAAAGCCAAGAACGGGAAGAATCACGGCGTGCAGGTCTTCCGGTTTCAGGCAGGCTTGCGCCGACACCATCGGCTCGGGAATGCCATACCGGTTGCTGCCGAGCGCATCGCCGCCACGCCAGGGCGCGAAACCGAGTTTTTTTTCGGGCAGCACGACCGGCAGGCACCAGATCCAATTCGCCGGCAGGCGCATTTGAAGGATATGCAGGGGCAGTTCACCGCCGGTCGCCCAGTAGCCGGCCACATAGCCGCCGGAGGCGGGCAGGTGTTCGAGAAGGGTGATGGCGACCGCTTCGGCCGCAACCATGCGTGCGGCCGGTGCAATCCGCAGACGTTCGGATTTGAGGTGCTGACGCAGTGCTTGGCGCATGCCCGGTTCCCGGAATAAGGAGTCCTCCACCATGCCGATGCCTGCCAACGACCTTGATCCCTAGGATCAAGTGGGTGTCGCCTTGCCGTCTTCAGGCTTTCCGCAACTCGGGCGGACATGCACACCGACGGTTCGAGCGACTCCCGGGTCGTGTTTATGGGTCAAGGGCTAATGTTGAGCACGCTGTCGAACACGGCAGAGGACGCAATGCCATTATAGCGCGAAGGCGTGACGGGGAGGTCAGCGCGGAAGACTGTCGAACAGATCGTCGAGTTTGCGGTTCATGTCGCCGAGATTGCGGCCGATGACGGCATCCGATTTGACGCGGCCGTCTTTCAGGATCTGCAGGTCATGCGCGATGTTCAGTGCCGCCAGCACGGCAACGCGTTCCAGACTGACGGTTTTGTTGCCGCCCTGGATTTCCCGCATCTGGGCATCCAACAGTTTGGCAGCGGCATGCAGGCTCTCGGCCTGATCCGGCGGGCAACCGACGCTGTAATCGCGGTCGAGTACCTTGATGGTGACGATATTACCGGTCATCGCTACGCTCCATGTCGTTGAGGCGGCCGAGCATGCTTTCGACCCGGTGGCGGACCAGTTCGTTCTTGCCTTGCAGGGCATTGCGTTCGCCGCTCAGTTGCTCGAGCTGCTGTTTCAGGCCGGCGTTTTCGGCAGCCAGGCGTGCAGTCGCCTCCAGCAGACGTTCGAGGCGCTGTGCCAAATCCTGGATCTGCTGGGCGTGGTCGGGGAATAAGCTCATGTCCATACCCTAGTGGGCATTGCCGGCTTCGTCAAGCCGCAGGCGTCGACAGGGTCCGCCGCCGCTGCTCGTGTTCCTGGATGAAAGCCAGACATTGTTCGGCCGGTAGGGGGCGCGACAGCCAGTAGCCCTGGATCTCGTCGCAGCCGAACTGCTTGAGCATCTGCAGGTGTTCCTCGCTCTCGACGCCCTCGGCAATCATCACCATGCCGAGCGAATGCCCGAGCGCGATGATGGTTTCCACCAGGGTATTGTCGTTGGCGTTGGGACCGATTTCCCGGATGAAACTCTTGTCGATTTTCAGGGTGTCGATCGGCAGCTGCTTCAGATAGGACAGCGAGGAGTAGCCGGTGCCGAAATCATCCAGCGACAGGGTGACCCCGAGATCCTTCAGCGCCCAGAGATTCGACAGCGGCTGGCTGTTCTGGCTGAGCACCATCGATTCGGTGATTTCCAGCTCGATGCAGTATTCGGGAATGGCGTATTTCTCGATCAGGATGCTGATCTGGCCGGCCAGTTTCGAACGCAGCAGCTGCAAGGCCGAGACATTGATCGACATGCTCAGGTGATTGAGGCCGAAACCGTGCCAACGCGCCAGCGTGCTGATGGCTTCCTTCAAGACCCATTCGCCGATTTCGATGATCTGGCCGGACTCCTCGGCCAGCGGAATGAACACGTCCGGACCGATGCTGCCCATCTCGGCGCTGTTCCAGCGCAGCAGCGCTTCCACGCTGGTGATGTTGCCGGTTTCCAGACTCATGCGCGGCTGGAAATGCAATTGGAACTCTTCGCGGATCTGCGCCATCTTGAGCGCGCCGAGCAGCTGGGCGCGGTGCCGCGACTTGGCGTCCATTTCCTCGCTGAAGTACTGTACGGTATTCCGGCCCTCGGTCTTGGCCTGGTACATCGCGATGTCGGCGAACTTCAGCAGGTCGGAAGGGGTCTGGGCGTGATCCGGGAAGACGCTGACGCCGATCGATCCGGTCAGGTTGGCGGCATGGTTCTCGCTCAGCAGAATGGGGTTGCCGAACTGCGCCAGCACCCGCGAGGCCACCTCGCCGATCTGGCGGTCGCTTTCCGGCGACTCCACCAGAATCACGAATTCGTCGCCGGACAGGCGCGCGACCATGCCAAGATCGCGGGTGGCCGCCAGCAGGCGCTGCGCCACCACCACCAGCAGACGGTCGCCGGCGGTGTGACCCAGCGAGTCGTTGATGTTCTTGAAATTGTCGAGATCCAGGAACAGCACCGCGACCCGGCCCTGGCTGCGTCGGGCCTTGATGATGGCCTTGCTCAGGCGCTCGATGAGCAGGCCGCGGCTGGGCAGCCCGGTCAGCGCATCGTATTTGGCCAGCTGGATCAGTTCCTGTTCAATGCGCTTGCGGTCGGTGATGTCGCTGACCACCGCCACGAAATGGCTGCGTTGGCCGCGGCTGTCGAGCACTTCCGAGACATCGACCTGCGACAGGAATTCGCCTTCATCCTTGCGCTTCTGCCAGAGCTCGCCCGACCAATGTCCGGTTTCCTGCAGCTGCTGCTGGACGTCTTCGTAGAACTGCGGGTCGTGCTGGTCGGAATTCAGCAGACGGCGGCCCTTGCCGATGATTTCGTCACGGTTGTAGCCGGTGATTTTCGAGAACGCCGGATTGATCGAGACGAACTGGAAATGCAGATCGACCACGGCCACCGCTTCGGCCATGCTGCGCATGACCTCAAGCGCGATCCGGCTTTCGCTTTCCGAATCACGGGTATGGCTGACGTCCTTGCTGGCGCCGGCGATGCGCAAGGGCTGCCGGTGCGGGCCGTGATCGACCACGCGTCCGCGGCTGTTGATCCAGACCCAGCCCTTGCGGTAATGGCGCAGACGGTAGCTGACGTCGAAGGCGGCGGTGTCGCCGCGCAGATGTTCGTCGATGGCCTGCTGGAAATCGGGCGCGTCTTCCGGGTGGATGAAGACCTGGATGAATTCGATGGCATTGATGCGTTTCGGAAATTCGCCTTCCACCAGCGGCTCGAAACCGACCTGGCTGATTTCCTGGGTATCCAGATGCCAGATCCAGATGGCTTCACCGGTCCCCCGCAAGGCCAGGCTCAGATCCCGGCGCTGGCCGTCAATCTGGTCCTGCATCAGCGTGGCCCTGCGCTTCACCAGCCAGGCGAAGACCAACAGGACCAGGGTGAAGCCGAGACTGAGCAGCAAGAGCCCCATCAGTGCCGCCATCCTGCATGCGCGGAAAGTGCATCACTGCCGTTGCCGGCCGCTGGCGTATGCTTTTTATCCATGATTCCCGTTGATTTTCTAGTTATGACTGCTGTTGCCAGTGTAGGAGTGTTTCGGGGATTCGACAAGCCCGCGCCGGCGGCCTGCCGTTTGCTACACTAGGCGCAAAAAGGAGCGGCCGGATGTCCACCACCATGCCTGATTACGATGCCATCCAGACCGCACTCGGCGATCTGCGCATTCCGATTTCCGCGGCCGAACTGCACGGCGCATTGTCCGGATGCCTGTGTGCCGGCGCCGAACTGACGCCGCGCAACTGGCTGGCGTATGCCCTTACCGATGCCGAACTGGACGGCCAGGCCGAGCCCGATTCGGTGCTTGCCGAGTTCTTCGTCGCGGTCAGCGAACAGCTGGCCGGCGATGTCATGGATTTCGAATTCGACCTGCTGCTGCCCGATGACGACAAGCCGGTGTCCGAGCGCGGTCCGGCCATGGTCGACTGGTGCCAGGGCTTCCTCGGCGGTTTCGGCGTAGTGCCGACACCGACCCAACCGCTGTCGGACGAAGCCGATGAAGCCCTGCAGGATCTGGCCAAGATCGCCGCTTCCGACCTCAACTACGAGGATTCCGACGCCGATGAAGAAGCGCTCATCGAGGTCTGCGAATACATCCGCGTGGCGGCCGTGCTGCTTTACAACGAACGCGTGGTCAACCGCCGTGCCCGCCAGCGTCTGAACTGATGATCGCCGTCTCCGAGTTCGTCAAACGCCGCCGTCGGCTGATGGCCCTGGCCGACGAAGGTGCCATCCTGATCATTCCGGCCGCCAAGGAACGCCTGCGCAGCAAGGACACCGCCTATCCGTTCCGGCAGGATTCCGATTTCTGGTATCTGACCGGGTTCAACGAACCCGAAGCGGTGCTGGTCATGGTGCCCGGTCGGCGGCAGGGCGAATGTCTGCTGTTCTGCCGTGACCGCGATGCCGAAAAAGAAGCCTGGGACGGGCCGCGCCTGGGACCGGAGGGCGCGGTCGACGCGCTCAAGCTGGATGATGCCTATCCGATCACCGATCTCGACGACATCCTGCCCGGCCTGCTTGAAGGCCGTTCGCGCGTGCATTACCACTACGGCCGCGATGCCGATTTCGATCTGGCGCTGATGGGTTGGTTGAACCGGGTGCGCGCGCAGAAGCGTCTGGGCGCCGAACCGCCGCATGAATTCCTCGAGCTCGGCCATCTGCTCGATGAGCTGCGCCTGTTCAAGAGCGCCGGAGAAATCGCTTTGATGCGCAGAAGCGCGGATATCGCCGTCGAGGCGCAGATTGCCGCCATGCAGGCCAGCCGCCATGCCCGCTTCGAATATGAAGTGGAGGCCGCACTGCAGCAGGTGTACCGGCGCAACAATGCCATGGCCGCCTACGAGCCGATCGTCGGCAGTGGCCCGAATGCCTGCGTGCTGCATTACCGCGCCAACAACGCGCCGGTGAAAAAAGGCGATCTGCTGCTGTGCGATGCCGGCGCCGAGTACGCCCTGTATGCTTCCGACATTACCCGCACCTGGCCGGTTTCCGGAACCTACAGCGCCGCCCAGCGCGCGCTTTACGAGGTGGTGTTGGCAGCGCAGACCGAATGCATCGGCAACGCTCGTGTGGGCGTGCCGTACGACACCATCCACGCCACGGCGGTCGAAGTGTTGACCGATGGCCTACTGTCGCTCGGCTTGCTCAAAGGCACCTTGAAGAAAAATGTCGCTAGTGAGGCCTACAAAAAATTCTACATGCACAAGACCGGGCATTGGATCGGACTGGACGTGCATGACGTGGGCGAATACAAGCTGGGCGGCGCCTCGCGCCTACTGGAGCCGGGCATGGTGTTCACCGTCGAACCGGGCCTTTACATCGCGCCGGGCACGCCGGGCGTTCCGGCCAAATACCAGGGCATCGGCATCCGCATCGAAGACGATATTTTGATGACCAAAAGCGGTCCGGAGAATCTGACCGATGGCGTGCCGAAAGCGGCGGATGCGATTGAAGAGCTCCTGGCCTGAAAAAAATCCCCGCTGCGGCGGGGATTTTATTTACATCTCGTTGCGCTTGAGTTCGTGTCCGAGCTTTTTGTACTCCAGCCAACGCTGGCGCGCCGGTTCGCGTGCCGCTTCCTCGGCCGGGACGATTTCCAGCACGCGTTGGTAGCCGGCCGGCGGCAGCACATTGCGTAGATTGATGACCAGCGCCCGCATGCCGGTTTCCACGCCCGGCGGCACGATCAGCACCGGGGTGTCGTCCATGTCTTCGTCTTCCTCCATGCCCACGATCTGGTGCGGAATGAAGGCATCCTCATCGAACTCCCAGAGCAGGTCGTCGAGAAAATCGGCCTGCTCGGCGCTGTCGCAGAAGATCAGGCAGGGTTGCCCGGACTGCACGGCCTTCTCAGCCAGCTTGCACACCAGCAGCAGGGGCTGCGCCACGAACGCGGGCTTGCCCGCGATCATGTAGAAGTCAGCCCGGATGGCCATGCTCAGTGCTTGGCCTGATCAAGCAGCCACTGGCTCAGCAAACCGACCGGACGGCCGGAAGCCATGCCTTTGCGGCCTTCATCGTTGGATACGCCGGCGATGTCCAGATGTGCCCAGCGCTGGCCTTCGGTGAAGCGCGACAGGAAGCAGCCGGCGGTGATGGCGCCCGCGCCCTTGCCGCCGATGTTGTAGATGTCGGCGAACACGGAATCGAGCTGGCTTTGGTATTCGTCCCACAGCGGCAGACGCCAGGCGCGGTCGAATACGGTTTCACCGGCGGCAAGCAGTTCTTCGGAAAGATCATCGTGCTTGCTCATCAGGCCGGAGGCGTACTTGCCGAGCGCGATGATGCAGGCGCCGGTCAGGGTGGCCACGTCCACGGTCGCCTTCGGTTCGAAACGCTGCACATAGGTCAGCGCGTCGCACAGGATCAGACGGCCTTCGGCGTCGGTGTTGCCGACTTCGATGGTCTTGCCGTTCATCGCGGTCAGCACGTCGCTCGGACGGTAGGCGTCGGCGTCCGGCATGTTTTCCACGGCCGGCACCAAGGTCACCAGATTGATCGGCAACTGCAGTTTGGCGCAGGCCAGGAACGTGCCGAGCACCGATGCCGCACCGCACATGTCGTATTTCATTTCCTCGATGCCGCCCTGGACTTTCAGGTTGATGCCGCCGGTATCGAAGGTGATGCCTTTGCCGACCAGGGCCAGCGGTTTGGCGTCGCCGGCACCGGTGTATTTCAGCACGATCAGTTTCGGCGGGTTGGCCGAGCCACGGGCCACGGCCAGCAGCGAGCCCATGCCGAGGGCCTGCATTTCATCGCGGCCAAGCACATCGCAGCTCACGTTGTCGTGTTCGGCGGCGATCTGCAGGCTCTGTTCGGCCAGATAGGACGGGTTGCAGATGTTCGGCGGCAGGTTGCCCAATTCACGGGTGAACTGGATGCCGGCGGCAATGCCTTCACCTTGGCGGAAGGCGTTCATCTGGGCATCGGCCACAAGCACCGACACTTCGCACAAGGTCACGCTGGCTTTCTTGCTGCGGGTCGCGGTGTATTCGTAGGCGGCGTGATCGGCGGCAATCAGCGCCTGACGCACGGCCCAGTCAGCGTCACGGCCTTTCACCGGAAGATCGCTGAGGGTCAGGTACGCGCTTTTGACCGGACCGCTGCGCAGGGCACGCACGGCATCGGCGACGGCTTTCAGATACTGCGGTACCGCGAATTTTTCCGGATCGCCCAGGCCAATCACCAGCACGCGCGCCGAGGCGACGCCCGGCACATCCTGCAGCAGCAGGGTCTGTCCGGTCTTGCCGGAAATGTCACCGCGCTCGGCCAGCGCCTTCAGGCGACCACCCGCGGCGGCGTCCAGCGCCGTACCGGACGGCGAGAAGGTTTTGTCACTGAAAGCGCCGACCACCACGCAATCGCTGGCATCGGTATGAACGGGGCTTTGGGAGGGAATGAAACGCAGGGCCATGGTGCTTCTCTCGGTCGGGCGCCGTCTGGGCGCATGATGGTAAACTGCTATTGTAATTCATCCCGAACCGAGTTTCCCCACCCGTGCCGATGCCGCTGATCAACCGTTACCTGTTCAGACAGTTCAGTCAGCTGGTGTTCGCCGTGCTGACCGTACTGTTCCTGATCAGTGTGGGCGGCTTTCTGACCGATCTGATCGCGGAAATCTCGCGGGGCAAGGTGCCGGCCGGGCTGATGCTGCAGCTGTTGGTGCTGCGCCTGCCGCGTTTCATCAGCTTCGTGCTGCCGCTGGCCCTGTTCATCGGTCTGATGATGGGCATCGCCCGCCTGTATGCCGACAGCGAGATGGCGGTGCTGGCCTCGGTCGGCGTCAGCAGCCAGCAGTTGCTGAAGCCGGTGCTCTGGGTGGCCGCGCCGCTGGTGCTGATGATCGCCTTCGCGTCGCTCTGGCTGGTACCGTTCACCGCCAACAAAGCCAAGAGCATGGTGGAAGAAGCCAACCGCAGTTTCCTGATTTCCGGTCTGGAGCCGGGACGCTTCGTGGAGCTGCCCGGAAAGTCCGGCATCCTGTTCGTCACTGAACTCAGCCGTGACGGCCGGCAGTTCAAAAATCTGTTCGTGCAGCGCGAAATCAACGGCCGGCTCGACATCATCACCGCCAGCAAAGGCGATCTGCGTCTGGTCGGCGGCGCACGCATCCTGCGCTTGGAAGACGGCACCCGCATGGAAGGCGAACTCGGCCGCCGTGATTTCCGCAAAGTGCAGTTCAAGGTCAACGAAATCAAGGTGCCGGAGCCGAGCGAAAGCAAACCCTCCAACAAGCTCGATGCCCTGAGCACGCTGGCCTTGATCAAACGCGGCGATGCCGCGGCGCTGGCCGAACTGCACTGGCGCACCGCCTTGCCCCTGTTCGCGGCCATCCTGGCCGTGCTGGCCATTCCGCTGGCGCGCAGCGAACCCCGGCAGCCGCAATACGGCCTGGTGCTGTTCGCGGTCATGGCGTACCTGCTCGGCATGCTGAGCTTGCTGGCCGGCACTTATCTGCTGGGCAACGGCAGCATTCCGTCCTTCCTCGGATTGTGGTGGGCGATCCTGCCGATGGCGGCCTTGAGTTACTGGTTGTTCCGGCGCGACGGCCGCCTGAAACCGCAGGCGCTGCCGGCATGAACCGCATCGGCCGGGAGATGACCGAATACCTGGCGCTGAGCGTGCTGAAAACCATCGCGCTGGTCTGGCTGGTGCTGCTTGGTTTCGATCTGATCAACGCCTTCTATAACAGTTTTTCCGATGTCGGCAAGAACGGCTTCACCCTGAATTACGCACTGCTGAGCACGCTGTTCACCACGCCGCGCCGCGCCTACGATCTCTTGCCGGTGGTCTCGGTGATCGGACTGCTGCTGGGTCTGGGGCAGCTGGCCGGAAAATCCGAATTGATCGCCATGGCTTCGGTCGGCGTTTCGCGCCTGCAGATCGCCATCGGCGCGCTGCTGCCCGCGGTGCTGTTGTCGGGCGTGATGATCATCACCAATGAAACCGTCGGCATCGCCAGTGAAAAACAGGCGATGAGCCTGAACAGCCACAAGGCCAGCAAGTTCACGCTGGCCCGTTATTCCGGGGTCTGGGCCAAGGACGGCGATCTGTATTTCAACGCCCGCTCCGGTTCGGCCAAGGGCAGCGGTGGTGCGGCCTGGCTGGAATTGGCCGATGTCCGTCTGTACCGGGTCGGCAAGGACGGCGCGCTGGCCTCGATCACACAGGCCAAATCGGCCAGCAACCAATCCGATCATTGGCAGCTCAACGATGTGCAGCGCACCACCTTCAAGCCGGATTCGGTGCTGCTTGAGCGCATGGGCAGGATTCCCTGGAAAACCCAGATCACCAACGAGTCGCTGGAAGCCACGCTGTCCAACCCGGGCAATCTGAGTCTGCGCGAACTGCGCAGCAACATCGATTACCTCGAGCGCAACAAGCTGGACGCCCGCGTATTCACCACCGCCTATTGGGGCCGCTGGTTCTATCCATTCAAAATCGCGCTGCTGTGTCTTTCGGTGCTGCCGTTCGCTTTCGGTTCGCTGCGCTCGGGCGGTCTGGGCAAGAGCCTGTTCCTCGGCATCGTGGTCGGCGTCAGCGCCATGCTGCTGGAACGCCTGTTCGTCAGTCTGTCCGATGTCTACCGCTTCGACGTGCGGCTGGCCTATGTGCTGGCACCGCTGAGCGTGTTCGGGCTGTGCTGGGGTTATCTGGCGAAACGGATTTAAGCCTGGCGCCGCACCAGCAGCGTGCCGGCGGCCAGATCATGCAGTCCGCGGCGCTGGCCATCGACCAGACACCACAACAACACCGCACCGAGGCTGAGACTGGTCACCGCGTAACGGATCAGCAGCGCGCGCCAGGGCGGCCGACCGCCTTCGGCGGTGACCACCTGCAGACGCCAGGGCTTCATGCCGATGGTCTGTCCGCCGCGCCGCCAGGACACCACCGCGTAGGCACCGATCGCGGCCCAGAGTGCGATGAACACCACCAATGCGCCGAGCGTGCCGGGTTCGACCGGACGGTGGTCCGGCTTCACCGCCAAGGACAGGGCGCTGACCGCGAACAGGAACGCGATCGAGATTACCAGGTCGTAGACCAGCGCCAACAGGCGCCAGCCCAACACGGCGGGAACGGCGGAGATGCGGTCAGGAGATTCGGACATGCGCATTAGCATAGCGGTGAAGCGGCATCCGCGCTAAGCTTTTCGGCATGAGTGCCAAAACCAATGCCATCCGCCAGCGCGCCCGCACCCGCGCCGCCGTCGATGCCGGGACCGTGCAGCAGGTGGATGCCGCGCTCGAGCGTCTGTGGGCCGAGCATGGCCTGTCTGCCGCCACGCTGGCCGGCTATCGGCGCGATCTGCTGGGCCTGGCCGGTTTTCTGGAAACCCGCGGCAAAGGTCTCGATGCCGCCACGCAGGCCGATCTGTTCGATTACCTGAGTTGGCGGGTGAGCCAGGGCTATGCCGCCAAAAGCAATGCCCGGCTGTTGTCGAGTCTTCGGGGGTTCTACGCGCTGAAAAAGCGCAGTGGGGACATGAGCGAGGATCCGACCCGCCTGCTGGACATGCCGCGCCTGCCGCGGCCGGTGCCCAAGGCGCTGTCCGAATCGCAGGTGGAAGCGCTGCTGCGCGCCGATGCCGGCGATGCCCCCGAGCAGGTCGCCCTGCGCGCCATGCTGGAACTGATGTATGCCTGTGGTCTGCGCGTGACCGAGCTGGTCGATTTGCCGGCGGCGGCGGTCAATCTGCGCCAGGGCCTGTTGCGGGTGATGGGCAAGGGCAGCAAGGAACGGCTGGTGCCGATGGGTGAAGAAGCCCAGCATTGGCTGGAGCGCTATCTGCAGCAGGTGCGCCCGGCCCGGGTCGGTAAACGTGCGGTGGCCGTATTGTTCGTTGATGCCGGCGGCCACGCCATGACCCGTCAGCAGTTCTGGTCGGCCCTGAAGCGCCGCGCGCAATTGGCCGGGGTCGATCCGGCACGGGTCAGTCCGCATGTGCTGCGGCACAGTTTCGCCACCCATCTGCTCAACCACGGCGCCGATCTGCGGGCTCTGCAGATGTTGCTGGGTCACAGCTCGCTGTCGAGCACCCAGATCTACACCCTGATTGCCAAAGAAGGCTTGAAGAAAATGCACCGCGCCCACCATCCGCGCGGCTGAGCCGTCCATCCGCTCCGGCCGGCCGTTCGTCCCGCGCTGTCGCGGCGTTCACGTTCGATGTGGCAAAATAAACCTCTGTTGAAATCGGACCTGAAACCCATGACCTTTTCCCGAATCCTGCTGGCGTCCCTGATGTTGTTCAGCCTGCCGGCCTGTGCCCAAAGCACCGCCCCGGCGCCGGCCAAGAAACCCGCCGCCGCTCCGGCCGCTGCCGGTGATGCCGCCATCCGTCAGTCGCTCACCAACGTGGTGCCGAATGTGAAAATCACCGCCATCCGGCCTTCGCCGCTGGCCGGTGTCAAGGAAGTCGTGGTCGATGGCCAGATTCTGTACGTCAGTAACGACGGCAAATTGTTGTTCCAGGGATCGATCATCGATCTGAACACGCGCACCAACCTGACCGAAGCCAGTGAGGCGGGAGAGCGCCGCATCATCCTCGCCGCGGTGCCGGCGGCGCAGAAAATCAGCTTCGCGCCGGCCAAACCGAAATACCGCGTGACCGTGTTCACCGACATCGACTGCGGCTACTGCCGCAAACTGCATGAGCACATGGCCGAGTACAACAAGCTCGGCATCGCCGTCGATTACCTGTTCTACCCGCGCGCCGGTCTGGGTTCCGAGTCGTTCCAGAAAGCGGTGAACGTCTGGTGCGCGCCCGACCGCAAAGTGGCGATGACCTCGTCCAAAGCCGGCAAAACCCTGCCCAAAAAGAACTGCAGCAACTTCGTCAGTGCCGATTTCACGCTTGGCCAGAAAATCGGCGTGGACGGCACCCCGGCCGTGTATGCCGCCAATGGCGCCCAGATCGGCGGCTATCTGAATCCGGCCGATATGCTCAAAGCGCTGGAAAAGCAGAATAAATAACGGAATGAGAAGGCAATGGCCGCTTAAAAGCGGCCGACATCGGGCCGATAAGGTAAAATGAGCGGCTAAAACCCCCTCAGCGTGCAGCCATGATCGTTCTTGAAGGCCTTCCGGCCTTATCCGCTTTCCGACGCGACCGTCTCCAAGCCCGCCTGCAGCAGATCGCTCCCGATGCCAGCATCGCCGGGGCCTGGCACCTGTATTTCGTCGATACCCACGCCGAGCTGCACGATACCGCCACTCTCGGCCGCATTCTGGAAGGCTGCATCGGCCGCACGGAAGCGCTGACCGGTGCGGTGTCGCGCATCGTCACGCCGCGTCTGGGTACCCGTTCGCCGTGGTCGAGCAAGGCCACCGAAATCCTGCAGGGCGCCGGCTTGCCGGTGCGCCGCGCGGAACGCGGCCTGCGTCTGGATTTGTTGGGCATGCCGCCGGAAGGCGATGCGCTGTGGCGCGACATCGATAAATTACTTTCCGATCCGATGACCCAAAGCGTGTGCGCCAGCCTCGAGCAGGCCGGTGCCCTGTTCGCCGCTCCGGCGCGCGGCCCGCTGCAGCGCGTGGCCATCGCCCAGCTACCGCAGGCCAATGCCGAACTCGGCCTGGCGCTGAGCGAGGACGAAGTGGCCTATCTGCAGGACCGCTACGGCGCACTCGGCCGCGATCCGTCCGATGCCGAACTGATGATGTTCGCGCAGGCCAACTCCGAACACTGCCGGCACAAGATCTTCAACGCCTCGTACCGCATCGACGGCCGCGACATGCCGCACAGCCTGTTCGGCATGATCCGCAACACGCACAAGCTCGCGCCGCAGTACACGCTGAGTGCCTACAAAGACAATGCCGCGGTCATCGAAGGCCACGTGGCCCGCCATCTGCGCGCCGATGACGCCGGCACCTACCGCTTCGGCGACGCCGCCGCCAG
>CAJAPA010000003.1 GCA_903942465.1 uncultured Gammaproteobacteria bacterium
ATCCCTGTTCCGGTACGTACCAAGAAATAAAAAAAACCGCCTTCGGGCGGTTTTTTTCACTCAGGGATTCATCAGCTTCCCGAGAAAAGAGGTCAGCGCCCCGGGCTCGGCCAGCGCAGTGAACGCGACACCGTAGGCCGCACCCCACAGATGCGCGCTGTGGTTGATGTTATCGCTGCCCTTCCTGTCCAGATACATCGAATACGCGACATAGAGCACGGCATACAGAATGGCCGGTACCGGAATGAAATAGATGTACAGCATCGACCACGGCTGCAGCAGAATGTAGGCGAACAGTACCGCCGATACCGCCCCCGAAGCACCGAGCGTGGAATAGCGCGGATTGTTGCGGCGCGGAAGCGCCCAGGGCAGGATTGAGAGAATGATGGCGCCGAGGTAGAACAGGGTATAGCCGAAACCGGCGAAGTGCGCGTTGAACACTGTTTCCATGACCCGTCCGAAGAAGAACAGAGTGATCATGTTGAACAGCAGGTGCGGGAAGTCGGCATGCACGAAACCGTAAGTGAGATACGGGATGTACCTGCGCTTTCGGCGGGCTTGGTAAGGATTCAGCGACCAGCGATACTGAAATGCACGATCCTGAAATCCGATCACGGAGATTATGCAGGTGACGGCGATGAGGATGAGATTGCCTGACAACTGCATATTTCGGTCCTAATTTTCGTAAAATAATGCCTAGAAAACTACCCCGTATTCACACCCCCATCCGTCATTATTAACGCAATTTCAGCAAAAAAACCACTATGTCATCACATAACAGCACAATACAAGTACAGAAGACAGGCCCTACCCGTGGCGTTCTGGACTGGATTGAATGGGCCGGCAACAAATTACCTGACCCCTCCATCCTGTTCATGTTGCTGGCATTGGCTGTCATCCTGCTGTCCGCCGTGGGCAGCGCTGCGGACTGGAGCGTTCAGCCGGTCAAGCCGCAAGTGGTCATGGAAACCCAGCAGGATGCCCAGGGTAACGCCGTTACCGATGCCGCCGGAATCGCGTTGCAAGTCCCTAAAAAGGATGCCGATGGCAATATCCAGGTCGAACTGGTTGAAAGCGGCGCACCACTCGAAGTCAAAAGCCTGCTGACCGCGGATGGTATTTACTGGATGTTCTCCTCGATGCTGCGGAATTTCGCCCAGATGCCGGCCCTGCCGCTCATTTTTGTCGCCATGCTGGGCATCGGGCTGGCGGAGAAGTTCGGCTTTTTCAGCGCATTGATGCGCTGGCTGGCCTTCATGACGCCCAAAAAACTGATGACGCCCGCCGTGGTATTCCTCGGTGCGAATTCGTCCGTCGCCTCGGATGCCGGCTACATCATTTTACCGCCGCTTGCAGCAGCCCTGTTTCTTGCCGTTGGCCGGCATCCGGTTGCGGGTCTTGCCGCCGCCTTCGCCGGCGTTGCCGGTGGCTTCGGTGCCGGACTGTTCCCCACCGGCGGCGATGGCGTGCTGACCGGATTTGCGCAGGACGCGGCACGGGTCATCGACCCCAATTATTCGGTGACCATCCTGCATAATTACTACTTCAAAATCGTGTCCGCGGTCGCCGTTACCTTGGGCGCCTGGTACGTCACCGACCGCATCGTGGAACCGCGCCTGCTGCGCCTGCATGGCGACGAGCTGCAGAGCAATGAAACAAGCGCGATGTCGGAAATGGCATTGAAGAGCAACGAACGCAAAGCCTTGGTGTCCGCGCTGGGCGTCATGGTCATCGTGCTTGGTATCTTCGCGGCCCTGATCTTGCCGGAAGGCATGCCTCTGCACGGGGATGGTAAACAGACACTGGCCAATGGCAGGGTTCTGGTCCAACAGTCCGTCGATATCCAGCCCAAAGGCAGCCAGATTGATGTTGCCGCGCATGATGTGCTGACCATCGACCCGCTGGTGATCACTGAAAAGGAAACTCCCGGCCGGCTGGTGGAAACGCCGGGAACGCGCTGGTCGCAGGTCATCGTCCCCTTCATTCTCATTGTGTTCCTGATACCGGGCCTGGTATACGGTTATATGACGCAGCAATTGAAATCGCAGAGCGATGCCGTCGACGCCATGTACCATGGCATCCGCAGCATCGTGCCGGTACTGGTGATTCTGTTCTTTCTTTCCCAGTTCGTGAATTATTTTGCCTAC
The DNA here is from genome assembly GCA_903942465.1 of uncultured Gammaproteobacteria bacterium. Classification (GTDB taxonomy): domain Bacteria; phylum Pseudomonadota; class Gammaproteobacteria; order Xanthomonadales; family Xanthomonadaceae; genus Arenimonas. The sequence goes on from CAJAPA010000003.1 coordinate 2,148, forward strand.
TCGCATCTCGACAGGATGCTGGCCTATCTGGGCGGCAGCATGCTGTTCGATGCCAATCTGCCCATCCCCCTCCTGCTCTGTTTATTCGTCATCGTGGTCATTTTCGGCGACTTCGCGATGAGCGGCATGCTCAGCAAATTCGGGGTACTGGCTCCGATATTCATACCGATGTTCATGATGGTGGGCATGAGCCCTGAGCTCACCACCGCCGCCTATCGGATCGGCGATTCGGTGGTAAATATCGTCACGCCCCTGAATTCCTACCTGCTGATCATTCTGGCGGTGTTCCAGAAATACCGGAAAGGCGTTGGCCTAGGCAGCCTGATTGCCCTGATGATTCCGTACTCCATCGTGCTCGGCATCATTTGGACGGCTTTGCTGCTGGCCTGGTATTTCACGGGCCTGGATTTGGGGCCGCAAGCACCCTTGCATTATCTGCCCGGATCGATCAGCACCGTCGGTGATTGAACGCCGATGGCACTGACATCGGACTGCAATTGGTCAAACGCGTATTGCGCGTAAGGCCTTTTCCAGTATCGCGAGCGCCTCTGCCAGCACTGTATCTTCGATGGTAATCGGTACCAGCACGCGGATGCTGTTGGCGTAAACACCGCAGCTGAGCAGAATCAGACCGAGCTCGGCAGCTTTTGCGGTCAGCGCCTTGGCGGCCACGTCATCCGGTGTGTTCACCGTGCCGGGCTTGATCAGTTCGAACGCGAACATGGCGCCGAGATGACGGATTTCACCGATGCCGAGCGCCGGTTCCTTGGCCAGATTGCCGACATATGCCGCGAGCGTTTCGCCAAGCTGGGTTGAACGCGCCAGAATGTTCTCCGAATCGATGACCTCGAGCACACCCAGCGCCGCGGCGCAGGCCACTGGATTGCCGCCGTAGGTGCCGCCCAGACCGCCGGCTGCCGGCGCGTCGATGACTTCGGCACGGCCGACCACACCCGACAGCGGCATGCCGCCAGCCAGAGATTTGGCGGTGGTGATCAGATCGGCTTTGACATCGAAATGCTCCATGGCAAACAGTTTGCCGGTGCGGGCAAACCCGCTCTGTACCTCATCGGCAATCAGGAGAATGCCATGCTCGTCACAGATGCCGCGCAAGGCGCGCATCAGTTCCTGCGGCGCCGGCACGAAGCCGCCCTCGCCGATGACCGGCTCGATGATGATGGCGGCCACACGCGAGGCCTCGATGTCGTACTTGAACAGATTGGCGATGTCCTGCAGGGTATCGGCCACCGTCACGCCGTGATAGGGATGCGGGAAACGGGCATGGAAGATATCGGCCGGGAACGGACCGAAACCGATTTTGTAGGGAGCGACTTTACCGGTCAGGCCGAGCGTCAGCAGAGTACGGCCATGGTAACCGCCGCCGAAGGCAATCACGCCCGGACGCTTGGTATAGGCACGCGCGATCTTGACGGCATTCTCAACCGCTTCGGCGCCGGTGGTGATGAACAGGGTTTTGGCTTTGCCGGCAATCGGGGCGCGCTTGTTCAGTTCCTCGGCCAATTCAATGTAGGGTTCATAGGGCATGACCTGGAAGCAGCTGTGCACCACGCCTTCCAGCTGCTGCTGGATGCGGGCCATCACTTTCGGATGGCGGTGACCGGTGTTCATGACCCCGATGCCGCCGGCGAAATCGATGTAACGCCTTCCATCGGCGTCCCAGATTTCAGCGTTTTCAGCACGCACGGCGAACAGCTGGGTGGCGTTACCGACGCCACGGGCGACGGCATCAACCCGGCGTTGCTGCAACTCGGCATTTTTGCTCATAGTCATTTCCTCAACAGGTGTTTAATATATTAAACACCCGCTTCACGCAATGCAAGCAAGCCGGCACATAGACTAAACTTCCCCTTCATACTGCAAAGGAACTCCCATGCTGGCTCCCGGCGCACCCGCTCCGCATTTCGCCCTGCCCGACCAATCCGGTACGGTTCAAAATGCCAAGTCCTTGAAAGGCAAACGTTACCTGGTCTACTTCTACCCGAAAGATTCCACACCTGGCTGTACTGTGCAGGCCTGCGGCATACAGTCGGACCTGGCGCAATTCAACAAACTCGGGATTCCCGTGTTCGGCGTCAGCATGGACTCGGTGGCCAGTCACCGTAAATTCGCCGACAAATATGCCCTGAGCTTTCCATTGCTGGCCGACACCGAACGCGCCCTGATCGAGGCCTATGGCGTCTGGGTCGAAAAATCGATGTACGGCAAACAGTACATGGGCATCTCGCGCAGCAGCTTCCTGATCGGCAGCAACGGCAAAATCGAACAGGTCTGGGAAAAGGTCAACACCAAGACCCATGCCGCCGATGTGCTGGCCTTCATCGGTGGCGCGAAACCAGAGACGACTGCGGTCAAAAAAACCAGCGCTAAACCAGTGGTCAAAAAAGCGGCCGCCAAGCCCGCTGCCACCAAAAAACCGGTGGTGAAAAAATCCGTGGCCAAGAAAGCGCCGGCGAAGAAATCCGCCGCCAAGAAGAAGTAAACGCCGATGCCCCACTCCGCCGCAGAGCGCAAAGCGTTCTGGCAAATCCATTTCTGCGTGCTGCTGTGGGGCTTCACCGCCATCCTGGGCAAGTTGATCACTTTGCCGGCGCAGGCGCTGGTGGTGTGGCGGATGCTGCTGGTCAGTGTTCTGCTGGCCGTGCTTCCCCGCGTCTGGCGCGGCCTACGGGTACTGCCGCCACGCTTGATCGCCATTTATGCCGGCATCGGTGTTATCGTTGCGCTGCACTGGCTGACCTTCTATGGCGCCATCAAGCTGGCGAATGCCTCGGTGGCGGTCAGCTGCCTGGCGCTCGGCTCCATCTTCACCGCCATCATCGAACCGATGCTGACCGGCAAGCCGCATGCCCGCAGCGAGATTCTGCTCGGCCTGATGGTGATTCCCGGCGTCTATCTTTTGATCGGCGGCGTCCCGTTGTCGATGCATCTGGGCATCGCAGTCGGTATCCTGTCTTCGCTGCTGACCGCCGTATTCGCCACACTCAATAAACGCTATGTGCATGAGGCCGATCCCGAATCGGTGACCTTCATTGAAATGAGCGTCGGGGCCATGGCACTGGCCGGCGCAAGTGCATTGTATTTCGGCGTGGATGCGACCTTCATTCGCCCCGATTTCTACAACTTCAGCCTGCTGCTGGTCCTGGCCGTGCTGTGCACCCTGCTGCCGTTCATCCTGTCATTGCATGCCCTGCGCCATATCAGCGCCTTCAGCACCCAGTTGGCACTGAATCTGGAACCGGTGTATGCCATCGTGATCGCCGCCCTGTGGCTGAAGGAATACCAGGAATTGACTCCGCAGTTCTATGTGGGCGTAGCGGTCATCCTCTCGGCGGTATTCGTGCAGCCGCTGTTGCTGCGGAAAAAGCCGGCCTAGTGCACGTCCGCGGTTTTCGGTGCAGAATACCGGAAACCACCTAGGGGATACAACCGTATGTACGTCGATGGATTCATCACGCCGGTCAAGAAAGATAAACTGGCCGAATACAAGAAAATGGCGCGCGCCTGCGGCAAAATCTGGAAGGAATACGGCGCCCTACAGTATCTGGAAGCCGTGGCCGATGATGCCCCGTATGGCAAACGCACTTCGTTTCCACGTGCGGTCAAACTGCAGGATGATGAAGTGGTGGTGTTCGCCTATGTGCTGTACATCAACCGCAAGGAACGCGACCGCATCATGGCCGCAGTCATGGCTGACAAACGTCTGGCTAAATACATGGATCCGAAGACCCTGCCGTTCGACGGCAAGCGCATGGTCTGGGGCGGCTTTAAAGAAATCGTCAGTCTGTAAACACCTTTCCACGGAGAAATACCATGCTGCAACCCGGCCTGATGATGGATCGTCCGCTTCTCGTTTCCGGCATCATCGAACATGCTGCCGGCCAGTTCGGCGATGTCGAGATCGTCTCCCGCGAAACCCACGGCCCGCTGTTCCGCTACACCTATGCGCAATGTGCGGCGCGCTCGCGCAAGCTAGCCAATGCCTTGCAGGCGCTCGGCCTCGGGCCGGGCAGTGCAGTCGGGTCCATCGCATGGAACAACCACCGGCACATGGAAGCCTACTACGCGGTTTCCGGCAGCGGCATGGTAATGCACACCTGCAATCCGCGTCTGGCGCCGGACCAGCTGATCTACATCATCAATCACGCCGAAGACGCGGTGATGCTGTTCGATGCGACCTTCGCACCACTGATCAAGGGCATCGCCGCACACTGCCCGAAGATCAAGGCCTGGATTTGCCTGAGTGATGCCGCCAATATGCCGGCGCTTGAGGGCGTCCCCGGCCTGCACTGCTACGAAACCCTGATCGCGCCGCATGCCGAACACTTCGACTGGCCGGATTTCGACGAACGCACCGGTGCGGCCCTGTGCTACACCTCGGGCACCACCGGGCATCCGAAAGGCGCGCTTTATTCGCACCGCGCTATCGTGCTTAACGCGCTCTCGGGCTGCATGCCAGGCGTCATCGGCATCTCGGCGCAAGACACCGTGCTGCCGGTGGTGCCGATGTTCCACATCAACGCCTGGTGCATTCCCTATGCTACGCCGATGGTCGGCGCGCGCCTGGTGCTACCCGGGCCGCGCCTGGACGGCGCCAGCCTTTACGAACTGATGGAATCCGAGCGGGTCACCATCAGCGCCGGGGTTCCGACCATCTGGATGGCGCTGATGCAGCATGTGGAGCAGAACAAGCTGCGCTTCAGCACCATGCGTCGCACCGCAGTCGGCGGCTCGGCCATGCCGCAGGCGCTGATTGCCAAATTCCGCGACACTTACGCGGTGGAGGTCCGCCACGGCTGGGGCATGACCGAAACCACCGCCGCGGCCACCATGGGTTTCGTCGCCCCGAAGGACCAAAGCTTGCCGCGCGAACAGCAGCATGCGCTGCTGGCCAAGCAGGGTAAGTCGCTGTTCGGCATCGATCTCAAAATCGTCGATGATAACGGCGTCACCCTGCCCCGTGATGGCGTCAGCCAGGGTGAACTGATGGTGCGTGGCCAGTGGGTGATGTCCCGTTATTACAAATCCGAACAATCCGCTCTGGTCCAGGGCTGGTTCCCGACCGGCGACATCGCCACCATCGACGCCTCCGGCCGCATGCAGATTCGCGACCGCAGCAAGGACGTGATCAAATCCGGCGGCGAATGGATCAGTTCGATCGACCTGGAAAACGCCGCATTGCTCCACCCGGGCGTGGCCATGGCCGCCGTCATCGGCATCAAACATCCGAAATGGGAAGAACGCCCGCTGCTTTTGGTCGTGCGCAAACCGGAAACGGCCGTGAGCAAAGACGATCTGCTCGCGTTCCTGACCGAACGGGTGGCCAAGTGGTGGATTCCGGATGATGTGGTTTTCGTGGATGCACTGCCGGTTGGCGGCACCGGCAAGGTTCAGAAAAACGAGCTGCGCAATCAGTACGGCGGTGTGTTCAGTTAAGCAGGTACACCCGCGCCATCGGATAATCCTCGCTGACCTGCAGGAACCAACGGCCCGCGATGCCGGGCACCAATTTCACGGCGGGGTCGATCAGCGGCTTGGGCAGTTTCATATGCCCTTTTAGCACTTTCCATTGCTGGCCGTTATCCAGCGTGAACACCGTGCCTTCTTCCCATCCGGTTAATGTGCCTTTCAATCGGCCCGGTATCGGTTTTTCATTGAAGCCGAGCAAAGGCCTGTCCGCCGGGCTGGATTTGGTGGCCGCTGGAACCGCAACGGCGACCACTGTTGGTGCAACTGGCGCCGGGGCTGAAGCTTGCGCTGGCGCATCAGCCAAAATGGCATTTAACTTTTTAAGCTGTTCGGCCGACAGGGTGTCGAGCCCGGTCTCGCGCAGCTGTTCGGTGCTCAGGCGCTGTTCCAGCGGCACATAGGGCGTAGCGGCAAATGCGGCGGATGACGTGAACGCAAACACGCAGAAAAGCAGTCGGATAGCGGTCATGGCGTGACTTCCGTTTTGAATATGACCATTCTATGACGGGTTTATGACAACTATGTGTCAGTACCGGCCGGGACTAGCACGAGGAAATCATCGGCAACTGCAAGCCCTTCTCTTTCGCGCATTCCACGGCAATCTCATACCCCGCATCGGCATGACGCATCACGCCCGTACCCGGATCATTCCACAGCACACGTGCCAGACGCTTAGCTGCCGCCTCGCTGCCGTCGGCCACAATGACCACGCCGGAGTGCTGCGAATAGCCCATGCCCACCCCGCCACCATGATGCAGCGACACCCAGGTCGCGCCACCGGCCACATTCAGCATGGCATTGAGCAGCGGCCAGTCGGATACGGCATCGGAGCCGTCCTTCATCGCCTCGGTCTCGCGGTTCGGCGAGGCCACCGAGCCGGAATCCAGATGGTCACGGCCGATTACGATCGGCGCTTTCAGTTCGCCCTTGGCCACCATCTCGTTGAAGGCCAAAGCCAGACGGTGACGCTCGCCCAGCCCAACCCAGCAGATGCGCGCCGGCAGGCCCTGGAATTCGATGCGCTCTTTGGCCATGTCCAACCAGCGGTGCAGGTGCGGATCGTTGGGAATCAATTCCTTCACCTTGGCATCGGTTTTGGCGATGTCTTCCGGATCGCCGGACAGCGCGACCCAGCGGAACGGACCGATGCCGCGGCAGAACAGTGGACGCACATAGGCCGGCACGAAGCCGGGGAAATCGAAGGCATCGGCACAGCCGACATCCTTGGCCATCTGCCGGATGTTGTTGCCGTAATCGAACACCGGAATGCCCATGTTCTGGAAATGCAGCATGGCTTCCACGTGTACACGCATGGAGTGCTTGGCGGCTTCCACCGTTTTGGCCGGGTTATGTTTCTGTTCGTCGATGTACTGCTCCCAGGTCCAGCCGGCCGGCAGATAGCCGTGCAGCGGATCGTGGGCCGAGGTCTGGTCGGTCACCGCATCCGGGCGGATGCCGCGGCGAACCAGTTCCGGCAGGATTTCGGCGGCATTGCCGAGCAGCGCAACCGACACCGCTTTTCCTTCAGCGCAGTATTTCTCGATGCGGGCCAGCGCGTCGTCCAGATCATGGGCCTGTTCGTCCACATACCGGGTCTTGATGCGCATATCGATGCGCGATTGCTGGCATTCGATATTGAGCGAGCAGGCACCGGCCATGCTGGCGGCCAAGGGTTGCGCACCGCCCATGCCGCCCAGACCGGCGGTCAGAATCCATTTTCCGGTGAGATCGCCGGCATAGTGCTGACGCCCCATCTCAACGAAGGTTTCAAACGTGCCCTGCACGATGCCCTGCGAACCGATGTATATCCACGAACCGGCGGTCATCTGGCCGTACATCATCAAACCTTTTTTGTCGAGTTCGTTGAAGTGTTCCCAGGTCGCCCAGTGCGGCACCAGATTGGAGTTGGCCAGCAGCACACGCGGCGCATCCGGGTGCGAGGGGAATACACCGACCGGCTTACCGCTTTGGATCAGCAGGGTTTCGTCGTCGTTGAGGGTTTTCAGGGCGGCCAGAATGGTGTCGAAGCAGGCCCAATCGCGTGCAGCGCGGCCGATACCGCCGTACACCACCAAGCCCTGCGGATTTTCGGCCACTGCCGGATCCAGATTGTTCTGGATCATGCGGAAAGCGG
>CAJAPA010000004.1 GCA_903942465.1 uncultured Gammaproteobacteria bacterium
CAAGTGTGGCTTTTAGTAGCACGAGAGGCAATGCAAAGCAGATTGCGACTATGACTTGTATTCGGACAATGCTGGCGGCATTAAGAAGCATGGCGATACTGGTTCCAATGGCTTCCATAACATGCCAGGCAGCAAAGCCCCATATCAAAACGCCGCTTACTTTTAGCGAATGCCCGATCCAGAGCCCGGTAACTGGCTCAAAGAGTATGGCCATGAGAATTCCGAAACAGGCAGCATATGCTGCCGCCAACAGGGTGGATTTCTTGAAAATCTTGAACGCCCAGTGGTGGTGATTTGCCGCCAAGGCTTCCCGGTATGCCGGCCAAAGCGAAACCCAGAAAAGGCCAAGACTCAGCGGTATCAGAGAGAAAGCTCTCTGAACGATGCTATAGCCCGTTGCCTGCTCTGCGCCGGATAATGCCGTTATCAGGAGCAGATCCAGACTGAATGCGAGAGCGGCGCAGAGTTGCAATATGAAAAACAAAGCCCCCTCATGCCGTATCTGCCTGGAAATCAGGCTATCGGCATGAAGCGGATTATCCATTGTTGGCAGGCTTTTAAGCAGCTCCCGCGTGTTCATCAGCAGCGCGGAAAGCGGAACCAAGGCGCTCCCGGCCACCAGGGCAGGAAGCCCGTATCCGGACGTGGCGAGAGCAATGACCGTGCCTGCCGTCAGCAATTGCCCCGCCGCTTGCCATCGGAATGCCTTTCCACCAATGCCAAGTCCGAGCTGCAGTTTATTCGCCAGACTGAGCGGAATCGTGGCAAGTACGGCCAGCAGTACGATGGCCACGGAAGCCATGCTGATGTCGGCATCGGCCGCGGGCAGACCCAGCAGCCGGTGCCAAGGCAGAAACGGTATGGCAAGAAAGCTGAGCGTAAGAACAGCGGTTGTCTTCAAAAGGCTTGAATAGGCGGTTGCAATGATTGCCGATATCTGTTCCGGGCGGTTGCCGCCTTTTGCACCCGCAATCAGGTTCATTGCACCATTGCCGAGTCCGAAGTCGAGGAAATTACTCAAGGTAATGACCGAAACCACGGCGGCCCAGGCTCCGAAGTGGCGTTGTCCCAAGGCTTCCAATACGAAAGGAACGCAGACGAACAGGTTGATGGCCGCGCAGATCTTCGCCGTCAGGGCCCAGCCTCCGGTTTTCAGGATGCGGTAGCCCCGATGGCCGATCATGCCGTTCAGGCCTTCGGCCTTAGCTTTCAGCAACGCGCGCATGCTGTGCGTACCAGTCCAGTGTCGATGCTATGCCCTGGCCTAAAGCAATCCGTGGCTGCCAGCCCAACGATTGGATCCGTGAATTGTCCAGCAATTTCCTTGGTGTGCCGTCCGGCTTGCTTGAGTCATAGCCGACACGGCCCCCGTATCCTGCAAGCGATACAATCATTGCCGCCAATTCATGGATGCTGACATCGGTTCCGCTACCGATATTGACGATGCCGGCCTCTGAATAGCCGCGCATCAGGAACAGGGCGGCATCGGCCAGATCGTCCACATGCAGGAATTCACGACGCGGTGTTCCTGTGCCCCAGAGGGTAACAGTCTGGCTGCCGCTGTTGACGGCATCATGGAACTTCCGGATCAGGGCCGGAAGCACGTGCGAGGTCTCCAGATCGAAATTATCGCCGGGCCCATACAGGTTGGTCGGCATGGCGCAGACGGCGTCAAATCCATACTGTTTGCGGTAGGCCTGGCACATCTGGATGCCGGCGATTTTGGCCACGGCATAGGCTTCGTTGGTTTTTTCCAGCGGACCGGTCAGCAGGTACTCTTCCTTGATGGGTTGCGCGCAGTCGCGCGGGTAGATGCAGGATGAACCGAGAAACAGGAGTTTTCTGCAACCAGTCGCATAGGCGCTGTGGATGACATGGGTCTGGATCGCCAGATTTTCACGGATGAAATCGGCGGGGTAGGTGCTGTTGGCGTGGATGCCGCCAACCTTGGCGGCGGCCAGGAACACATACTCGGGCCGTTCCGTGGCGAAAAAGGCTTCCACGTCGGCCTGACGTGTCAAATCCAGTTCTTGACGGCTTCGAAGCACCAGGTTTCCAGCACCTTCGGTCTGCAGGCGGCGAACGATGGCCGAGCCGACCATGCCGCGATGGCCCGCCACATAGATTTTCGCGCCGATGTCCATCAGTCGCTGTGTTTTGCGGTGCGGTAGCCGGCATCGCTGACCAGGGCGTCTTTGCGGGCATTATCCAGATCCGCAAGCGCCATTTCACGCACCAGCGCCTCAAACGGGGTTTCGGCCGTCCAGCCCAGAACGCGCTTGGCCTTGTCCGGATTGCCGAGCAGGCTGTCCACCTCGGTCGGGCGGTAGTAACGTGGATCGATGGCGACGATGTGTTGGCCCGGCTTCGCTTTCGAGTCGGCAGGCACACTGGCAACTTCCGCATATTCCCCGGTACCGCGGCCATGCCAGCTCAGGGTCATTCCCAGTTCCGCGGCGGCTACATTGACGAAATCCCTGACTGAATATTGCTTGCCAGTTGCAATCACATAGTCATCCGGGATGTCCTGTTGCAGCATCAGCCACATGGCCTGCACATAATCGCGGGCGTGTCCCCAGTCGCGCAGGGCATCGAGGTTGCCGAGATACAGGCAGTCCTGCAGTCCCAGATGGATGCGCGCCAGGGCCCGGGTGATTTTGCGTGTCACGAAGGTTTCGCCGCGCTCCGGCGATTCGTGGTTGAACAGAATGCCGTTGCTGGCGTGCAGTCCATAGGCTTCGCGGTAATTCACCGTAATCCAGTAGGCATAAAGCTTGGCGGCACCATAAGGCGAGCGTGGGTAGAACGGGGTAGTTTCGGACTGCGGTGTTTCCTGGACCTTGCCGTACATTTCGGAAGTCGAGGCCTGATAAAACCGGGTTTTGCTTTCCATTCCCAGAATGCGGATGGCTTCCAGCAGGCGCAAGGTGCCAACGGCATCGGAATTGGCGGTGTATTCGGGGGTTTCAAATGAAACCTGCACATGGCTCTGTGCACCGAGATTGTAGACTTCGTCCGGCTGCACCTGCTGCAGTATGCGGATCAGATTGGTGGCGTCGGTCAAATCGCCGTAATGCAGGAAAAAACGCCTCTCCTGCTGGTGCGGATCCTGGTACAGGTGGTCGATGCGGTCGGTATTGAATGAGGACGACCGCCGCTTGATGCCGTGTACCTCATAGCCCTTGGCGAGGAGCAGTTCAGCCAGATAGCAACCGTCCTGGCCGGTGATGCCGGTGATCAGTGCGCGTTTCCTATCGGCTGTGAGCATGGCTTTTCCGGAGGTGTGGATTCGGTTTCATCATAACCGATGGCTCCAGCAAAGACTACTTCCCGGGAGGGATTGCGGCTGATTCCGGCGTATATAATTGTTCGATCTGCTGGAGTATTTGCCTGGAATGCTGGGTGGGGTCATTCATCAAACGATCGAAGTAAGGTTGCTTAAGCTGCAGGCCTTTCTTCAGCCAGACTTCCGCGTCATCCACTAGGCCGGCACTCAACAGTGTTTCGGCGATTTTCTGGCTCAATTCTACAGTTGGGGCCACGGCGTAGGCGCGTTCCAATTCGTTCATGGTCAGGTCAAGATTGCGTTCATGGGTATAAAGCTTGGCGCGCTCGATGCGGATGTGCGATTCGGCAATCTTCAGGAATTTCGGATTGGCAAGTAATGCATCACTCATCGCCAGCCATTGTTTTGTGGTTATCGTTTTCGGGCAGACATCTTCCTGGGCGGCCTGCCGCAGAAGCAACAAGGATTTCAGCACGCTGTTCGAGTAGGGGCTGCTACGAATGGAGCGTAAGCTTTCCTGATACAGGTCAACTGCAGAATGGATCTCCGGTCGCCAGCACTGTGCGAGCAGGCTGGTCATGGGTAAATCCGCATAGGCAATGCCGCGGTGGTATCCATCCATTAAGGTGTCTGCAGCCGCTTGCACTTGGCCCTGATCATATTGGAATTTGGCCAGTTCCTGGGTGGCACGCAGGGACATGGGCCGTTCCTTTGCCCAAAGCGTGGTCAGCAGGCGGGCGTTGCCCCAAACCGGCGCCTGCAGTGCAGTGATGGCCATGAGCAGCGCAAGCCAGAGTGAAAACAGACCGATGCCGAGTGTGCGCCGTGGGCCATAGGAGAATGCCCAGGCCGAGAGCGCGACAACTGGTCCGAGCAGGGGCAGATAATTACGGTGCTCGAAGTAGAGCTCCAGATCCAGAATGCTCGATTCCATGGCATGGCCGGCGAAAAACCACAGAATGGCAAAGCCGAGTATCGGGAAAGTCCTGCCTTTGACGATCGCCAAAACCAGGCCCGCGATGATGCCTGCCGCCAGCAGAAGGGTACTGATGGGCTGGGTCCAGGTGCGATAGACGGGGAAGTCGTCGAAGTAGATGCCGCTGCCGGATAGGCGCGGGATCAGAATATGGCGCACGTAATCGGCCAGCACATGGGTCTGGGTCATGAGGCGTTCCATCAGGCCGAATTCACGGCTCTCGAACGTTCCGGGCCGTGTCGCCATATATGCGATTGCAGCGAATAGCATTGCCGAAGGAATAATGCATGCCGCACGCGTGAGGTGCTGCATCAGATTCGATTTTCCGGCCAGCACATCGTGTAGCAGAGTGGCATTCAATACCCAAGCCAGCAGAGGCAGCAGCGTGCCATTTTCCTTGCACAGGAAGGCCAGAATGGTGCACGCGCCAAGTGCTGCTATGGCCATGAATACGCCCGGTGCGTTTTTCGCCCGCATCAGCAGTGCGGTGTACGCCCATAAGCCGATCAGGCAGAAGCTTGCAGAGAGCAAGGTCATCCGCTGTACCACTAACATCTGTGCCGACAGCTGCAATGGATGGAACAGCCAGGCCGCACTGGTCAGAAGGGGCCAAAGCGGACTTTGCGGCATGATTTCTGGCGCAGCTTTGGCCAGCTGCCGTAATAGACCGAACAGCAGTACGCCGTTTAGCAGATGAATCAACACATTGGTGTATTTGAACCCGTAAGGATTGCTTGGCCAGGCATAATCATTAATCAGGAAGCTCAGTGCGGCGATGGGCCGTCCGGGACTGCCTGTGAACGCTGCAAGATAGCGGCCTAGAGAATGGCTATTCAGGCCATTATTTAGAATCTGTAGATTTTCGAGATTCGGGAAGTCATCAAAAACGAATGGACCGGAAAGTGCGGATTGAACCAAGCAAAAATAGAGTGCCAGCAGAGCAACTAGTCCTGTCGCGATGATTTTATTTTTTGAAGATAGTTCATTCATTCGTATTCCCGTACAGATAGTAACGCATAAAAAAGCCCCCTTGCGGGGGCTTCCTTGTGCGAACAGGCGCTATCAGCGGCAGTTGGCAGGCTTGTGCTTGTCTTGCACAGTGCCGGTCAGGCAGGTCCACTTGACCGAGCCCGTTGAATAGCTAGGGGTCAAAATCAAAGTTTGATTGTTAATGGCAGCTTCAGTTGACGAATAGGTTATGGTAATCACGCCTGAGCCTGAAAGAGCAATGTCGCTGACATCGTTGCCGTTGATGGAGGCGGCAGTCGGAAGGCCGGCAGAACCGTTTGTTGCAGGAAATTTACCAGTCGAGGATTTGGTTTCAGAAACAGCCAGTTTGGCGGCGCCGGCCAGATTCATGCCTTCCGACACTTTCGCGCGGACGGTGTAGTCTTGATAAGCCGGAATGGCGATGGCCATCAGGATGCCGAGGATCGCGATGACGATCATCAGTTCAATCAGGGTGAAGCCTTTTTGGATGGATTTCATGATTTATCCCCTTTAGGAAAAATGTTTGGTTTGCGACGTGTCGACACACTGCGGCAGCGTTGAATTGCAACCGCCGTGGGGTGCCTGATAAAGATGCCCCAAATTAAATGGGTTCGCAAGTGTTTTATTCGGCCTGGGCAGCTATTGGGAAAAATGATTAAAAATAAGTGCTTAGTCACAAAAATGGCAGGTATATTTGGCCGTTTTTTGGCCAATAGTGACGCAGAGCGTCACATCCCGGACTGCTGTGGCAGCCCCCTCAAAGGGGCTACGCAAGTAGATGCGCAGAAAAATGCCCCGCGGGTGCGGGGCATGCTTTCAAACGTAGCCGGAACTCAACGGCAATCGGCGGGCAGATACTGTTCTTCCAGCGTCGAGCCGGTATTGCAGCTCCAGGTCATCGATCCGCCACCGTAGGCCGGCGTCAGCACCAGGGTTTTGGCATGGATAGCGGGATCCATCGACGCGAACGTCACGGTAATCAGCCCGGCACCGGAGACGGCGACCGAGCCGACATCATGACCGGTGATGGATGCTGCGGCCGGTAGACCCGCGGAAGCATTGGCACTCGGCCAACGGCTGGTAGACAAGCGGAATTCGCTCACTGCTGTTTTGGCGGCACCAGCCAAACTGATGCCCTCGGAAACTTTGGCGCGGGCGGAGTAATCGGCGTAGGTGGGCAACGCGATGGCCAGAAGGATGCCGATGACCGCAATCACGACCATCAGTTCAATCAGGGTAAAGCCTTTATTGAGGGTTTTCATAAGTGTGCTCCTGTAATAACCAGTGGCATGCCTTAGGAGTGTCCCCTTTCATCCGCGTGCATGCGGATATCAATCTGATGGGTAATTAAAGAGATTTCAAGCAGTTCAGCGGGTTTTATCAGGAAACAGATGAAATGTTTACAGTGTTGACACAATCGGCGTATTTAATTTGAAGCGCATCACGGAAATCAGGCAAAAAATGCAGCGGAATCAATCTCATTCCATGCCCAATTTTTCCATTTTGTAGCGTAATGCGCGAAAAGTGATGCCGAGTTGGGCTGCTGCTTTGGTCTTGTTGAACCGGCAGGCTTCCAGGGCCGCCTGGATTTGGGAACGCTCGAGCTGTTCGAGCGCTTCCGGCAGTGCTTTGGGTATGTCGGCGCCGCCATCGGCGCTTTCCGAACGATTGAACTGCAGATTTTCCGCATCAATCACCGGTCCCGTGGCGAGCACGGTGGCACGCTCAAGGATGTTTTCCAACTCGCGGACATTGCCCGGAAAGCTGTGCTGCAGCAACAGGGCTTCGGCCGCCTCGCTCAGGTGCATCCGACCCTGCGAGCCGCTGTGCTCTGCGAGTTCGGCCAGGAAGGCGTGGGCCAAGGGCAGGATGTCTTCGCGGCGCTCGCGCAGGGGCGGTACCAGCAATTCGATGACGTTGATCCGGTACAGCAGGTCGTGGCGGAAGCGCTTGGCGGCGGCTTCCTGTGCCAGATCCCTGCGGGTGGCCGAAATGATGCGGACATCGATGGCGCTGTCGGCGAATGCACCGATGGCGCGGATACTGCGGTCCTGGATGGCTTTGTGCAGCTTGATCTGGAACGTCAGCGGCAAGGCATCCACGTGATCGATGAACAGAGTGCCGCCCTGGGCCATCATAAATGCACCGGCCTTGCTGAAAAACACCGTATCGAGTTGGTCGGCTTCAATGGCATCGCATTGCACTTCCAGGAACGGTGCCCGGTTGCGTGGGCTTTGCTGATGGATCTGCTTGGCCACCACCTGTTTGCCGACACCGGCTTCACCGACGATCAGGATGGGCGCCAGGCTGCGCGCAAGCCGTTCGATCTGTCCGCGAAGATTCTTCAGGCCGGTGGATTCACCGACCATGTCCGATACCGGCAATCGGTGCTGTTCACGCAGAGCCAATGCCTGTTCGACCAATTTGCGCAGGGTGCCCAGATCGACCGGTTTGCTGACGAAATCGTAGGCGCCGGCTTTCAGGGCATTGACCGCGGACTGCACATCGCCGTAGGCGGTGATCATGGCGATCGGCATGCTGGCGTAATGTTCGTTGACGTAGGTGATCAGATCGATGCCGCTGCCGTCGCCCAGACGCATATCGGTCAGGCAAAGATCGAAGCGGCTTTCACCCAGCAGCTGCTTGGCCTGCTGGATACTCTCGGCGGAAACCACATCGAGACCCATGCGCGACAATGCCGTGCTCAACAAATCACGGATATCGCGCTCATCATCGACAATCAGGGCAACAGGATTTTGCATGGTTCAAGTATAGGCGAGTACCGTTACAAATGCATGATATCGCTCAGAGTTGATCGCTGAGAAGGGCCTGTCCATCGGACAGGCGCAGGCTGAAGCGGGTGCCGCCGCCGAGCACCGGCTCGTAACGCAACAGTGCTTGATTAGCGCCTGCTAATTGCTTGGCGATATACAGGCCCAGGCCCGTACCGTGTTCACTGGTGGTGTGGAACGGCGTAAACAATTGCTCGCGCTGGTCCGGTGGAATGCCCGGGCCGCGGTCACTGATGTCGATGACCGGGATCCGGCCGTCCATGCGTACCCCGATACGGACTTCGGCCGGAACGTGCGGGGCATGCCCGTACACCAGAGCATTGGTCAGCAGCACCGTCACAATCTGATGCAGATGCGAACGGTCGAACAGGGCAAAGACCGGTGCCGGTGTCGGGATCAGATGCAGCAGCGTGCGGTCATCCGGGTGCGTGCTCAGGTGTTCTTCCACCAGATTGGCCAGAAAGCCGCCGATTTCCAGGGTCTGTGGACTGGCGGTCTGGCGTCGGGCCAGCGCGAGAATGTTTTCGATGATGCCGTTCAAGCGCTTGCTTTGGCTGCCGATGATGTCCAGCATGCGGCGGTCGCTTTCGTTGACGGTTCCGGATTCCGCCAACAGTTGCTGGGCATAACTGATGGCGGCCAAGGGGTTGCGGATCTCGTGCGCGATACTGGCCGACAGCCGGCCGAGATTGGCGAGCTGCAGTTCATCGGCGCGGCCGGAAAATATCCGGCTGTCTTCAAGGAACACCAGATAGTTCAGTTCATTGAGCGTGACCGAGACGAAGCGCGGAATGACCACCGGCCCGCCTTCATACAGACTCAATGCTTCCGGCCGCTGTTCCGGGTGTTTGCGCCAATGCACGAGCCGCTTGTCGAGCACCTCGGAATACTCCCGCAGCGCCTGGCCGCGAAGCAGGGATTGTCGGCTCAATTGACCCGCCGCTTCATTGCTGAGCAGCACCCGGTGGTGGCGGTCGAGCAGGATAACGCCGGAGCGCATGCATTTGATGATCTGCTCGTTCATCTGTGCCATTTCCGCCAGCTGCAGGCCACGCGTTTCGGCCAGCGCCTGGCTCAGCTGGGCCTGGCTGGCCAGCATCTGGCAGAACAGCACGGTGGCGGCATAACTGGCGGCGAACATCAGGGTCTGCACCACATCGGCATCGCCTTCGCCACGCAGGCGCGCCATCAGGTAGTGCCCGAACAGCAGGCCGATGCCCAGCAAGGTCAAGGCACTGCTGCGGCGCTGGCTCAGCAGCAAGCCGGCCGCGGCCATGTTGACCAGCATCATCAGCGCCGCGCTCTGGAAGCCGGATTGAAGCAGCCAGGCCAGAACCGCGAACACCGCCATGTCCACGCCCAAGCCTGCAATCAGTTGCCCCGGGTGTGGATTCAGCCGGTCCCAGACCAACAACAGAGCGGCACTGAACAGATAAGCGCCGCTCAGAACCTGGAGGGTTTCCAGATTGACCGGATTCGGCGTGGGGGCGTACGGGCTGAACACCCAGAGTGCAAGCAGGGCGGCCTCAAGACAGCGGAACAGCGCAAAGTAGTAGAGCTCGCGCCGGCGCAACGGGCCATCGGTTCCCTGGGCAAAGGCTGGAGCCATTGATTTCACTTGCTTTCATGGATTGGCTGAACTCCAGTATAAGCACGATGCCCGCTGTTTTTGCCATTGGCGCCGGAAAAAGCGACAATAGTGCCCCATTCCGGGACTTTCCCGTTCAACCCAGGTGTCGAATGAACTTTCACGAATATCAAGCGAAACAACTGTTTGCCGATTACGGCATCGCCGTTCCCAAGGGCATCGTGGCCCGGACGCCGGACGAGGCGGTGGCTGCCGCCAAGCTGATTCCCGGCGACATGTGGGTGGTCAAGGCCCAGATCCATGCCGGTGGCCGCGGCAAGGCCGGCGGCGTCAAACTGGCGCGCTCCTTCGACGAGGTCAAGCAGTATTCCAAAGCCATGCTCGGTACCAAGATGGCGACCTACCAGACCGCCGGCGTGGAGCTGCCGATCGATTCCGTGCTGATCTGCGAAGGCACCGACATCGCCAATGAAATGTACCTGTCGGTGCTGGTTGACCGCGCCAGCAAGAGCATCACCTTCATCGCCTGCGCCGAAGGCGGCATGGACATCGAACAGGTCGCCAAGACCAATCCGGACGCCATCAAGGCCGTGCATGTCGACTTCGTCCAGGGTCTGCAGGCCTACCAGTGCCGCAAGCTCGGCTTCGAACTCGGCCTGAACGCCAAGCAGGTCGGCCAGCTCAGCAAAATCATGCTCGGCCTGTATAAGCTGTTCAACGAAAAAGATCTGGCACTGGTTGAACTGAATCCCTTGGCCATCCTGAGCTCGGGCGATCTGGCCGTGCTCGACGGCAAGATCAACTCCGACGACAACGCCACCTTCCGCCATCCGGAACTGGCCGCCATGCGCGACATCCGTCAGGAAGACAGTACCGAAGTGCTGGCCAGCCAGCACGACCTGAACTACGTGACCATGGACGGCGATATCGGCTGCATGGTCAACGGCGCCGGTCTGGCCATGGCGACCATGGACGTGATTTCGCTCAGCGGCGGCTCGCCGGCCAACTTCCTGGATGTCGGCGGCGGCGCCACCAAAGAACGCGTCACCGAAGCCTTCAAGCTGATTCTGAGCTCGGACAAGGTCAAAGCCATCTTCGTCAACATCTTCGGCGGTATCGTGCGCTGCGACATGATCGCCGAAGGCATCATCGCCGCGGTCAAGGAAGTCGATGTCAAAGTGCCGGTGGTGGTGCGTCTGGAAGGCACCAACGTCGAAAAAGGCAAGGAGCTGCTGAAGAACAGCGGCTTGGCCATCACCGCTGCCGACGACATCAACGACGGCGCCCAGAAAGTCGTGGCCGCCGCGCGCGCCTAATTGAAGGAATCAGAAGAATGAGCGTTCTCGTCAACAAAACCACCAAAGTCATCGTGCAGGGGTTCACCGGCACACAAGGCACCTTCCACGCCCAACAGATGCTGGATTACGGCACCCAGGTCGTCGGCGGCGTCACACCCGGCAAGGGCGGCAGCCAGCACATCGGTCTGCCGGTGTTCAATACCGTCAGCGAAGCGGTCGCCGCTACCGGCGCCGATGCCTCGGTCATCTACGTGCCACCGCCGTTTGCGGCCGATGCCATCCTGGAAGCGGCCGATGCCGGCATCCAGGTCATCGTCTGCATCACCGAAGGCATCCCGGTGCTCGACATGCTGCGCGTCAAGAACAGCCTGAAGGCCTATCCGGATACCGTTCTGATCGGACCGAACTGCCCCGGCATCATCACCCCGGGCGAATGCAAAATCGGCATCATGCCGGGCCACATCCATCTGCCGGGCAAAATCGGCATCGTCTCGCGCTCCGGCACGCTCACCTATGAAGCGGTCAAGCAGACCACCGACGCCGGCCTTGGCCAGTCGACCTGCATCGGCATCGGTGGCGATCCCATGCAGGGTATGAACTTCATCGATTGCCTGAAGCTGTTTCAGGCCGATCCGCAGACCCTGGGCATCATCATGGTCGGCGAAATCGGCGGCAGCGCCGAAGAAGAAGCGGCCGAGTTCATCGCCAAGCACGTGACCAAACCGGTGGTTGGCTTCATCGCCGGCGCCAGCGCCCCGGAAGGCAAGCGTATGGGTCATGCCGGTGCCATCGCCTCCGGCGGCCAAGGTACCGCCGCCGGTAAATTCGCGGCTTTGGAAAAGGCCGGCGTGACCACGGTGAAATCGCCGGGTGATCTGGGCAAAGCCATTGCCGCGCGCATGGCCGCGCTGTAAATCGGCGCTTCGGTCATGATGAAAAGGGCGAACCTTGGGTTCGCCCTTTTTTTCGCCCCTCCTTTACAATAGCCGCATGAATGACACCCTCCGACTGGCGATGGCGCAGCACGATTTTCCGGTCGGTGCGCTCGCGCGCAATGCCGAAAAAATCTTGAAGCTGGTGGAACAGGCCAAATCCGCCGGCGCCGATGTGCTGTTGTTTCCGGAACTGGCTTTGAGCGGTTATCCGCCGGAAGATCTGCTGTTGCGTCCGGGCTTCCTCGCCGACTGCGAGCGTACCCTTGCCGAAATCGCCGCGCAGGTGCAGGGCATCACCGTGGTACTGCCCTCGCCGCGCGCCGTGGGTGCGGTGGTGTTCAATGCCGCCAACATCATTCAGGACCGTGCCATCGCCGCGGTTTACCACAAGCAGGAACTGCCCAATTATGCGGTGTTCGATGAGCGCCGCTATTTCGCCGCCGATGCCGATCCCTGTACGTTCACGGTCAAGGGCGTTACGCTCGGCGTGATCATCTGCGAGGATGTCTGGTTCGCCGAACCGATCGCCCAGTGCGTGGCCGCCGGCGCGCAGCTGGTGCTGGTGCCGAACGCCTCGCCGTTCGAGCACGGCAAGACCGCTCAGCGGGATGTGCTGTTGACCGGACGTGTGCGCGAAACCGGCACCGCCATCGCCTATCTCAATACCGTCGGCGGTCAGGACGAAGTGGTGTTCGACGGATCCAGCGTGTTGGCCGATGCCGATGGCATGATCCATGCCAATGCCGAATGCTTCGCCGAACACCTGTTGCTGGCCGATTTCGATCCGGCCCGCGGGAAATTCCGCAAAGTGGATTGGCCGGACGAACGCGATGAGAGTTTCGAATCCCTGG
Organism: uncultured Gammaproteobacteria bacterium; assembly: GCA_903942465.1. Classification (GTDB taxonomy): domain Bacteria; phylum Pseudomonadota; class Gammaproteobacteria; order Xanthomonadales; family Xanthomonadaceae; genus Arenimonas. The sequence continues at coordinate 12,717 of CAJAPA010000004.1, forward strand.
CCTATCGCGCCATGGTGCGCGGCATCCGCGATTACTGCGGCAAGAACGGTTTTTCCAAGGCGCTGCTCGGGCTGTCCGGCGGGGTTGATTCGTCGCTGGTGCTGGCCTTGGCGGTGGACGCGCTCGGTGCCGGTAACGTCACTGCCGTGCGTTTGCCCTCACGTTATACCGCCGATCTGAGCAACGATCTGGCCGAAGTCCAGGCCGGAAAGCTTGGCATTGCGCTGGAAACCATCGCCATTGAAGCCCCGTTCAGCGGTTTTCTGCAGGCCTTGGCGCCCTCATTCAGCGGACTGCCTGCGGATGTCACTGAAGAGAATCTGCAGTCACGCTGCCGCGGTACCCTGATGATGGCGCTGGCCAATAAGAAAGGCGGCCTGCTGCTGACCACCGGCAACAAAAGCGAATATGCGGTCGGCTATGCCACCATCTACGGCGACATGTGCGGCGGCTATGCGCCGATCAAGGATCTATACAAGACCGAGGTCTATGCCGTATGTGCCTGGCGTAATCGGCAGGGCGACGGCGAGGTGATTCCGCAAGGTGTCATCGACCGCGCACCCTCGGCGGAGTTACGCGAAAACCAGACCGATCAGGATTCCCTGCCGCCGTATGCGCTGCTGGATGCCATTCTGAAAGCAAGCATCGACGGCGAACGCACGCCGCAGGAAATCATCGATGAATTGACGCCGCAATGGCCGGGCCATGATGTGGCGCACGAGACCGCGCGCATGCTGCGCTTGGTGCGTATTTCGGAATGGAAGCGCCGTCAGGCGGCGCCCGGGCCGAAACTGTCGCGGCGTGCCTTCGGCCGTGAACGCCGTTACCCGATCAGTTCGGGTTACGGCCTCTGATCAGTTCTGGATTTCGCCCGCGAACGGGTTGAGGTGGTTCCAGCGCGAACGGCGCGTCGGCCAATTGCCGGTCAGATACGGATGTTCCGGGTAGTTGCTTTCCAGAACGCGACGGGCATCCTGTGACAGACCGTCCTGTCCGAGTTTCTTGTAGGAGGCCGCCAGCAGGGCAACGGCATCATCATCGAAATCCGACTGCGGGTAGGTTTCCAGAACATACTTGGCACGGCCGACCGCCGAAACATAGGCATCCCGTTCGTAGTAGTACATGCCGACGGTAAGATCATGCTGGGCCAGGCGGTTGCGCAGGTAAATCATGCGCTGCCGCGATTCTTCGGCGTATTTGCTGGTCGGGAAACGGCGCACCACATCATTGAAGTCGTTGTAACTCTGCTGGGCCGCGCCCAGATCTCGGGCCGAGGTGTCGAGGCGGGCGATTTTCGCCAGCCAGCGGTTTTCGCGGTCGAAATTGATCAGCGCCTTGAGGTAATAAGCGTAGTCGATGTCCGCATTGGTCGGGTAGGTCTTGATGAAGCGGCTGATGGTGGAGGTCGCTTCTTCCGGCTTGGACAGTTTGTACTGGGTGTAGGCCAGATTGATCTGTGCTTTCTCGGACAATTCGCCGTAAGGGAAGCGGGCCACCAGGCGGATGAAGGTGCGCTCGGCCGTGTCGTAATTCTGGCCTTCGAGTTCCTTGACACCCAGCGCATACAGCGGCTCGAGCTCCAAGGTTTCGGTTTCCGGCAGCTTCTTGGTGCCGTCCATGCCGAAAAATTCCTTCGTCGTCTGGCAGGCGCTCAGCGAGGCCAACAAAAACAGGATGGCAAGCAGGCGGGAAGGGGCGGAAAGCGTCATAAATTTCATAGTTAAGCGCCAAGTCGGCAATTAGTGGATAATACCCTAAGCTCGCATCGAGCTCCACGATTATTTCCCGCGCGAAGCGCTAAGCCATTGATTCCATGAACCAGACCGCGCCAGACGCCATCGAAGAAAACGAACCCGAATGCATTGAAGCCACGGTGCCTGAGCATGTGGCGGGCAAACGTTTCGACCAAGCTCTGGCCGAAATGTTCCCCGAGTTCTCGCGTTCGCGTCTGACCGAATGGATCAAGTCGGGTGATGCCCTGCTCGATGGCGAAATGGTCAAGCCGAAAGTGGCGGTCAACGGCGGCGAAACCGTCACGCTGGCTGCCCGCCAGCAAGTCGAAACCGATGCTGTTGCCGAGGACATTCCGCTCGAGGTGCTCTATGCCGATGCCGATGTGCTGGTGGTCAACAAGCCGGCCGGCCTGGTGGTGCACCCGGGGGCCGGTAACCCGCGCGGCACCATGGTCAATGCCCTGCTGCATTATGATCCGGAACTCGCGCAGTTGCCGCGTGCCGGGATTGTGCACCGCTTGGATAAAGACACCTCCGGCCTGATGGTGGTGGCGCGTTCCTTGCGGGCGCACGCCGGCCTGATTGAACAATTGTCATCGCGCGCCGTGCACCGCCAGTATGTGGCGGTAGTGCAGGGCCCGATGGTGGCCGGCAACACCGTTGACGCGCCGATTGACCGCCATCCGCACGACCGCATCCGCATGGCAGTGTCGAAGCCAGGCACGGGCCGCGAGGCCATCACCCACTACCGCGTCCGTGAGAAATTCCGCAGCCATACCGTGGTGGAATGCCGTCTCGAAACCGGCCGCACCCATCAGATCCGCGTGCACATGGCCTATGTCAAACATCCGCTGATCGGTGATCCGCTGTACGGCGGGTCGTTCAAGCTGCCGAAGGCCGCGACCGATGCGTTGGTCGAGGCACTGCGCGCGTTCCGCCGGCAGGCCCTGCATGCCGAGAAACTGTCATTCACCCATCCGGTCAGCGGCGACACCCTGAGTTTCGAATCGCCCTTGCCGGCCGACATGGTCGCCCTGATCGACACCCTGCGCGACGACACCCGCCAATTCAACGCGGCATGAGCGACATCCTCCGGCCCGACTGGCCGGTGCCGGCCAATATCCATGCCTTCACCACCACGCGTCTGGGGCCGGGTGTTTCCGAACTGCCGTTCTACCGTTTCAATCTGGGCGCCCGCTGCGGGGACTCGCCGATGGATGTGCAAGCCAACCGCGAGGCGCTGCGTCGGGAGTACCGGTTGCCGGGCGAACCCTTATGGTTGCATCAGGTGCATGGCATCGAGGTGGTCAGCGATGATGGCACGCGCGGCAGCGACCCGCTGGCCGATGCCTCAGTCACCGAAATTCCCGGAAGCGTGCTGGCGGTGCTGACCGCCGACTGCCTGCCGGTGTTGTTCTGCAATACGTCCGGCACGGAAGTTGCCGCCGCCCATGCCGGTTGGCGCGGGTTGGCGGCCGGCATGCTGGAGGCGACGGTCGACGCCATGCAATCCCCACCTGAAACCCTGTTGGCGTGGTTGGGCCCGGCCGCCGGTGCGGCGCGCTATGAGGTCGGCGAAGAGGTCCGGCAGGCATTTGTCTCGGTCGATGAAGATGCCGCATCGGCATTCACGCCGACCCGCCCGGGGCATTACCGGATTGATATGCCCGCCATCGCGCGGCAACGTCTGACCGCCTGCGGCGTAACTCGGGTCTATGGCGGGGAGCATTGCACGCTTGCCGATATCCGTTTTTATTCGCACCGGCGCGAACAGCGCACCGGTCGCATGGCCAGCCTGATCTGGATGGCATGACTTCCGGCAGTGACGGAGGGTCATTGACGCCGATACACTGCCTGCAACTCAATTCGGAATCCGCACCATGATCCTGCGCTTGCTGTTTCTTGCCCTGCTTTTCAGTGCCACGCTTCAGGCCGCTACCCCGCAGGAAATCACCGCACAATTACAGGCGGGCGACAAACGCGCCTTGGCCAATGCCGAAGCCTATGCCAAGGCCAATCCCAAGAACGCCGAAGCCTGGACCCTGCTGACCCGGGCCCGTGTGATGCAGGGAAAATCCGAGGCGGCGGTGACTGCTGGCGAGAAAGCGGTGACGCTGGCGCCGAATAGCGCGCAGGCCCAGTTCTGGCTCGGCAATGCCTACGGCAATCGCATCGGCGAGGTCGGCATGATTTCAAAGATGGGCATGGCACCGAAATTGCGCGATGCGTTCGAGAAAACCGTCGCCTTGGATCCGAATAATCTGGATGCCCGCAGTGCCCTGCTGCAGTTCTATCTGCAGGCGCCCTCGGCGATTGGCGGTGGCAAGGACAAAGCGCTGGTGCAAGCCCGTGAAATCGGCAAGCGTGATGCCGCGCGCGGTCACATGGCCCGGGCACAGATCCAGTTGGCGGAGAAAGACAACGCCGGTGTGCTCAAATCCTATGAAGCGGCTTATGCCGCCAAGCCGTCCGATGCCGGCATCCGACTGGCCCTGGGAATCGGCTACCAGCAGGCCAACCGCTTCAATGATGCCTTCCGTCATTTCCGGGCATGGATCACACAGGATGCCGCCGCCGGTGCGGCCTGGTATCAGATCGGGCGTACCAGTGTGTTGAGCGGGCAGAATCTGGAGGAGGGCATCACCGCCTTGCAGAAATACCTCAAGCTGCCGCGGATGGCCAACGAGCCGGCCAACCAGCACGCCTATTATCGGCTTGGCCAGCTGTATGCCAAGGCCGGAAAGAAAACCGAAGCACGTGCGGCGTTTCAAAGCGCGCTGAAGCTCGACCCGGCATTCAAGGAGCCGAAAGCGGAGTTGGCCAAGCTTTGAGCCCAATCCAAGCTGAACGGCGGCCTTGAAGAGCGCCTCTGGCACCCCAATTTCATAGACAGGCGCCTTGGGGCGCAATCCATGAAAGGGGTGCCACATGCGTATCGATAAATTCACCAGTAAATTCCAGCAGGCTTTGAGCGATGCCCAGAGTCTGGCCGTCGGCCGCGATCACAGCCTGATTGAACCGGCTCACTTGCTGCTGGCCTTGATTGACCAGCAAGGCGGCAACAGCCTGCCGGTGCTGCGTCAGGCTGGCGTCAATTTGCCGGTGCTAAAACAGAAACTCAGCGAAGCGCTCGAGCAATTGCCGAAAGTGGCCGGTCAGGACGGTCAGGTCTCGGTCGGTAATGAATTGTCGCGTCTGCTCAACCAGACCGACAAACTGGCGCAACAGCATCAGGACCAATTCATTGCCAGCGAATGGTTTCTGCTGGCCGTTGCCGGCGACAGCGGCCCGGCTGGGCGCGCTTTGAATTCCGCCGGCACCGACAAAGCCAAACTCGAGCAGGCCATTCAAGCCTTGCGCGGCGGTGAGACGGTGACCGATGCCAATGCCGAGGAAAATCGGCAGGCTTTGGAGAAGTACTGCATCGACCTGACCGAGCGTGCCGAAATCGGCAAGCTTGATCCGGTCATCGGCCGCGATGAAGAAATCCGCCGTACCATCCAGGTGCTGCAACGCCGCACCAAGAACAACCCGGTGCTGATCGGCGAGCCCGGCGTCGGCAAGACCGCCATCGTCGAGGGGCTGGCCCAGCGCATCATCAACAACGAAGTGCCCGAAGGCCTGCGCGGCCGGCGCGTGCTCGCGCTCGACATGGGTGCGCTGATTGCCGGCGCCAAATACCGCGGCGAATTCGAAGAGCGACTGAAGGCGGTGCTGAGTGATCTTTCGAAACAGGAAGGCAATGTCATCCTGTTCATCGACGAGCTGCATACCATGGTCGGCGCCGGCAAGGGCGAGGGCGCCATGGATGCCGGCAACATGCTGAAACCGGCGCTGGCCCGCGGCGAGCTGCATTGCATCGGTGCCACCACGCTCGATGAGTATCGCCAGTACGTGGAGAAGGATGCCGCGCTTGAACGCCGCTTCCAGAAAGTCTTCGTCGGCGAGCCCTCGGTGGAAGACACCATCGCCATCCTGAGGGGTTTGAAAGAGCGCTACGCCGTCCATCACGGCGTGGAAATCACCGATCCGGCCATCGTTGCGGCGGCGACGCTTTCGCACCGTTACATCGCCGACCGCCAACTGCCGGACAAAGCCATCGACCTGATGGACGAGGCCGCATCGCGCATCCGCATGGAAATCGATTCCAAGCCGGAAGAATTGGACCGCATGGAGCGCCGTCTGATCCAACTCAAGATGCAGCGGGAAGCTCTGAAGAAAGAAAAAGACCGCGAATCCAAGCAGCGTCTGGACGATCTCGAGCAGGAGATCGACAAACTGGAACGCGAGTTCAGCGATCTGGAGGAAATCTGGAAAGCCGAAAAAGCCACCCTGACCGGCACCACCCGCATCAAGGAGCAGTTGGAGCAGGCGCGCCTTGAGCTCGATGCCGCGCAGCGCAAGCAGGACATCGCCTTGATGAGCGAGATCCAGTACGGCCGCATTCCGGAATTGGAGAAACAGTTGGGTGCGGCCATGGCGGTCGAGACCCACGGCTTCAAACTGCTGCAGGACAAAGTGACCGCTGATGAAATCGCGGAAGTGGTGTCGCGCTGGACCGGCATCCCGGTCAACAAGATGCTGGAAGGCGAACGCGAGAAACTGCTGCGCATGGAAGGCGAACTGCATCGCAAGGTCATCGGCCAGGACGAGGCGGTGACTTCGGTGTCCGCCGCCATCCGCCGTTCGCGTGCCGGCCTTTCCGATCCGAACCGGCCGAATGGTTCGTTCCTGTTCCTCGGGCCGACCGGTGTCGGCAAGACCGAGCTGTGCAAGGCGCTGGCCGAATTCCTGTTCGACAGTCCCGATGCCATGGTCCGCATCGACATGAGCGAGTTCATGGAGAAACATTCGGTGTCGCGCCTGATCGGTGCGCCTCCGGGTTATGTCGGCTATGAAGAAGGCGGTTATCTGACCGAAGCCGTGCGCCGGCGTCCGTATTCGGTGATCCTGCTTGATGAAGTCGAGAAGGCGCATCCGGATGTTTTCAATATCCTGTTGCAGGTGCTCGACGACGGCCGCTTGACCGATGGCCAGGGCCGGACCGTCGATTTCCGCAACGCGGTGATTGTGATGACCTCCAACCTCGGCTCCCAGCACATCCAGGAAATCGCCGAGCGCCAGGGCCTGAGTCCGGAAGCCTACACGCAGATGAAGGCGGCGGTGATGGGCTCGGTGCAGTCGCATTTCCGCCCGGAATTCATCAACCGACTCGACGACATCGTGGTGTTCCACCCGCTGGCGGCCGAACACATCCGGGCCATTGCCGAAATCCAGACGCGTTCTTTGGCCAAACGCCTTGCCGAGCGTGGCATTACCCTGCAACTGAGTACGGCAACGTTGGATCTGCTAGGCTCGCAGGGCTTCGATCCGGTATACGGTGCACGCCCGCTCAAACGCGCCATCCAGCAGCTTCTGGAGAATACGCTGGCCAACAAGATCCTCGGCGGCGAGTTCGTGTCCGGCGATACCGTGCGGGTTGATGCCGAAGGTGCCGGTCTGATCTTCCGCAAATAAGCCGATGGGCATGGCAGGGCCGGCGTTTGTCGCCGGTTCTGCCGCTGATGGCTTGACCGGCACCGGCGCTGACGCCACAATGCAGACTGTTTGATTGCAGGCGCCCTTCGGCGCAAAGGGTGCAGGGTGTCGTCATCGGATCTAACGGATAAAAAGGGCGCCGAACGGCTGGCCGTGTGGATTATCATCGCCATGGGGCTGGGCATCGTCTTTGGCTGGCTGGTCAACACCAAAGTCATCACCGTCGACATGTCCTATGTGACCTTGCTGGCTACGCTGTTCCTGCGGGCCATCAAGATGATCATCGCCCCCTTGGTGTTCTCGACACTGGTCATCGGCATCGCGCACATGGGCAACACCGGCGGTGTCGGCCGCGTCGGCATGAAAGCCTTGGGCTGGTTCGTCATTGCCTCCCTGATTTCCCTGGCGATGGGTCTGATATTCGCCAACGTGCTGCAGCCTGGTGCCGGAGCAGGCCTTGCGCCGCCGACCGCTGAAATGATCGCCGCCAGCCAGGAAAAGCTGGCCAACTTCCAGAGCGGCGTGCATGATTCCGGGTTCGTGGCCTTCGTCACCAACCAGCTGATTCCGACGTCGATCATCAATGCCGCCGGCGGCAATGCCCTGGGCGAAAACAAACTGCTGCAGATCGTGGTGTTCTCGCTGTTCTTCGGTGTCGCCCTGGGCTCGCTCGGCAAGTCCGGCCAGACCCTTCAGGACATGATCGAACAGCTTTCGCATGTGATGATCAAAATCACCGGCTACGTCATGAAGTTCGCGCCGTTCGCGGTGTTCGCCGCCATGGCCGGTGCCGTCGCCAACCAGGGTCTCGGTATTCTGCTGACCTACCTGAAATTCATCCTGTGTTTCTATCTGGCGCTGGTCACGCTCTGGCTGCTGCTGGTCGCAGTCGGCCACTTCTTCCTCGGACGCCGCGTCTATTCGCTGCTGCACGAAATCAAGGAGGCTTTCTTCCTGTCGTTCGCGACCGCTTCTTCGGAAGCGGCCTATCCGAAAATACTCGACGCACTCGACCGGTTCGGGGTCAGCCGCAAGATCTCCAGCTTCGTGATGCCGCTGGGCTACTCCTTCAATCTCGACGGATCGATGATGTACTGCGCCTTCGCGGCCATCTTCATCGCCCAGGTGTACGGCATCGAAATGACACTCGGCACGCAGATTGCCATGCTGTTGACCTTGATGGTCACTTCCAAAGGCATGGCGGGTATTCCCTCGGCCTCGCTGGTGGTCATCGCCGGTACGCTGGCGCAGTTCGGCTTGCCGGTGGAAGGCATGGTGCTGATTCTGGGCATCGACCGCTTCCTCGACATGGGCCGTTCGGCCACCAATGCCGTCGGCAATTCCATCGCTTCGGCAGTCATCGGCAAGTGGGAGGGCGAGTTGCTCAGTGAAGAAGAGGCCGCCCGGCGCAAATCCGCCCTCGGGCCGGATGCCTGAATGCAAAAAAGCCGGATTTGATCCGGCTTTTTTGTTGGCCCATCCCCTTTGAATCAGGCGTGATACGGCCGGCTGAGCTCATGTACCGCATCCACCAGCACTTTGACGTGATCCGGATTCATGTCGGGCGACATGCCGTGGCCGAGATTGAACACATGTCCCGAACCATGGCCGTAGCTGGCCAGCGTGCGCGCCACTTCGGCACGGATGGTGTCCGGCTCGGCATATAAGGTGACCGGATCGAGATTGCCCTGCAGCGCGACCTTGCCGCCGGTGCGGCGACGGGCTTCTTCCAGCGATACCAGCCAATCCACACCGACGCCTTCGGCGCCGCTGGCGGCCAGCTCTTCAAGATACGGCGCATTGCCTTTGCCGAATAAAATCAGCGGGCATCTTTCCTCGCCTTCACCGCGCGGCAGGGCTTGTGCAATGCGGGTTAAATAACGCAGCGAGAATTCGCGATACACATGCGGTGGCAGCACGCCGCCCCAGGTATCGAACACCATCAGCGCCTGCGCGCCGGCCTGGTATTGGGCGTGCAGATAGGCGATGACCGAGTCGGTAACCACTTCCAGAAGTCGGTGCATCAACTTGGGCTCATTCAGCGCCAAGGATTTGATACGGGCAAAGTTGTCGGAGCCGCCACCTTCAACCATGTAGCAGGCCAGGGTCCAGGGGCTTCCGGAAAATCCGATCAGCGGCACACGGCCATGGAGCTCACGGCGGATCAGGCTGACCGCATCGGTGACATAACGCAGTTCGGTGCCGATATCCGGAACCGCCAGTTTGGCGATATCGGCAGCCGTTCGCACCGGACGCGCAAAGCGCGGACCTTCGCCTTCGGCAAAACTCAAGCCCAGACCCATGGCATCGGGCACGGTCAGGATGTCGGAAAAAAGGATGGCGGCATCCAAATCGTAGCGTTCCAGCGGCTGCAGGGTGACTTCGCAGGCCAGCTCCGGGTTGGTGGCCAAACCCATGAAGCTGCCGGCCTTGGCGCGGGTGGCGCGGTATTCCGGCAGGTAACGGCCGGCCTGACGCATCAGCCAGACGGGGGTGGCGTCAACCGGCTTGCCGGCGATGGTGTCGAGAAAACGGGTATTCATGATTTCGGTTCCGCCACGCCTTGGATGAACATGACCTGATAGCCTTTTTTCGAGTGAGCGGCGCGTGCTTTCTCGAATGCCGCGAGGGCGGGCTCGTCGTCGAGGAACTGTTCGCGTTTCAGCTGGCTTTTGCCGCCGATCAGTCCGGACTCGCGGACCAGCAACCAGCCGCCCAGCAGATCCTGCTGCAGGCTGATGCTGACATAACGGGGCGATTCAAGGCCTTGCGGGGGTTGTTGCATGAGAACGCGCATGGCCGCTATTGTATCGCGGTTTCAGGCGTTCCGAGCCGCTCAGCCCTTGAACAACGCGAAGTAAATGACATAAATCCAGGACAGAAAGCCATGCACGATGGCCCACAGAATGGATTTATTCACGCTCCAGGAAATGGTAATCGCCAGCGCGGTACCGAATCCGATACCGGCTTTGATGGTGGTGATGGCGCCATTCATTCCGTTTTGCAGGTGGAGATGCCGAACGGCAGATAGGCCGGGCACCAGCGCATGAAGGCGGTGGCCAAGGGAACCAGACCGATGGCACCGAGCCAGTTGGCGTTCATCACGCCCCAGCCGATGATGATGAGACCGAGAACGATACGGATGCTGCGATCCGTGCTTCCGACATTGGCTTTCATGATGCGACTCCGGTGGTGGTTGGTGTGTTCAGCATAGTCCAAATCAAGGGCATCGGCTTGATTCAGGTCAAGCCTGGCCAGCACGGCTTTTCAGAGAGTCTTGAAGCAGGGCGGCATCGACATTGTCGGCAATGAAGGCTTTGCCGATACCGTGCCACAGAATCAGGCGCAGATTGCCACTGACGGCTTTCTTATCCAGACGCATTTTGGCCAGCATCGCTTCGCTGTCTACGCCGGTGGGCATGGCAGTGGGTAATCCGAAGCGGGACAAGAGCTGCTCGAGGCGAATCCGGTCCGATTCCGGTGCCACGCCTTGCTGTGCCGAATACGCGGCCGCCAGATGCATGCCGATGGCGACGGCTTCCCCATGCACCAACGCACCGTAATCCCCGAGGACTTCCAGCGCATGTCCGAAGGTGTGTCCGAAATTCAGCAGCGCGCGCTCACCCTGTTCGGTTTCATCACGGGCAACCACACCGGCTTTCTGCCGGCAGCAATGCGCGATGGCATGGGCCAAGACCTCCGGATCTTTGGCCAACAGGGCATCGGCCTGTTGTTCCAGCCAGGCGAAGAAATCCGGGTCCGCAATCGCGCCGTATTTCACCACCTCGGCCAGGCCGGCGCGGAATTCACGATCGGGCAGGGTGGCCAGAACCGCGGTGTCGATCCAGACCGCCTGCGGCTGATGGAAAGCACCGACCAGGTTTTTGCCGGCATCCAGATCCACGGCGGTCTTGCCGCCGACCGAGGAATCGACCATGGCCAGCAGGCTGGTGGGAATCTGGATGAAAGCGATGCCACGCATGTAACAGGCGGCCGCGAAACCGGCCAGATCGCCGATGACCCCGCCACCCAAAGCCAGCACCGTGGCGTTGCGGCTTAAGCCGTGTGCAGCCATCGCCTGCAGCAGTTCGGCAAAACGTCCCAGATTTTTTTCCGGCTCGCCGGCGGGCATCTGCCAGAGCGGACACTCACTGCGGCCGATGGCCTGCTTCAGACGTTCGGCATACAAGGGGCCGACATTGTCGTCGGTGACGATCAGGCAGGGACCGGTGACCGGCAACGCGGCTGCAGATTCGAGCAAGCCATCGGCAATGCGGATGGGGTAGCTGCGTTCGCCGAGGCTGACGGTCAATTCAGGCATGCGGGATTGTCCTTTCGGTACGGTATTCGGTGATGGCCTGCAGCAGATGCGGACGGATCCGTGACATCGGCATGCGGCTCAGATCCAGACTGAGGTCGGCGCAGTCCCGATAGAGCGGTGTCCGCACCTCATACAGCTGTTGCAGGCGCGTGGCGCGGTCTTCGCTCTGCAGAAGCGGGCGCTTGCGGTCATTGGCCAGACGCTGCAGCTGCTGCTCGGGCGGAATGTGCAGGTGCACCACCAGTCCGCGCTGCCGCATCAGTGTGCGGTTGTCTTCATTCAACACTGCACCGCCGCCGGTAGCGATCACCTGCCCGTCCTCCGACAAAACCCGGGCCAAGGCCTCCGATTCCCGCCGTCGGAATCCGGCCTCGCCCTCCAGTTCGAAAATGTCGGCGATGCTGGCGCCGGTGCGGTTTTCGATGTCGGCATCCAGATCGACGAAGGTCTTTCCCAATTGCCGTGCCAGCCATTTGCCATGGGTGGTTTTACCCACGCCCATGGGGCCGATCAGGATCAGATTTGACCGCATATTCATGGCTCAATGCTACCATTGCCATTGATTCTCCGTAACGGGTACAGATGGCATTCCAGATCGCAATCCTCGGTGCCGGCGACCTCGGCCGGCGTGTGGCGCAGCAGCGCATCGCTGCCGGCGATGCTGTGGCGACCTTGCGCCGACGGCCGCTGGCCATGCCCGAGGGCGTGCAGGCGGTGGCCGGCGATCTCTCGCAGGTCGAGGATTTGAAGCGTCTGCCGTCCGCTCCGGATTGGCTGGTGTTCTGTGCCACACCGGATGCACGCAACGAAACCGCCTACCGTCGACTGTATGTGGAAGGCTTGGCCAAGGCCTGCGAGGTGTTGCAACCCAAGCGTTGTCTGTTGGTAAGCTCCACGGCGGTTTATGGCCAGGATGCCGGCGGGTGGGTGGATGAAACCAGCCCGGCCGTGGCGGAGAGTTTCAACGGCCGGGTGCTGCGTGAAGCCGAAAGACAGAACCAGATTCACTCCGGCAACCGCGTCCTGCGCCTGAGCGGCATTACCGGCCCGGGTCGGCACATGCTGATCAATAAAGCCTTATTGGGTGAGGGCATCGCCAATGCCTGGAGCAACCGCATCCATATCGATGATGCCGCCAGTGCCCTTTCCCATCTGCTGGACCTGCGCGACCCCGAACCGCTCTGGATCGCCAGTGATGATCTGCCCGCGCTGCAAATTGATGTGGCCAATTGGATCCGCGCCGGGCATGGTCTTCCGGCCTTGCCGCCCTTTGCCCAGGCACCCACGGGACGGCGCATTGCCAATACCCGCCTGAAGGCCAGCGGCTGGCAACCGGCATTTCCGACCTACCGGGACAGCTATGCCTTGCCCGGAGTTTGACCGAAATCACATCGGCTTGCCGCAAATCAGGTGACAATAAGCGGTAAGGAGAATGACCATGACCATGGACCCACTGTATAGCAGCGCACTGAGCACTTTCGCCGATCTGCTGGCGCAGGCCAAGCAAAGTATCGACCCGGAACCGACCGCGATGACGGTGGCAACCGTCGGCCGCGACGGCCGGCCGGCTGCCCGCACCGTATTGCTGAAAGGGTTCGACGAACGCGGTTTCGTGTTCTACACCAATTTCAGTTCCCGCAAAGGCCGGCAACTCGCGGCCAACCCGCAGGCCGCGCTCTTGTTCCATTGGCGGCACCTGCGTGAAGGGGTGCAGGTCAAGATCGAGGGCACCGTCGAACCGGTCAGCGCCGAAGAAGCCGATGCCTATTTCGCCAGCCGGCCCCGCGGCAGCCAGATCGGCGCCTGGGCATCACTGCAATCCCAGCCGCTGGCCTCGCGCGAGCAGTTCGATCAACGCTATGCCGATGTCGAAAAGCAATACGAAGGCGCACCGGTGCCGCGCCCGCCGCACTGGTCGGGCTTCCGCGTGGTGCCCGAGCGCATCGAGTTCTGGTATGGCGCGCAGTTCCGTCTGCATGAGCGGCAATGTTACGAGCGCAGCAACGGTGTCTGGTCGCAGGTGATGCTGTATCCATGACCGGGCCGCGCCGGATCGTCTGCCTGACCGAAGAACCGACCGAAGTGCTGTATGCGCTCGGCGAGCAGGACCGCATCGTCGGTATTTCCGGATTCACCGTGCGGCCGACGCAGGCACGCCGCGACAAGCCGAAGGTCAGTGCCTTCACCAGTGCCAAAATCGAAGCCATTCTGGCGCTGAAGCCGGACTTCGTCGTCGGTTTTTCCGATATCCAGGCCGACATCGCTTCAGCGCTGATCCGGCAGGGTGTGGAGGTCTGGATCAGCAACCACCGCAGCGTGGACGGCATTCTGGATTACATCCGCCGGCTCGGTGCGCTGGTCGGTGCCGCCGATAAGGCCAGGACTTACACCGATGGTTTGCGTGCCGATCTGGAGGCGCTGGCCTTGCAGGCCTCACGCCATGCGGTCCGTCCGAAAGTGTATTTCGAGGAATGGGACGAGCCTTTGATTTCCGGCATCCAGTGGGTTGCCGAGTTGATCCGCATTGCCGGCGGCGACGACATCCTGCCCGAGCTTGCCGCCGAGCCCATGGCCAAGAACCGTATCATGGCGGATGGCAGCAAGGTCATTGAACGCAATCCGGATATCATTTTCGGGTCCTGGTGCGGCAAGAAATTCCGGCCGGAAAAAGTGGCCGTGCGTCCGGGCTGGCAAAACATCGCGGCAGTCCGGAATCGGCAGCTGTTCGAAATCAAATCCCCGATCATTCTGCAACCGGGTCCTGCGGCGCTGACCGATGGCGTCCATGCCATGGCGCAGCATATCCGCGACTGGCATCGGGCTTAATCGTTCTCGCGGCTCAGGTTCTCGCCACGCTCACGTGCGGCATCCAACGCAGTCTGCACCAAGTCCCGCAAGCCGCCGTTCTCGAAGGCGGTGACCGCCGCATGCGTGGTGCCGTTGGGGGAAGTCACCCGTTGCCGCAGCACATCCGCCGGTTCGCCCGATTGGGACAGCATGCGCGCCGCGCCGACGAAGGTCTGCACCGCCAGCGCGCGCGCGGTCTCCGCGGGCAGGCCCTGTTTTTCAGCGGCCGACTGCATGGCTTCGCACAGCAGGAAGACATAGGCCGGGCCGCTGCCCGAGAGCGCGGTGACGGTGTCCATCTGCGCCTCGTCGGAAATCCAGGCACAGATGCCGGTGGCCTCGAAAAGCGTGCCGGCGATGGTTTTCTGTTCCGCACTGACCCGCGCATTGGCAAACAGGCCGCTGGCACCGGCGCCAAGCAGGGCCGGCGTGTTCGGCATGATGCGCACTACCGGCAGATTGCCGCCCAGCCAGGTTTCCAGCTGGGTGGCGGTGATGCCGGCCGCGATTGACAGTATCAGGGGGCGCTCGCGCTGTGCCAGATCCTTGAGCTCGGCACAGACGGTTTTCATCACCTGCGGTTTCACCGCGAATAGCCAAACCGCACTGCCGGCCGCGGCGCGCGGATTGTCGTCGTGCACGGG
The DNA here is from genome assembly GCA_903942465.1 of uncultured Gammaproteobacteria bacterium. Classification (GTDB taxonomy): domain Bacteria; phylum Pseudomonadota; class Gammaproteobacteria; order Xanthomonadales; family Xanthomonadaceae; genus Arenimonas. The sequence goes on from CAJAPA010000004.1 coordinate 27,800, forward strand.
GATGCCGGTTTCGGCGGCAAGCGCTTCACGGGTCGGTGCATAGGGTTCCGAGACGCGGATGCTGGAGTGATCGTAGTCCTGCTTGAGCAGGCCGACGATCAGGCTGCGCGCCATGTTGCCGCCGCCGATGAATGCAATGGTGGGTTTCATGTGTCCTCGCTGTGTGACGGTCTCGGGCCGAACAGGGCGCTGCCGACGCGGACCAGTGTGGCGCCATGCCGGATGGCGACCGGGTAGTCGTCGCTCATGCCCATGGACAGGGTATCCATCTGCGGATGGCGTTGCTGCAATGTCCGGAATAGCGCCTGCATCCGTTCGAAAGCCACGCCGTCGGCGCTATGTGCCGGATCGGGGATGGCCATCAGTCCGCGCAGGCGCAGGCGCGGAAAACTGTCGATCAGATCGGCCAGTCTGGCGGCGGCATCCGGTGAACAACCCGACTTGCCCGGCTCCTCATCGATATTGACCTGGATCAGTACATTCAGTGGCGCCTTGCTGGCCGGGCGGTATTGGGCCAGCAAGGGCACGATTTTTTCCCGGTCGACGGTCTGAACCCAGTCGAAGTGTTCGGCCACGGTTTTGCATTTGTTCGATTGCAGCGGACCGATCAGGTGCCATACCAGGTCCAAGTTTGCCAGTGCCGTGATCTTGGCTATGGCTTCCTGCACGTAATTCTCGCCGAAGGCACGTTGGCCCAGTGCCGCGCACTCGGCCACGCGCTCGGCGGACTGGGTTTTCGACACCGCGAGCAAAGCCGGCGGCCGGCCGCCGGGGATACAGGCCGCCAGGGCGTTTTGCAGCGACAGCAGGGTCTGGGCCAAATCCGGCATGACTTGTCGAAATATTCTGGGGGGGTATACTGGGTCAGTTACTGTGCCATGATAGCCACGGATTAGGGGAAAATATATGGATATCGCCGAGTTGCTCGCGTTTTCGGTCAAGAACAAGGCTTCCGACCTGCACCTGTCGTCGGGTCTGCCGCCGATGATCCGCGTCGATGGCGATGTGCGCCGGATCAACATTCCCGCGCTCGACCACAAGCAGGTTCACGCCCTGGTCTACGACATCATGTCCGACAAGCAGCGCCGCGATTTCGAGGAGTTCCTCGAGGTCGACTTCTCCTTCGAAATTCCCGGGCTGGCCCGTTTCCGCGTCAACGCCTTCAACCAGAACCGCGGCTCGGCCGCGGTATTCCGCACCATTCCCAGCCAGATCCTGACCCTCGACGAACTGGGTTGCCCGAAAATCTTCCGGGAGCTGATTGAACAGCCGCAGGGCCTGATTCTGGTCACCGGTCCGACCGGCTCCGGTAAATCGACCACGCTCGCGGCCATGGTCGATCACGTCAACAAGAACGAATTCGGCCACATCCTGACCATCGAAGACCCGATCGAATTCGTGCATGCCTCGCAGAAATGCCTGATCAACCAGCGCGAAGTGCACCGCGATACCCACGGCTTCGAGGCCGCCCTGCGCTCGGCCCTGCGTGAAGACCCGGATTACATTCTGGTCGGCGAGCTGCGCGATCTGGAAACCATCCGGCTGGCGCTGACCGCGGCCGAAACCGGTCATCTGGTGTTCGGCACTCTGCACACCAGCTCGGCGGCGAAAACCATTGACCGCATCATCGACGTGTTCCCCGCCGCCGAAAAGGCGATGGTACGCTCGATGCTGTCGGAATCCCTGCGCGCTGTGATTTCACAGAGCCTGATGAAGAAAACCGGCGGTGGCCGTATCGCCGCGCATGAAATCATGGTGGCCACGCCGGCCATCCGCAATCTGATCCGCGAAGACAAAGTCGCCCAGATGTATTCCTCGATCCAGACCGGTCAGGCGACCGGCATGCAGACGCTCGACCAGTGCATGCTCGAACTGGTCAAAAAGGGCCAGGTCAGCAAGGCCCAGGCCTGGGGCTACGCCAAAGACAAACGCCTGTTCGAATAAGGCCACGGAGAAGCGCCATGAGCAGCATCGATTTCACCTCCTTCCTCAAACTGATGGCCCACAAGAAGGCCTCGGATCTTTTCATCACCGCCGGCGTTCCGCCATCAATCAAGGTGCAGGGCAAGGTCTCGCCGATCACCCAGAACCCGCTGACGCCGCAGCAAAGCCGCGACATGGTGCTGGACGTGATGAGCCCCTCGCAGCGCGAGGAGTTCGAAAAGACCCACGAGTGCAACTTCGCCATCGGCGCGGCCGGCATCGGCCGTTTCCGCGTCAGCTGTTTCTACCAGCGCAACCAGGTCGGAATGGTGCTGCGTCGGATCGAAACCAAGATTCCGACCATCGAAGAGCTGAACCTGCCGATCATCCTGAAATCGCTCGCGATGACCAAGCGCGGCATCATCCTGTGCGTCGGTGCTACCGGTACCGGTAAATCGACCACGCTGGCCGCGATGATCGGTTACCGCAATCTGAATTCGACTGGCCACATCATCACCATCGAAGATCCGATTGAATTCGTGCACAAGCATGAAGGCTGCATCATCACCCAGCGCGAAGTCGGCATCGATACCGATTCCTGGGACAACGCGCTGAAAAACACCCTGCGCCAGGCGCCGGACGTGATCATGATCGGCGAGGTGCGGACCCGCGAAGGCATGGATCACGCCGTGGTGTTCGCCGAAACCGGTCACCTGGTGTTCTGCACCCTGCACGCCAACAACGCCAACCAGGCCATCGACCGGATGATCAACTTCTTCCCGGAAGAACGCCGCGCCCAGCTGCTGATGGATCTGTCGCTGAATCTGAAAGCGATCATCGCCCAGCAGTTGGTACCGACCGCCGATGGCAAGGAACGCCGCGTTGCCATGGAAATCCTGATCGGTACACCGCTGGTGCAGGACTACATCCGCACCGGTGAAGTGCACAAGCTCAAGGAAGTGATGAAGGAGTCGACCCTGCTCGGCATGAAAACCTTCGATCAGAGTCTGTTCGAGCTCTATCAGGCCGGGGAGATCAGCTACGAGTCGGCCCTGCGTTACGCCGACTCCAGCAACGAAGTGCGCCTGAAAATCAAATTGGCCCAGGGCGGTGACGCCGCCAGCCTGTCACAGGGCATGGACGGCATCGAGATTTCGGAAAACCGTTAACCGGCTTTGATCATGTCCGCCACGCGCTCCGCCAGCATGATGGTGGGCGCGTTGGTGTTGCCACCGATCAGCTTCGGCATCACCGAGGCATCGACCACGCGCAAACCGCGCACGCCTCTGACGCGGCACTGGCTATCGACCACGGCATCGGCATCGTCGGCCGCCCCCATCTTGCAGGTACCGACCGGATGGTAGATCGATTCGGCTTTCTCGCGGATGAAATTTTCCAGCTCGGCATCGCTCTGCACGGCTTCACCGGGAAACACTTCCGGGCCACGGTAGGCATCGAATGCCGGCTGAGCCAGCAGCTGGCGGGACAACTTGACCGCCGCCAGCATGACCTTCATGTCGAAGCCGCCGGCATCGGACAGATAGCCGGCGTCGATGCGCGGTTTCTGCGTAATGCTGTTGCCGGTCAGACTCAGGCGGCCGCGGCTTTTCGGGCGCAGGAAGCAGGCGTGCAGGGTATAGCCCGAGCCCGGCATCTTGTTGCGGCCGTGGTCATCAAGCTGCGCCGGAACGAAATGGAACTGGATGTCGGGGCGTTCGTCTTCGGCCAGCGGTGAGGTCCAGAATCCGCCGGATTCGGCGACATTGCTGGTGCCCGGTCCTTGCTTGAACAGCAGAAACTGCAGGCCGGCCATTATCTGGCTGCTGGTGTCGTAAGTGATGTCCTGCGTGCACTTGTGCAGTACGCAGGCATCCAGATGGTCCTGCAGATTGCCGCCGACGCCGGGGGAATCGGCGACGACCGGGATACCATGCTGGTGAAGATGCGCCGCCGGTCCGATACCGGACAGCATCAGCAGCTGCGGCGAGTTGATGCTGCCGCCGCAAAGAATGACTTCACGGCTGGCGGCTTCGCAGAAACCGCCCTTGCCGGCGACGGCATAGACCACGGCACTGGCGCGACCGTCCTCGAACACGATGCGCGATGCCGTGGCTTTGGTGATGATTTTCAGATTCGGCCGCTTGCGGGCCGGCCGCAGATAGGCCACGGCGCTGGAGCAGCGGCTGCCCTCGCGGGTCGTGGTCTGATAGAGGCCGAAGCCTTTCTGTCGTGCGCCGTTGAAATCACCCGTGGCTTCGAAGCCGGACTGGTTGGCGGCTTCCAGAAATACCGGCGTCAGCGCATTCAGATGACGCGGGTCGGAGACGGTCAACGGTCCGTCAGCGCCGTGGAAAGCATCGCTGCCACGGACATTGCCTTCGGACTTGCGGAAATACGGCAGGACGTTGTTCCAGTTCCAACCCTCGCAGCCGAGCGCTTCCCACTCGTCGTAATCACGGGCATGGCCACGGATGTAGCACATGGCATTGATCGAACTGGAGCCGCCGACCACCTTGCCGCGCGGCCACCACAGGCTGCGCTGTTTCAGATTGGGATCGGGGGCGGTGTTGTAATCCCAATTGACGCCTTTTTGGCCGACCAGCTGGGCGATGCCGGCAGGCATGTGCACCAGCGGATTCCAGTCTTCGGCGCCGGCTTCCAGCAGCAACACGCGGACTTCCGGGTTCTCGCTGAGACGGTTGGCCAGCACGCACCCGGCGGATCCTGCACCCACGATGATGTAATCGTACATATTAGGTCTTTTAATGATGACTATAAGCAGACTATGCCCGCGCCATAGAGTAGATACTCTAACCGTGCCCTGCCGGCCGGCGCGGGACTGTGTTTTAATGATTCACCGCCACAGGATTGCCGTACATGTTCGACAAGCTCGTCCAATTCAGGGAACACGGCCGGCAGACCCCGGCGCTGTTGTGGTCGTTCCTGTATTTCTTCCTGTTGTTGACCGCCTATTACCTGCTGCGCCCGGTGCGCGAAGCCATGGGGTCATCGGCCAACGCCATGGACGTGTTTCCCGGAGCAATGGTGGATTGGTTCGCTGCCCACGGTATCGCCTTGGCGGATTACACCCTGCAGGCTCTGTTTACCGGTACCTTCCTGGCGATGATTCTGTTGCAGCCCCTTTACGGTGCTTTGGTCGGCAATCTGCCGCGTCGGCGTTTCCTGCCGGTCATCTATGGCGTGTTCATCCTTTGTCTACTGGGCTTCTACAGTCTGTTCGAGCAGAAAACCGACGGCCGCGGCGCTTTGTTCTTCATCTGGCTGGCCGTATTCAATTTGTTCGCGGTTTCGGTGTTCTGGAGTTTCATGGCCGACATCTACAGCGATGCCGAGGCGCGTACGCTTTACGGCTATATCGCGGCGGGCGGAACCATCGGCGGCTTCCTCGGCCCCATCCTGGCCCAGATCCTGATCAATGTATTGGGCTCCATTGCACCGTTGATGCTGGTTTCGGCATTCCTGCTCGGGCTGTGCTGTCTGTGCATCCATGTGCTCGGACGCTGGGCCGATCGCCAGCGTGCCGATTCCCTGAAAAGCGCGGTCATTGGCGGCAGCATGTGGGCTGGCATGAAACTGGTCTGGCAGACGCCATTGCTGCGGGCCTTGGCTGGATTCATGATTTTCGGTGTCGGTGTCGGCACACTGCTTTACAACGAGCAGGCCGCCATCGCCAAGGCCTTCTTCACCGACGAACAGGAGCGGACTCAGTTCTTCTCGCGCATCGACCTGATCATCAATGCCGTCACTCTATTCATCCAGGTATTTCTGACTCGCACTTTATTACGGCGCTTCGGCGTGGCGCCGATGTTGCTGATTCCAGCTTTCGCTATCCTGCTCGGTTATGCCGCGTTGTGCGCGGCGCCGGTGCCTTTGCTGGTTGCAGCGGTGCAGATCGCTACACGCGCCGGCGAGTTCTCGCTGTCGAAACCGGCACGCGAAACCCTGTATACCCGCGTCGACCGGGAATCCCGATACAAAGCCAAGGCATTCATTGATACCGCGGTTTACCGTGGCGGCGATCTGACCTTTTCCTGGGTCCATAAAGGATTGGCGGCGGCCGGTTCTACTGTGGTGTTCGCTGGCGGCTTCCTGGTGGCGGCATTGATGTGCCTGAATGCCTGGCGCGTAATCCAGATCGAAAAACGCATGGGCCGCGATATTCCTTAATCGCGGCTGCAAGTCCGACCGAATCTATTTGCGAGGACTCATCCACATCCGGATTTCGGCATGGAACACCTTGTCGCCGGTGGAATCCAGAATATCCACGTTCACCGGCAGGTCGTAGCCGGTGTCGGATGAGATGATCGGAATCATCAGCGTGGCGGTGGCGTGCATACGGCCTTTGGCGCGCTTCAGGTAAGACACGGTCATGCCTTTCGGTATCCAACGCATGTCCTTCGGCAGGCTGGCATCGGTCATCACCCCGGCGCACAGCTCGGCCAGATTGCACAGGGCAATGGCATGCACGGTGCCGATGTGATTGTGCACGGCGCGCCGGTCTTTGATGACGGCTTCGCAGCGGCTGTTTTCCAGACGGGTGATGATCGGTGAAATACTGCCGAAGTAGGGCGCTTTGAAACAGACCGCCTTCGAAAACAACCAGTGGCCACACGGCCACCGGCTGATTTTTCCATACAACGCGAGCAATGGCGTCTGCATCAGGCGGCCTGTTCGAAGGCCTTGCCTTTCAGGGCGCTGGCGGCGATGAGTTCGCTGTGGTCGAAATCATCGACGGTGATCGCATCCCAGGTCAGTTCACGCAGTTCTTCCAGCTGTTTGCGTTCGTCGCTGCTGATCCAACCTTCGCGCACGCCTTCGTCCAGCTGTTCTGGGAAGCTGAGTGCTTCGATGTCGGCGTTTTTCAGGGCCTTCTGGAATTTGCGCTCGACCGGTTCGGCCAGGATCACTTTCACCAGTGCGGCATTGATGCGGCCGGCCGGATTGTTGGCGCAGGGCGTCAGGAACACGCCGTCAGCCAGGCGGTCGCGGGCGTCCGAGGGCGACATCAGCATGGCGGCGGCGCGGTGCGCCAGGCGGTCACTCGGCTCCTGGGCGCGGCGGCCGAACGGGAATACCAGCAGCCAGAGCAGAAAGGCGGCCGGGCGGATCGGGAAGTTGCGCAGCGCACCGGACAGCGCGCGCTCGATTTTGAACACGCACTCGTTGAACGCGTAAGCCATCAGCGCTTCATCCGAGGCCGGACGGCCTTCGTCTTCGAAACGCTTGAGCATGGCGCTGGCGATGTACAGCTGGCTGAGCACATCGCCCAGACGGCCGGACAGGCTTTCCTTGAACTTCAGCTTGCCGCCGAGCAGCAGCATCGAGGTGTCTGCCACCAGGGCCAGATTGGCCGAGTAGCGGTTGAGCTTGCGGTAGCAGCGTTGGGTCACGCCGCTGGTCGGCGCGGCACCGAAGCGGCTGTTGGTCAGGCCCATGAACAGCGAACGCACGGCGTTGGAGAAAGCGAAGCCGATGTGGCCGAACAGGTTGGTATCGAACTGCTTGAGGCGTTGCACCGGGTCGGCCAGTTGGGCGGCCTGCATTTCCTTCAGCACCCACGGATGGCAGCGGATGGCACCCTGGCCGAAAATCATCAGGCTGCGGGTCATGATGTTGGCGCCTTCGACCGTAATCGAAATGGGAGCAGCCTGCCAGCCGCGGCCGAGATAATTGCGCGGTCCGAGGATGACGCCCTTGCCGCCGTGGATGTCCATGGCGTCCTTGGCGACTTCGCGCGCCATTTCGGTGCAGTGGTATTTGGCGATGGCCGAAGGCACCGCCGGTTTTTCACCGCGGTCGACGGCGGCTGCGGTGGATTGCGACAAGGCGCTCGAGGCGTAGGCATTGCCGGCGATGCGCGCCAGTGCTTCTTCCACGCCTTCGAAGCGGCCGATGGACAGACCGAACTGTTTGCGGATGCGCGCATACGCACCGGAAACCACGGCGGCCAGTTTCGCGGCACCGCTGGAGGTGGAGGGCAGGGTGATGGAACGGCCGATCGACAGGCATTCGACCAGCATGCGCCAGCCCTGGCCGACGTAATCTTCACCGCCGATCAATTGCGACAGCGGCACGAACACGTCCTTGCCGTAAATCGGGCCGTTCTGGAACACGCAGTTCAGCGGGAAATGGCGGCGGCCGATGGACATGCCTTTGACGTTGCGCGGAATCAGCGCCAGCGTGATGCCGCGGTCTTTCTGGTCGGACAGCAGACCATCGGGATCGTACAGGCGGAAGGCCAGACCCACGATGGAGGCGACCGGGGCCAGCGTGATGTAGCGCTTTTCGAAATTCAAGCGCACACCGAGCACATTGGCGCCTTCCCATTCGCCTTTGCAGACGATACCGAAGTCGGGAATCGAGGTCGCATCGGAGCCGGCGGTCGGACCGGTCAGGCCGAAGCAGGGCACTTCACGGCCATCGGCGAGGCGTGGCAGATAATAATCCTTCTGTTCTTTGGTGCCGTAATGCAGCAGCAGTTCACCCGGGCCGAGCGAGTTCGGCACGCCGACGGTGGACGACAGCGTGGCCGACACCGAGGCCAGCTTCATGATCACGCGCGAGTGCGCATAGGCCGAGAAACCGAGGCCGCCGTACTCTTTCGGAATGATCATGCCGAAGAATTTATTGACCTTCAGATAGTCCCAGACATCCGGCGTCAGGTCGGCGTAAACGTGCGTGGTTTCCCAGTCGTTGACCATGCCGCACACGGTCTCCACCGGACCGTCGAGGAAGGCTTTTTCTTCCGTGGTCAATTCCGGTTTGGGTTGGCTGAGCAGCGTCTTCCAATCGGGCTTGCCGGAAAACAATTCACCCTCAAAGCCGACGGTACCGGCTTCCAGCGCGACTTTTTCGGTATCGGACAGCGGCGGCAGGATTTTGCTGTAGAAGCCGAGCAGGGGCGCGGTGATGAAGCGCTGGCGGATCGGGGTGATCAGCAGCGGCAGCACGATCAGCGCCAGAACCACGGCGGCGGCGATGACCGAAGCCGATGACGCGCCGAGCAGGGCGCAGGCCACCAGCGCGGATCCGCCGATGGCGGCGAATACCGCCAATGAGAATCGGTGGTAGCTCACGAAGGCGATGACCAGAATCAGGGCCAGCCACGGGGCAAGGATACTCATAACACTCTCCAGGAAATTGGGGTTCTACGGATGGCGCAAGGCTTGCGAAGCTTGCCACCATACGCTAAAGTATTGACAGCTTGATGGGGTTTGTCAATACTCCCGAGTATGGAAAAGGTGAAGATGGCATCATGAACACATCGGTCAGCGCAATTACGGAAAAAAACCGTTTAACATCAGGCGATTGGCAGCAGGCTGCGCTGGATGCCCTGTCCGAAGGCGGACTGCAGAATATCGCCATCGAGATGATTGCCAAGCGTCTGGGTGTGACCAAAGGCAGCTTTTACTGGCATTTCGAATCCCGGGACGCGCTGATTCAGGCGGCGCTGGAGCTGTGGGAGTCGCAGGAGCAGGAGCAGGTGTTCGGCAAACTCGATGCCTTGCCCGACCCGCAGGCCCGGCTGACTGCGCTGATCGCCCTGGTGGCCGAGGAACTCAAGGCGCATAAGATCTACAGTGAATTGCTGAAGGCCATCGATCACCCCCTGGTCAAACCGGTGCTGGCGCGTGTTTCCCAACGCCGCATCGACTACCTGACCGCCAGCCTGCGCCAGGCCGGGTTGCCGCGCAAAACCGCGCAAAGCCGCGCGATTCTGGTCTATGCGTCCTATGTCGGCTTCCTGCAGCTGAACCTGCAATTGGGCACACCCAAGCTCAGCCATGCGGAATTCGAACAGTACGTGGCGCATCTGACCGAGACATTGATCCCCTCGGGCGGTTAAAATAGTCGTCTCACGGCCGAAAACCAAAACCAGAAACGGCCCTCCCTTTTCCTTTTCCGAGAGTCCCGATGAGCAGCCAACTTCCTGAATTGAACGCCTGGATACATACGTATGCAAGCCTGACCGAAGCCGACCAGGTGCATTGGTGCGATGGCTCCGATGAAGAAAATGCCCGCTTGGTCAAAATGATGCTGGACACCGGCGATCTCATTGCCCTGAACCCGCGCAGTCATCCGAACTGCTACCTGCATCGGTCCAGTCCGTCCGATGTGGCACGCGTCGAGCATCTGACCTTCGTGTGCAGCAAAAACCGCGATGACGCCGGCCCGAACAATCACTGGATGGATCCGGCCCAGGCCAAGGCAAAAATGGATGCGCTGTACAAAGGCTGCATGAAGGGCCGCACGCTGTATGTGGTGCCTTACTGCATGGGACCGATCGATTCACCGCTGGCGCGCTGCGGCGTGGAAATCACCGACAGTCCGTATGTGGTGATCAACATGCGCCTGATGACGCGCATGGGCGCGGCCGCACTCGCGCGCATCGAGCGCGAAGGCAGCTTCGTCAAAGGCGTGCATTCCACCGGCGATCTCAACCCCGACCGCCGCTTCATCATGCATTTCCCGGAAGAACTCGGCATCCAGAGTTTCGGTTCCGGTTACGGCGGCAACGCGCTGCTCGGCAAGAAATGCCA
>CAJAPA010000005.1 GCA_903942465.1 uncultured Gammaproteobacteria bacterium
GCTGTTTTTCACCGCGCTGACGCATACCGGCAAGCCAATGCGCTGGCCGTTCCGCGCCAAGCGCGCGGTTGCGGTGTTCGCCCTCAGTGCATTCCTGCTGTTCGTGGCCATTTCGGAATTCGTGTTCTGGAATGAATTCGGTGCCCGTTACAACTTCGTCGCCGTTGATTATCTGATTTATACCAATGAGGTGATCGGCAATATCCGCGAATCCTACTCGCTGCCGGCGCTGCTCGGCGGCATGGCCATCGGCGCCGGCCTGCTTTCAATGCTGATTTTCCGACGCTGGCCGCTGGCGCCGGCTTCGGCTTTTGGCGTGCTGCGCCGCTTTGGCCTTGCGGTTCTCGGCGCCGTGCTGCTCTGGGTGGTTGGCGGCTGGTCGTTGAATTATGCCGGCAAAATCACCAGTGCCAACCACTTCAACCTCGAACTCGCGCACAACGGCCCGGCCAGTTTCTTCCGGGCCGCGCGCGAAAACGAGCTCGATTTCACCCGTTATTACCGGACCCTGCCGGAACCGCAGTATTCCGCGCTGGCGCCCAAGTGGCCGGATCCGGCCCGCGACATTCCGAATCCCAATCCGCTGGCCCCCCAACACGTGGTGGTCATCGAGATGGAAAGCCTGAGTGCCAGTTTCATGCAGGCCTATGGCAGTGAAAAAGACAACATCACACCCAACCTCGACCGCCTGACCGGTGAGAGCATCTGGTTCTCCGATCTTTATGCCACCGGCACCCGTACCGTGCGCGGTCTTGAGGGTCTGTCGGTGGCGTTGCCGCCCCTGCCGGGGCAATCCATCGTACGTCGTGAACACAACGATCATCTGTATACCCTGGGAAGTATGCTGCGGAAAAAAGATTTCGAGCCGATGTTCCTGTACGGCGGGTACGGCGCCTTCGACAACATGAATGCGTTCTTCCGCGCCAACGGCTACCGCATCAGTGACCGCGAAAATTTCACCGAAGCCAACCAGAGCTTCGCCACCATCTGGGGCGTGGCCGACGAACTGCTGTTCAATGAAGCCTTGGACCAGCTCGAGCGTGATTCGGCGAGCGGCCAGAAACGCTTTCTGCACATCATGACCACCAGCAATCACCGTCCCTATGTGTATCCCGGCGGCCATATCGACATTCCTTCCAAAACCGGCCGCAATGGTGCGGTTAAATACACCGATTGGGCCATCGGTGATTTTTTGGCGCGCGCCGCCCGCCGCCCCTGGTTCAAAGACACTTTGTTCATCATCGTGGCCGACCATAACGCCTCGGTGGCCGGCAAGCAGAGCCTGCCACCGAACAAATACCGGATTCCGGCCATGCTGTATTGGCCGGCGAAACTGGCGCCCCGCCGGATTGACGTGATGGCCAGCCAGATCGACTTGCCGCCGACCGTATTGGCCCTGCTCGGCATCCGCACCGGTGGCGTGTTCTTCGGCCAGAATTTGCTCGACCCGGCGCCTGAACCGCGCGCGTTTCTGGTCAACTACCAGGAGCTCGGCTACCTGACGCCGACCGCTGACGGGCAGCGCCAACTGATTGTCTTGGGGCCGAAAAAGCGCGTGGAAAGCTTTGCCGTCGATGCCGAAGGCGAGTTGGTCCGGATTTCTGGCCAGCGCGCCGAAGAAGACCGCGCCGTTGCGCTGTTCCAGAAGGCCAATGAAATCTTTACCAGCGGCAAACTGCATCCGCCGCAGCCCTGACGGACGACAGCGAAATTCGTTAGACTGTCTGCCTTGTTCATTCAACTGGGGATTGCCATGAAACCGTATCATCTGTTGACCGCCGCCGGCCTGCTGGCCACCGCCAACGCCTTTGCCCAACACGACCATGCCGCCGCGCCCGCGGCTGAGACTGCGCCCAAGGCGATGTGCGGCATGGATCACGGCGACGGCAAGAAGGCCTGCGACATGCCGATGGACGGCAAAGGCATGGACCATGAAAAAGGCATGACGCCGGAAATGATGGCCGCACATCACCGCGAGATGCTGCAGCAAATCCTCAAAGGCGATTGGCGCGATCCGAAAAACACGGCCCGCGATCAATACCGCCATCCGCTGGAAACCCTCACTTTCTTCGGCATTACCCCGCACAGCAAGGTCATCGAAATCTCGCCGGGTGGCGGCTGGTATTCCGAAATCCTCGTGCCTTATGCCACCAAACACGGCAGCTACACCGGTGCAGTCACCAATCCGGCCGTGATCGAAAAGGAAAGCTCGAAAGCCTATTACGCGAAACAGAACCAGGCCCTGCGCGACAAGTTCGCCGCGAAGCCGGAAATTTACGGCAAAGCCACGCTGCATGAATATGATCCGGCCAAGCCGGAGTTCGGCGCGTCCGGCTCGGTCGATGCCGTGCTGACTTTCCGCAACGTGCACAACTGGCGTATGGCCAAGCAGGCCGAAAGTATGTTCGCCGGCTTCTTCGCGGTGCTGAAAAAAGGCGGCACGCTCGGCGTGGTCGAGCACCGCGCCGCCAAGGACGTGGCCGATGACGACAGGTCTGGATACGTTTCCGAAGCGCAAGTCATCGCATTGGCGACCCAGGCCGGTTTCAAGCTGGATGCCCGCAGCGAAGTGAACGCCAACCCGAACGACACCAAGGATTATCCGGGCGGTGTCTGGACCTTGCCACCGACCTACGGCCAGGGCGATAAGGATCGCGCCAAATACCAGGCCATCGGTGAAAGCGACCGCATGACCCTGCGTTTCGTGAAACCCTAAACCGTTTCGCCGGTCTGCAGTTTCCAAAGCGCCGCGTAAGCGGCGTTTTGTTTGAGCAGCTCATCATGCGTGCCGGACTCGACGATCCGGCCGCCATCCAGCACATGGATGCAATCGGCGAAACGCACGGTCGACAGCCGGTGCGCCACGATCAGGCAGGATCGGCTGTGATTGAGCCGTGTCAGCGAGCGCTGGATGGCCGCTTCGGTTTCGTTATCCACCGCCGAGGTCGCCTCGTCCAGTATCAA
>CAJAPA010000006.1 GCA_903942465.1 uncultured Gammaproteobacteria bacterium
TACATGCATCGCATGAGCGATTACTGCCGCGGTTGCGCTTACAAGCGCGATCAGCGCCTTGGAGAAAAGGCCTGTCCATACAATGCGCTGTACTGGGACTTCCACCTGCGACATGCCGATCGCCTTTCCAAAAATCCACGCATCGGCATGGTTTACCGCAATCTGGCGGCCATGGATGCGTCTGAAATCGAAAATATCCGTCGCCATGCGGCGGATCTGCGCGCGCGTCTGGACGTGCTGTAGGCCGGGTGCCCGACTGAAAAGCGACGAAGGCTGAGAACCCGAAATTCCGTACTTCGGAATTAATGCGCCTCGCCAAGATACGCAGCAACCTCGGCATAACTGCCACGGAACACCACGCGCCCGGCCTTCAGACCGAGCTGGTAGGCATACATCGGATCGTAGTAGTCGCGCAGCAGCAGTTCGATCCAGGCCCGGTGCGCCTCCGGATTGCCGCGGACGTGCGCCGCCAATGCCGCGTTCATTTCGGACAGTAACTGGCTGTGGCGGTGACCGCCCAAGCGGCGCTGCAGGCTTGCCAGATTCTGCCGGAGCTCCTCGGCGAAGCCGGCGAAACCGGCAAGCTCGCCGGCATGCGCCTGCCAATCGGACAGATTACGCAAAATGTAATTGTGGAAGGTATGTTCCACGCGTTCCGGCAAGGGCATTTCCACCACCGCCAAGGGCGCCTGCACCATGCTTTCACGCAGCACCTCGGGCACGGCGATGCGGCCGATCAAGCGGCTTTCATCTTCCAGTACGATGGCCGACTGCGGCGCGGCGTGCCGGCGCTTCAACAGGGCGATGGACAGGGCATTCTCGAAGCCGATCTGCGTCGGTTGCCCGCCGAGACGTTTGCCGAAGGCGCTGCCACGGTGATTGGCCAATCCTTCCAGATCCACGGCGTTGGCCACCTCCTGCAGCAGTCGTGTTTTGGCGCAGCCGGTCTGGCCCGAGACGATGATGAAACGATGCTGTGCCGAGGTTTCCAGTTGATGGATCAGGAACCGGCGCATGGCTTTGTAACCGCCGATGATGCGCGGATAGTCGATGCCGGCCTGCTGCAGCCATTGCTGGCTGATGCGGGAGCGCAGCCCGCCGCGGAAACAGTAGAGGTAGCCATCCGGATGGGTTTTGGCAAAGTCCAGCCAAGCGGCTATCCGGCTTTCCTTGACTGCACCTTGCACCAATTGGTGACCGAGGGTAATCGCGGCCTGCTGACCCTCCTGCTTGTAGCAGATGCCGATACGTGTGCGCTCGTCGTCCCGCATCAAGGGCAGATTGACCGTATGCGGAAACGCCCCTTCGGCAAATTCCCCGGGCGAGCGGGTATCCATGAATGGCGTATCCGCCAGAAACAGCCGGGTGAAATCGCGGCTGTCCGGCCGATTCAACGCAGATGCACCCACGGGCCGTCGGTGCGCGCCTGCAAACGGCCAATGCAGTGCGGAACAATACCGGCATCGCGCAATACCGTTTCAAGCGCCGGCGCGGAATCGGGGGCGACGGCAATCAGCAGGCCGCCGCTGGTCTGGGGATCGCACAGCAGCGCCTTCTGATACGCGTTCAAGGGCGCGACTTTGTGACCGTAGCTGGCGAAGTTCCGTCCGGTGCCGCCGGGCACACAGCCCTGGGCGATGTAGCCAGGCACCGGTTCGAGCACCGGGATGGTATCGAAATCCAGCTCGGCCTGCACGCCGCTGCCTTCGCACATTTCCAGCAAGTGACCGAGCAGTGCGAAGCCGGTAACATCGGTCACTGCTTTCACGCCGGGCATCGGCCCAAGTGCGGCCCCGACCGTATTCAAACGGCACATGCTGGCGATGGCCAATCCCTCGTGTTCGGGTCGCAGTTTTTTCTGCTTCTGGGCCGTGGTCAGCACGCCCACGCCCAGCGGCTTGGTCAGATACAGCAGGCACCCGGCTTCGGCGGTGTTGTTCTGCTTCAGATACGCCTTGGCCACCTGTCCGGTGACCGCCAGACCGAAAATCGGCTCGGGGGAATCGATGCTGTGCCCGCCGGCCAGAGCGATGCCGGCGTCATGGCAGGCCTGACGACCGCCATCGACCACCCGCTGCGCCACTTCCGGCGGCAGCAGATTGACCGGCCAGCCCAGAATGGCAATGGCCATGATCGGCGTTCCGCCCATCGCATAGATGTCGCTGATGGCATTGGTCGCGGCGATCCGCCCGAAGTCGAACGGGTCATCGGCGATCGGCATGAAGAAATCGGTGGTACTGAGGATGACCCGGCCATCGCCGAGGTCATAGGCGGCAGCATCGTCCTTGCTGCTGTGCCCGACCAACAGGTTCGGATCGGCCTTCAGATCAAGTTGCGAGGCCAGAATGGTGTCGAGCACCTGCGGCGAGATCTTGCAGCCGCAGCCGGCGCCGTGGCTGTATTCGGTGAGGCGGATCGGGGAATTTTCCATCAATCCATGATAGCAAAAAGCCCTGCCTCAGCGGGACAGCGATTCCATCTGTACCTTTTTATGCGCGATGTCCTCTTCGGAGTCCGCATATTTCAGGGCAATGCCGAGAACCTCGTTTTCGATGGCGAGAAAGGCATCCAGCACATCCGGATCGAAGTGGCTTCCCCGCCCCTCTTTCAGGATGGTGATGGCATGCGCATGCGGGTATGGCTCTTTGTAGACGCGCCGGCTGATCAGGGCATCATAGACATCGGCAATCGCCATCAGCCGTGCCGACACCGGAATGGCATCGCCGGAAAGCCCCTGCGGGTACCCGCTGCCGTCCCACTTTTCCTGATGGGAAAGCGCGATTTCCTTGGCATAACGCAGGAACCCGACATTGACGCCGAGCTCCTGCTCGGTATGCACGATGGCTTCATACCCGAGCGTGGTGTGGGTTTTCATGATTTCGAACTCTTCAGCAGTCAGCTTTCCGGGCTTGAGCAGAATCCGGTCCGGTATGCCGACCTTGCCGATGTCGTGCAGGGGCGCCGATTTGTAGATGGCGTCGATTTCCAGGGTGCCGAGACTGGCCGCGAAACGCGGATGGCTTTGCAGCTTCTCGGCAAGCGCCTTGACGTAAAGCTGCGTGCGCCGGATGTGCTTTCCGGTCTCCTGATCGCGGGTTTCGGCAAGCGATGTCACCACCTGGACGGTGACCTCCTGCAATGCCGCGATTTCACGGGTGCGGACCAGGACTTCCTTTTCGAGATAATCGGCTTTGTCGCGCAGGAAGTCGGCCGCGCGCTTCAGGGCCAGATGGTTCTGGATCCGCATCAGGAAAATCGGAGGGCTGATCGGTTTAGTGATGTAATCGACGGCACCCACTTCCAGACCGTGCTTTTCATCGTCGCTCTCGGTACGCGCGGTCAGGAAGATGACCGGGATATGGGCGGTTGCCGGATCACGCTTGAGCTGTTCACAGACCGCATAGCCGTCCATGACCGGCATCATGATGTCGAGCAGGATGATGTCGGGACTTGCCGAGCGTGCCAACTCCAGGCCGCGGGCACCGCTATTGGCAACCTTGACCTTGTAGTGGTCCTTGAGCAGGGTGCTCATCAGCACCAGATTTTCCGGCGAGTCGTCGATGGCGAGCACGACAGGATGCAGGCTCATGGCGCCACCTTTCCATTCCGGCGATCCATGGCGACCCGCATTTCGACCAGCGCCAACTCAAAATCGAAACTCTCGACGGCATCGCGGATCGATCCGTAGCTTTCAGGCCATGCGGCTTTGAACAGGGCCTGGTGCCGGTGGAAGAAATCCAGACCTTCGGCATCGGCATCGGAAAGCATTTCACCGAGACGATCGACGGCGGCGGACAACTGGGACATATCGGGCTGCGCCGCCGCTTCATCCGCCCGTTCCGCCGGCAGGCGGGCCTTGAGCTTGGCGATCAGATCGGCGATGTCGTCCTCGAGATCCGCGAGGGGGGCTTGCAGCGCCTGGTCCGGGCCGCCTGAGCGCAGCATGCTCTCGAGCGTTCCTGCCTGCTGCTGAAGCGCCTGGGCACCGATGCTTCCGCACAGACCTTTCAGCGTGTGCACAATCCGCTCGGCGGCGGCCGGGTCACCGGCGACCAGTGCATTGCGGATCCGTTCGGCCACGTTGGCCTGCTTCAGGACGAACTTCCGCAGCATGTCCAGATAGAGCGCTGGTTTTCCGCCCATCAGACGCAGACCGGTCGCCGTATCGAGTCCTTCGATGGACCAGTCCGAAAAAGACCCCGCAGCATCCTGCGGTTCCTGCAGCGTGGCAACATCGGGCAACTCGGCATCAGGCACCAGCCATTGATGCAAGGTTTTCCAGAGCAGTCCGGGATCAATCGGCTTGGACAGGTAATCGCTCATTCCGGCCTCGATGCAGCGCACCCGATCCTGCGGCATCGCATTCGCCGTCATGGCGATGATCGGCAGGGAAAGGAATGGTGGCATCTTGCGGATTTCACGGGTGGCGGTCAAACCGTCCATCACCGGCATCTGAACGTCCATGAGCACCGCGTCATAGGGCTTCAATCGCAGCATATCGATGGCAATGGCGCCATTGTCTGCGGTATCGACGACAAGGCCTGCATCCTCCAGAAGATCACGGGCGATTTCCTGATTGATTTCATTGTCCTCCACCAGCAGAATCCGCTTGCCGGCCATGGCCGCAAGAAGCGTTCGCTCTTCTTCATCGGGACTGACACCAGGATCAGCGGCCGTATTGAACGGCAGCTGCTGCTGGCGGCCGAACAGCCGGGCGATGGCATCGAACAGCGTCGATGCCGCCACCGGCTTGATCAGCACCTCGTCGATGCCGGCGGACTCGCTGGCCGAATGCACTTCCTCGCGCCCGTAGGCGGTAACCAAACAGAGTTTCGGCGTGTTCGACAGACCAAGGGCGCGGATCCGGCGTGCGGTCTCGATGCCGTCAATCTCCGGCATCTGCCAATCCATGAACACGACATCGAAGGGGGTTCCGGAAACGGCGGCGCTACGAACGGCTTCAATGGCGGCCTGGCCGCCCGAAGCCTGCTCGACCTTGAACGACATCGACAGCATCATATCCGCGAGGATGGTGCGTGCGTATTCATTGTCATCGACAATCAGCATGCGGCGGCCGCGCAGATCGGGATCGGGCAGCAGAAGCCGTTTGCGGCTGTTGGTTTTGCCGACCCGGACGGTGAACCAGAAACTCGAGCCCTTGCCCGGTTCGGATTCCACGCCGATTTCGCCACCCATCAGCTCGACCAGCTTCTTGGAGATGGCCAAGCCGAGTCCGGTGCCGCCGAATTTCCGGGTCGTGCTGATATCGGCCTGCTGGAAGGACTCGAACAGGCGACCCTGTTGTTCAGGGCTGAGTCCGATTCCAGTATCCTTGACGGTGAACTTGAGCAGGATTTCATTGCCCAAATCGTTCTGTTTGCGGCCAATCACGGCGACCTCGCCTTTCTCGGTGAATTTCACGGCATTGCCGACCAGGTTGATCAGCACCTGTCCGATGCGCAGCGGATCGCCGCTCAGCGTCGCCGGCATGGCCGGGTCGATATCGAACACCAGTTCGAGTGCTTTCTCTTCGGCTTTTCCGCGCACCAGTCCGGAGACATCGTTGAGCATCGCCTCGACATCGAAAACGATGTGCTCAATCAGCAGTCTGCCGGCTTCAATTTTGGAAATGTCCAGGATATCGTTGATGATACCGAGCAGGTGGCGGCCCGAGCTCTGGATCTTGAGCAGATAATCGCGTTGCCGGCTGCTCAGTTCGGTCTTCAACAGCAGATGCGTCAGTCCGGTGATGGCATGCATCGGCGTCCGGATTTCATGGCTCATGTTGGCGAGGAAATAGGACTTCACCTGGGCGGCGGCCTCCGCGGACTCCTTGGCCTCCTGCATCAGCTTCTCGGCATGCTTGCGTTCGCTGATGTCGCGGGCGATGCCGAGATATCCGGTAATTCCATCGCTTTCATCCCGTAATGCCGATACGGTGAGAAGAACCGGGACATGATGGCCGCTCTTGCTGACGTAGGTCCACTCCGCGGTATGGGACTTGCGCTGCAGCAGCGGGTGGATGAAGACCTCGAATCCGGGATCAATGCCGAGCTCGGCGGCACGTGCATTGACCTCGTGGGGAAGATGGAATACGGCCGGGGTCTGGATGCCGACCAATTCGGCGGCGGCGTAACCCGTCAGCTTTTCCGCTTCGGGGTTGAAGCTGACGATGGTTCCCGCGGTATCCGTGGAAATCACCGCTGCACCGGCACTTTCGACAATCATGCGCTGCAGGGCGGAGGCGTCCCACAGCTCGTGCCGGAGCCTTGCCTCGCGCTCGACCTGCAACCGGAGCACTTCCCGCTGTGACAGCAGGGCCTTCTCGGCTTCACTGCGGCTGGTGTTGTCGGTCAGCAGCAAAACCCTGTTCAGCAGCTGGTCGCGGTCATCGCGGATTTCGCTGGCATGCACGATGCAGGGAACGCTGTGGCCGGAATCGCGCCGGATCACCGCCTCGAAATCGGAAACGCCCGACAGGTTCTGCAGGATATCGGACTCGAAAAAAACAGACAAACGCATGCCTTTGAGGCCTTCCCGGTCCTGGCCGAAAAGCGTTTCCGCCGCCGGATTGCAATCCATGATCCGGTGCACCGGATCAAGCAGGACATAGGCCTCCGCCGCCGAGGCCAGAATGCTGTTGATGCGGACTTCGGCCTCGATCAGACGCCCGCCGAGATAGCTGAACAGGGTGCTGAACAGAATCAGGGCCGTGGCCACGCCGGTCACGATCAAGGCCAGATGCTCGGGGTCGGTGATGTCCGACGGACGGATATTGCCTGGACCGAAATCGATGAAGTACGCGGCCGACATGGCGATATAGTGCATGCTCGAAATGGCGCCACCAAGGATGACTGCGCCGGCAAGTGAGGGCAGAACCGAACCGGACTTGGCGAAATGGCGGTTGATGCGCGCTTTGACGGACAGGGCAACCAGTGCGAGCACGAATGCCGCCAGAATCGACAGCGTGAAGCGCTTCGGATCGTAA
>CAJAPA010000007.1 GCA_903942465.1 uncultured Gammaproteobacteria bacterium
TCGACGCCCGGCATCGAGGCCACCGGTGTTACCGTATCGAGTTCGTGCACGAATACCGGCAGAATCAAATCGCTGACATGGAGCCGGTGTTCGCGCATCAGACGGCGGGAAAACTCAGATGCGCGCATGCGGCGCGGGCGTGACAGGGGAAATGACATGGGCAACTCCGGGTTCAGTGCGTTCATTTTAAGCCCATTAGCGGTCATGGCGCGGCCGTGGCCCAACTGATAGAATCTTCAGCCAGGGGAGAACTGGTCTTGAACGAAAACGGTCATGATGGCTAAAAGTCATCTTTATCATGAGCTTAGCAAGGCGGCCGACATCCAGTCGGCGGCTGAAGTGCTGTGCGCCTATCTCCGCGAGCGCGGTATTTCCGAGCAGCCCCGCTGCCTCTGGCATCTGCATTCACCGCATTACCATGTGCTCGGGCACCAATCCCTGCCCGCCATGGGCATGCAGGACATGAAGCGGCTCGAAAACGCAGCCTCCGAGGATTTCAGACACTGGCCCGAATCGCCGGTGGTCCTGGCGCGGCACCGCCAATCCCATTTCATTCTTGATGTGAATTGCCGCACGGGCAACCCGCAGCCGTTGGACGAGGAGCTGCAGGCCGCCGCCGCGATGCTGCGCTATCTGTTGGCGAGAGATCAGTGCGATCTGCAGCAGCAGCAGCTGATGAAATCCGAAAAGCTGCAGCAGGCCCTGTTCGACATCAGCAATATGGCCTACAACGAGCACGACACTGCCGTGCTGTTCCGCAAGCTGCACGGCATCATCGCCGGACTGGTCTATGCCGAAAATTTCTTCATCGTGAACTTCAACGAAAGCAAGGGCACGATGCAGTTCCTGTATTACGCCGACAGCGTCGACAAGGAACCGGTGGACCCTGACATTGAGTGGGATAAAAACATGCTGGCCAACAGCGTGACCTTGGCCATGCTCAAATCCAAGCAGTTTGCCTGGGACAGTTCCGAGGCCCTGCTGGACCGCTTCGGTCTGGCCCGGGACAGCGAGCTCGGCCCGGAAAGCGTGGATTGGATGGGCATCCCGATGCTGGACAAAGGCACGGTGGTCGGCGGCCTGGTCATCCAGAGCTATCTGTCCGATAAGCGTTATACGCAGGCCGATCTCAATCTGATGTCTTTCGTGGCGGAACATATCCGTCAGTCGCTGACCCGACGCGCCCAGACCGAAGAGCTGGAGCGCATGGTCGACGAGCGTACCGCCAAGCTCAGCCAGGAAATCCGCGAGCGCGAACGTTCGGAGATGATCAAGTCGGCCCTGTTCAACATCACCCGGCTGGCCAGCCAGAGTGAAACCCTGGAACAGTTCTATCCGGCCATGCACGACATCGTCGGGCAGCTGCTGGACGCCAAGAACATCTATATCGCTTTCATCGACGGCACCAGCGCGACCCTGCACTTCCCCTACTACATCGACGAACGCAGCGACGGCCCGGTGCTGGCACGTCCGGTCTCGAACGGCCTGACCGAATGGGTCCTGCACAAGCAGGCGCCGGTCCTGCTCAGTGAACGCGACATCCTGCGCCTCAAGCAGGACGGCCTGGCGGTGATCAAGGGTGCGGTACCGCAGTGCTGGCTGGGTGTACCGCTGCTCAGCCGTGGCCGTGCCATCGGCGTCATCGCCTTGCAGAGCTATGACAGCGCCGATGCCTATTCAAACAAGGAGCAGGAGCTGCTGATGTTCGTCAGCAGCCACATCGCCCAGGCCCTGGAGAAGATCGAGTCCTCGAACCGGCTGAAACAGGCCAATGCCGAGATGGAATCGAATATCCTGCACCGGACCCAGGAGCTGGAACTGAGCAACCAGGCACTGCGCGAACAGATCAGCCGCCGCGAGGAAGCCGAGCAGAAGCTGAAATACGACGCCATGCACGACCAGCTGACCGGGCTGGCCAACCGCAATCAGCTCTATGAGCGGCTCAAACAGTCGCTCAGCCTCTACCAGAACAATCCGGCACGCATGTTCGCGGTATTCTTCATCGACCTTGACCGTTTCAAGATCATCAACGATTCCATGGGCCACTGGGTCGGCGACGAACTGCTGAAGACCGTCGCCGAACGCATCCAGCGCTGCGTGCGCAAGCCGGACCTGGTGGCGCGTCTGGGCGGTGACGAATTCGCGGTGATCCTGAACAGCATCCGCAACGTCAACGAATCGCGTCTGGTGGCCGAGCGCATGCTCAACGAATTCGACGAGGCCATTTTCATCCAGGGCAAGGAACTGTTCATCACGCCCAGTATCGGCATCGCCATCTCGCACGAACGCCACCACGACCCCGACGAAATCCTGCGCGACTCCGACATCGCGCTGTACCGCTCCAAGGAGCTCGGCCGCAACCGCTTCACCTTCTTCGATGACGCCCTGCACCAGTCGGCGCTGAAAACCCTGATGATCGAGGGCGACTTGCGCCGCGGTCTGGCCCGCAGCGAACTGTTCCCGCATTACCAGCCGATCAGCGACCTGGTGACCGGCAACACGCTCGGCTTCGAGGCGCTGATGCGCTGGCGCCATCCGGAACGCGGCATCCTGTTGCCGGCCGACTTCTCCGACATCGCCAAGGAAACCGGCTTGATCGAACAGATCGACTGGTGCATCTACGAGCAGGTCTGCCGCGACCTTCCGATTCTGCTCGGGGCTGCGGCCTATGTCAGCATCAATGTGTCGCCGCGCCACCTGGGCCATGAAAACTTCGCCAACCGGCTGCTGGCGCTGCTGGCGGAATACGGTGTGTCACCGCACAATCTGACCATCGAGGTCACCGAGGACGCGCTGATCGAGCATCCCGAACTCGGCTTGAAACTGTTGACCCAGCTCAAGCATGCCGGATTCAGAATCAACCTCGATGATTTCGGCACCGGCTACTCGTCATTTTCCTATCTGCACAAATACCCGCTGGACTGCCTGAAAATCGACCGCAGCTTCATTGCCACGCTGACCGACAATCCCAACAACAAAACCTACCATCTGATCCACGCCATCCACGCCCTCGCGCTGTCATTGGGGCTGAACGTGATCGCCGAGGGCGTCGAAACCGAAGCACAGCGCGAATGCCTGATGGCGATCGGAGTCAAGACCGGGCAAGGCCATCTGTTCACACCCTCGTATGCCATCGAGGACATCGGTTCGGCGCTGAAAATCGCTACCCCGTGACCATGCCTTCGCTGCGCATCCACGCCAGCGTATCTGCCATCAACTGCGGCAACGGGGTTTCCCGGTAACCGAGCTGGGCGATCGCCTTTCCGGAATCGACTTTCAGGTGATGGCAGGTCATGGCCACGGCCGCCGGGGTGATCTGCGGCGTTTTTCCGGTGACCGCCGCGGTCATTTCACTCAATTGCCCGACGATGCGCAGCAGCGCCTGAGGCATCGCCCGCCGGGCCGGCGGACGTCCGGACAACTGCGCAGCCAGTTGCACGAACTCCAGGAAACTGGCGTGACTGCCGCCGAGCAGAAAGGATTCATTGCGCAGCCCGGCTTGCCAGGCACGCACCTGGGCTTTGGCGATTTCGCGGACATCGGCGAAGGCACCGGACCCGGGTGGGACACCGGGCAGGGTGCCGTCGTGCACCATCTTGACCAGCCGCGCCCAGTTGTTGCGGTCGCCGGGGCCGAGCACATGCGAGGGATTGAACACCAGATACGGCAATGCCGATTGCCGTACCGCCTGCTCACCGAGAAACTTGCTGCGCTCGTAGTTGATCCAGCTTTCGCCGCCGCGCTGCGGCAGGGTTTCGGTCAGGGTCTCTTCGACCAGGTGCGAATAGGCCGAAACGCTGGAGGTGTGCACGAAACAGCCGACGCCGTTGGCTTCGGCGGCCGCCAACAGGCGTTCGGTGCCGGCGATATTGGTTTCATCCTGGACTTCGCGATCCCGTGACCAGGGGCTGGTATTGGCGGCGCAGTGGAATACCGCCTCGACGTTCTGGCATGCCGCGTTCAGTGCGCATTGGTCCTGCAGACTGCCGCGCACCGGCTCGGCGCCGGCATCCGCCAGCAACGCATCGGAAGACGGGCTGCGCGACAGCGCCCGCACACGGTGCCCGTTGGCCAGCAGTTCGCGCAGCAGGTGACCGCCGACGAAGCCGCTGGCACCGGTTAACAGTACATTGGCCATCTGCCGCCCTCCCGAGGTTTTCATTAGTGTATGCGCAGTGACGGCGTATTTGCGACAATGGACGCATGAATCCCGAAAACCATCCACACTATGCCGACCTCTGCCGGGGACTGGATGCACTTGCGCTCGACCGGCAACACGCCGGAAAACTGCTGGACTATCTGGACCTGCTGGTGCGATGGAACGGGACCTACAACCTGACCGCCATCCGCGACCCGAAAGACATGCTCAGCAAGCATCTGCTGGACTCACTGGCCATGCATCCGTATTTCACCCAGGCATCGCTGGCCGATCTGGGCACCGGGCCGGGCCTGCCTGGCATTCCGCTGGCCATCATCCGGCCGGAAGCATCGGTCAGCCTGGTGGAAAGCAACGGCAAGAAAGCCCGCTTTCTGCGCGAAGCCGTGCGCCAGCTCGGGCTGGACAATGCCCGGGTCATCGAGTCGCGGGCCGAGGCCGTGGCCGAGCATGGCCGCTATGCCGCCATCACCGCGCGCGCAATGGACCGCCTGGCCGGTATTCTGGCGGTCGGTGGCCATCTGTTGGCACCGGACGGCGTGCTGCTGGCGATGAAAGGCCCCCGCATCGCCGATGAAATCGCGGAGCTGGATCGTCGTTGGCGGGTCGTGGCCATCCACCCGCTGGATGTACCGGGCTTGGATGCCGAACGCCAGCTGGTGGTGGTCGGCCACGCCGCATCCCCATAAAAATTTACAGTTGCCGCGCCAAACACTGCCGGCATTGGGCATAATGGAGGGCTGGAAGTCGCCCGTACTGGAAGCTGAATGAGCCGCATCATCGCTATCGCCAATCAGAAAGGCGGGGTTGGCAAGACCACCTCCGCCGTGAATCTGGCGGCCGCATTGGCCGCCGCGCCGAAAAAAGTGCTGCTGGTCGATCTCGACCCCCAGGGCAACGCGACCATGGCCGCAGGCTTCGACAAACGCGAACTGGAACATGCCATCACCGAACTGCTGTTGGGCGAATCCGGAATCGAACAGGTGCTGCGCCGCAGCGAAGAAGGCTTCGATCTGATTCCCGGCAACATCGACCTGACCGCCGCCGAAATCCAGCTGATGGACATGCCGGCGCGCGAAAGCCGGCTGAAACAGGTGCTGGATCCGATCCGGAACAACTACGACTTCATCATCATCGACTGTCCGCCGTCCCTGTCGCTGCTGACCCTGAACGCGCTGGCCGCCGCCGACGGCATCATCGTGCCGATGCAGTGCGAATATTTCGCGCTGGAGGGCCTGAGCTCGCTGATCAACACCATCAACGCCCTGAAACAGAAGCTCAATCCGTCGCTGGAAATCGACGGCATCATCCGCACCATGTACGACGTCCGCAACAATCTGGCCAATGCGGTCAGCAACGAGCTGACCCAGCATTTCGGCGATACCGTGTTCCGCACCCTGGTGCCGCGCAATGTGCGTCTGGCCGAAGCGCCCAGCCACGGCATGAGCATCCTGCGTTATGACCGCAGCTCGCGCGGCGCCATGGCCTACATGGGTCTGGCCGGCGAGGTGATCCGACGCAACAACAAAACCAAGAACAAGGAGAGCGTCTAATGGCCGCCAAGAAAACCGGACTCGGACGCGGACTCGACGCGCTGCTCGGCGGCAATCTGAAAGCCGCGGCGGCACCCGCCGACCTGAGCAAGGAAGGCCTGACCCGCTTGCCGATCACCAAATTGCAGCCCGGCAAATACCAGCCGCGCCGCGACATGAAAACCGAGAAGTTGGCCGAGCTGGCCGATTCCATCCGCGCGCAGGGCGTGATCCAGCCGATCGTGGTCCGCGACATCGGCGGCGGCAAATTCGAAATCATCGCCGGCGAACGCCGTTGGCGCGCGGCACAGCTGGCCGAACTGCGCGATGTTCCGGTGGTGGTGCGCGAAGTCGATGACCGCGCGGTCATCGCCATGGCACTGATTGAAAACATCCAGCGTGAAGACCTCAACCCGCTGGAGGAGGCGACCTCGCTGCACCGGCTGATCGACGAATTCGACCTTACCCACCAGCAGGCCGCGGAAGCGGTCGGCCGCTCGCGCGCGGCGGTATCCAATCTTCTGCGTCTGCTGGAACTGCCGGAAGCCATCCGCAAACTGGTGGAGGCCGGCCAACTGGAAATGGGCCATGCCCGTGCCCTGCTGACGCTGCCGGCCGATCTGGCCATTGCGCTGGCACAGACCGCCGCTGCCGAACAATTATCGGTACGCGAAGTGGAGCGGCGCGCGCAACAGGCCGGGAAAACCAAGCCGCCGGCGAAATCCGGTTCGGCTCCGGCGCGCAGCAATGCCGACATCGAGACCCTTGAACGTGAAATCGCCGACCTGCTGGGGGCGAAGGTGCAGCTCAATCACGGCCGCAAAGGCAGCGGCAAACTGGTCATCCACTACCACGGCCTCGATACGCTCGACGGCATTCTGGAAAAACTGCGGCGCTGACGCGCTACAATAGCGGCAGTTCCCAAGCCGACGAGGCCACCCATGACGCTGGACAACGCCGCCCTGCCGCAGGTTTCCGTGGTCGTTCCGGTATTCAACGAGCAGGACAACATCGCGCCACTGGTGCATGAAATCACCGCTGCCCTGCGCGGCCTGCTGCCGTTCGAAATCATCTACGTCGACGACTGTTCCAAGGATGATTCGCGCGAGATCCTGAAACAGCTGCGGATGACCGTGCCCGAACTGCGCGTATTCGGCCATACCCGACAGAGCGGCCAGAGTACCGCCATCCGCAACGGCGTCAAACAGGCCCGCGGCGAATGGATCGCGACACTGGACGGCGATGGCCAGAACGACCCGGCCGATATTCCGAAGCTGCTGTCGGCCCGCGATGCCGCCGATCCGGCGGTGAAGCTGTTCGCCGGCTGGCGCGTCGAGCGCAAGGACACCGGCTCGAAGCGCTGGGCCTCGAAAGCGGCCAACGCCATCCGTTCCCGTCTGCTGCGCGATGAAACCCCGGACACCGGCTGCGGCATCAAGCTGTTCGAGCGCGCGCTGTTCCTCGACCTGCCTTATTTCGACCACATGCACCGTTACCTGCCGGCCCTGGTCAAACGTGCCGGCTGGCAGTCGGTCAGCGTGCCGGTCAATCACCGCGAACGCAGCACCGGCGTGTCCAAATACAACAATCTGGGCCGCGCCTGGGTCGGCATCGCCGATCTGCGTGGCGTAGGCTGGCTGATCAAACGCAGCAAGATCACCGGAACCGCCGAACTATGATGAATCTGCCGATCGAGTGGCTGGCCTGGACCGGACTGGTCATCACGCCCTGGAAACTGATCGGCTACACCGGTGCGCTGATGTTCGGCGGCCGCTGGCTGGTGCAGTTCATCGCCTCCAAACGGGCCGGCAAACCGGTCATCCCCCGCGTGTTCTGGTACATGAGCGTGGTCGGCAGCCTGATGACCCTGAGCTACTTCCTGTTCTCCTCCAAGCAGGACTCGGTGGGTGTGCTGCAGAACCTGTTCCCCGCCTTCACCGCCCTGTACAGCCTGTATCTGGACATCAAGCACCGCGGTTGGCACCGCGACAAGGCCGCGCACTAGGCCTTGGGCATCAAGGGCTTAGCCCGGTATTCCTTGTAGATTCAGCTAAGTATTTGCGCCATAAGGAAATCTTTGGCATAATAGCGGGCTCGCCTGAAGCATTGCTGGCCGTGCGGCTCACAATACGCACGCCGTCATCGGGCACCACCCCATTGTGTGCGGAATTTCCGCGGGGCCGAATTCACCCGGGCTACGGGTGATCCTTAAAACTCCACGAGGTACGCCATGAGTCGTATTTGCCAAGTAACCGGCAAGGCCATGCAAAGCGGTAACAACGTTTCGCATGCCAACAACAAAACCCGCCGGCATTTCCATGCCAACATCCACGAGCGCCGTTTCTGGGTCGCCAGCGAAGACCGCTGGATCAAGCTCAAGGTCTCGGCCCATGGCCTGCGTACCATCGACAAGCGCGGCATCGATTCCGTGCTGGCCGAACTGCGCGCCCGTGGCGAAAAAATTTAAGGAGCACTATCCATGTCATCGAAACGCGATAAAATCCGCCTGATCTCCACAGCCGGCACCGGTCACTTCTACACCACCGACAAGAACAAGAAGACCACGCCGAACAAGATGGAAATGTCCAAATACGATCCGGTCGTGCGCAAGCATGTCCCGTACAAGGAAGGCAAGATCAAGTAAGCCCCGGCTTGCTGATACAGAAAAACCCGCCCTCCGGCGGGTTTTTTCATGGCCAAGACCACCACATTTCCATCACGGCTGCGGCCGGACAATGGTTTTTTTGAACGGGAGCCGCTCATGTCCGGAAGCATCCTCATCTTCGGCGCCAACGGCGGCATCGGTTCGGCCACGGCCCGCCTTTTGGCAGCACGTGGCCACCGTCTGCATCTGGCCGGGCGTAACGCCGACGCCATCTCCGGCCTTGCCGCCGAACTCGGTGCCGGCTCCAGCATCGGCGATGTGCTCGACGACGGCTTCATCGCCCAGGCCGCACACGATGCCGGTGACCGCCTCGATGGCCTGGTCTATGCCGTCGGCAGCATCACTCTGAAAGCCCTGCCCCGGCTGAGCCGTTCCGACTTCCTGCGCGATTACGAACTCAATGCACTGTCGGCGGCCTTGGCGGTACAGGCTGCGTTACCGGCTTTGAAAGCCTCCGGGCGCGGTTCGGTGGTGCTGTTCAGTTCGATTGCCGCCAGCCAGGGCTTCGGCATGCATGCCTCGATCGGCATGGCCAAAGCGGCGGTGTCCGGACTGACCCTGAGCCTGGCCGCGGAACTGGCGCCGGCGGTGCGGGTCAATGCCATCGCCCCGTCGCTGACGCAGACGCCGCTGTCGAAAAATCTCTGGCAGAACGAAGCCATGGCGCAAAGCATCGCCGCCCTGCATCCGATTCCGCGTCTCGGCAGTGCTGAAGACATGGCCGCGCTGGCGGCGTTCCTGCTGTCGCCCGAGGCGGCATGGATCACCGGTCAGATTCTCGGTGTCGATGGCGGCCGTTCCAGCCTGCGGGTCAAAGGCTGATGCGCATTCTGGTCACCGGCGGTACCGGCTTCATCGGCAAGCCGCTGGTGCATCGTCTTTTGTTGCGCGGCGATGATGTCACCGTTCTCAGTCGACGTCCGACATCGGTGCAGGCGATTTTCGGCGAGGCTGCGGAAGCCTGGAGCAGTCTATCGGCGTGGACACCCGACCGCGCGTTCGATGCCGTCATCAATCTTGCCGGCGAACCGATCATCGACCGACCGTGGACCGCCGCGCGCAAGCAGGTGCTGCGCGACAGCCGCATCGGCATCACGAATCAACTGATCACGGCGATGGAAAATGCGGCGCAAAAGCCGGCGGTGTTTCTCAGCGGCTCGGCGATTGGGATTTACGGGGATACCGGATCTGTCGATATCACCGAACAGGCGCCGGCCGCGGAAGACTTCGGTGCGCGCCTGTGTGATGAGTGGGAACAGGCCGCATTGCCGGCCGAGGCGCTTGGGGTGCGTGTTTGCCTTCTGCGTACCGGCCTGGTCCTGCATGCCGATGGCGGCATGCTGAAAAAAATGCAACTGCCGTTCAAACTCGGTCTGGGCAGCCGCCTGGGCGATGGCCGGCAGATCATGAGCTGGATCCACCGGCACGATTACCTGAATGCGCTGCTGTTTCTGCTCGATCATCCGGACTGCCGGGGCGCCTTCAATCTGACCGCGCCGATGCCGGTCAGCAACCGCGCGTTCACCGCAGAGCTGGCCCGCAGTCTGCAGCGCAAAGCCTTTCTGGTCACGCCGGAATGGGCCCTGAAGCCCGTACTCGGCGAGCGCAGTCTGTTGCTGTTCGGGGGCCAGCGCGCACTTCCGGCGGCACTGCTGGCCCGCGGTTTCGCGTTCCGCTTCCAAACGCTGGCCGACGCTCTGGAAAGCGCTGGAGTAAACTAAACCGGTCCGTATCCTGCGAGCCGCCCGTGTCCGTGCCGAGTTCCCTGCAAGTCAAAGTCAAACCGAATGCCCGCGAAGACCGTTTCGCGCCGGGCGACGATGGCGTCTGGCTGGCACACCTGAAAGCACAACCGGTCGATGGCAAGGCCAATGAGGCCTTGATCGCGTTGGTCGCAGCCTACTTCAAACTGCGTAAACAGCAGGTCAGCATCAAATCCGGCACCGGCGCACGCATCAAACGTCTGCTGATTGCGCCTTAGGAATGACGATATGAATAGCAAGGAACAGGATTACGTTCTCGGCACGCACGATGCCGAAATCGGCCGCTTGCAGCTGCAGCACGGCATCTGGAAACAGCACGTGCGTGACTGCTGGCAGCGGGCCGGAATCGCACCCGGCATGCGTGTGGTCGATATCGGCTGCGGTCCGGGCTTCGCCAGCGCCGATCTGGCCGAATGCGTCGGCGCGCAGGGCGAAATCATCGGCATCGAGCGCTCGGAACGTTTCATCGCCTTCGCCGCCGAGCATTGCCGCGCGCGCGGCGTGGAGAACGTCGGTTTCGTCATGGCCGATGTGATGCAGGATGAACTGCCGGTGACCGGTGCCGATGCGGTCTGGTGCCGCTGGCTGGCGATTTTCGTCAACGATCCGGCACTGCTGGTGCGTAAAATGGCCGACATGCTCAAGCCTGGCGGAAAACTTATTTTCCACGAATACGTGCATTACGAAACCTACCAGTCGGTACCGCCAAGTCCGCGCATCGAGGAATTCATCGCACATGTCATGCGCAGCTGGCGTGATTTCGGCGGCGAGCCGAATGTGGCACGCTACCTGCCCGCGCATCTGGCGGCGGCCGGCTGCCGGGTGCTGGACAGCCGGCCAATCAGCTTCAGCGCGCAGCCGCACCAGCCGGTCTGGCAATGGCCGGCCAGTTTCATCGACATCAACCTGCAACGCCTGCTGGATCTCGGCCTGGTGGATGCGCCGTGGGTGGCCGCGGTCAAGGACGACATGCGCCGGCTGGAAGCGGATCCAAACGCGCTGCTGATCACGCCCATGGTGCTGGAAATCATTGCCGAGAAAGCCTGATGCATCCGGATAAAGTCCGCCGCGAACACGTCAGTCAGCTCACCGACCTGCCGAACATCGGTCCGTCGCTGGCTGGCGATCTACGCCTGCTCGGCATCGAGCGTCCACAGCAGTTGCAGGATGCGGATGCCTACCGACTCTACCGCCGGCTGTGCGACATCACCCAGGTGCGGCATGATCCGTGCGTATTGGATGTCTTCCTGTCGATCACCGACTTCATGGCCGGCAACCCGCCACGGGTCTGGTGGCATTACACCGCGGAGCGCAAACGCCGATGGCCTTCACTCTAGAAACGGAACGTCTGCAGCTGCGCGAATTCACCCCGGAAGATGCCGGCTATGCGCTGCGCCAGCTCAACGAGCCGAGCTTCATCGAAAACATCGCCGACCGCGGCGTGCGTGATCTGGAGCAGGCACGTGCCTATCTGCTGAACGGGCCGATGTCGGGCTATGCACATCACGGCTTCGGATTGTGGGCCGTGGTGGTAAAGTCGTCCGGTCAGATCATCGGCATGTGCGGCCTGATCAAACGGCCGAATCTGGACCATGCCGACCTGGGTTACGCCTTCCTGCCGGAATATTTCGGGAAGGGTTTCGCCTTTGAGGCCTGTACCGCCAGCATCGCCGCGGCTTCACGCGACTTCGGAATGCCCCAGCTGCTGGCCATCGTGAACCCGGACAACACGCCCTCACGCCGGCTTCTGGAAAAACTCGGCTTCCGCCTGCAGGAGATCCGCGTTGTGCATGCGGGTGAACCGGCACTGTGCATTTATCGCTGCGAACCCGGAAACACCGCAGCGGACCGGATAATCGGTGGCCGCAGCGACTGACTTCATTTTTCACAATTAAGCCCTATAATCGGGGTATCGTCACACTCGAGGTGTTCCATGAAACGTCCGGCAATTCTCCTTTCTCTGCTGTTGGCCTGCACCGGCGCCACCGCGAAAACCACGCCCAATCATGAGCGGGTGCACGGCGAATGGTCCGGCCGCGGTGATACCGTGGGGCAGGCATTCAGCGCCTGCGCGAAATTCTCGCCCTACATGAACGGTGCTTACCTGCATCTCGATTACGCCATGCGTTACGACACCGCCGGCGCAATGCCGAACCAGATGACCGAATCCTTTTATACCTTTCTGGACAACGGCCGCGTCGAGGGCGTTTCCCTGGACAGTCTGTCCAACGTGCTACAGCTGAACGGCACTTATGCCGATCACCGGATGAACGTGGATTGGCTGAAAAACGGCAAGACCATCGGCAAGGCCGAATGGCGCCTGTCGGCCGATGGTAATACCCTGACCTTCGTACGCTTCGGTGAAATGGGCGGACAGTTCAAGGAAATCGGCGAGGTGAAAATGAACCGTCTGCCTGCCGGGAAAAGCTGCAGCAAATAAGCGTGCACTAAATTGCCCAAAATGGGCACATCCTTTCACCCCTGTTGCAGGTAATCACCTAATATCGGCACAGGGGAGTGTGACTGATGCAAAAAACGGGATATTCCGAGGAAGCCTATGCCGCCAATGACGGCGGCATCGCCATGGTCATGGGTGAACTCATGCTGGCGCATTTCCGGCGGATTTACCGGGCCTTCGACGGCGATCTGATGCAGGCCATGATCATCGCGGAGATCGCGCACTACAATGTTCAGGATCTGGTCCGCGGCGGTCATTTCAGCAATGAAGACATTGCCACCTATGTTGCCGCCAACCGATTGAAGCCGGTCAATACGCTTTCCCTGAGCCAGAGCTGCGGCATTCCGCGGGAAACCCTGCGCCGCAAACTCCGTGTGCTCACCGATGCCGGCCTGATTGTGAAAACCGAAGACGGCAACCTCGAAGTTACCGCGCTTTGCCTGCAACGTTTCGGACCGGACTTCAACAAGGCCCTGCTGAATGACATCCTGACCTGCAATGCCCGGCTGGAGGGCCTGCTCCATGACAACGCATCCTGATATTCGCCCGATCGCTTCATCCATGAAGCAGTTTCTCTGTGTCGTCGCACTGATGTTCGCCGGCAGTACCGGCGCCTGGGCACAGAGCAACGATGAGGATCTTTCCGGACGGCGCGTCAGTGCGGTAAGCGTCGACTTCGGCAGCGAAACGCAGACCAACACCACCTACCGCGATGCGGTGCTGCGCGCCTTTGCCACCTACCCGGACAGCCGCTTCGATCCGATGCGCGCCAACCTGATGCTGAACAAGGTCAAACGCCTGAATTTCGTGAAGGATGCCGGCTACCGCACGCAGCGCAGCGCCGGCGGCGATGTGGAATTGATTCTGGACATCACGCTCACCGATACCGTGACCGCGCTGGCGGATGCGCCCATCGGCTGGTTCGCCGACCGCACCTGGAAGGACTTTCCGACCCTGTATGCCAACGACCGCACGGTGATCGGTGCCAAGCTCGAAAACAAAACCATGCTGTTCTCCAATACCGACGCCTTCTTCGGCCGGCCCGAAGTGCTCACCGCAGGCAACCCGCTGGCGGTGGAGCCGTCGGGCAAGGGCACCAATGCCTGGCTGGAAACCAGTGTGCAGGCCGGACTCTACGGCCTGAGTGCCGTGACTGACCGTGTTTCCGTGTTTGCCGGTGCCAGCGGTATTTATTCGGTGTCCTGGGGGCCGGAGCTGTTCACCGATGCGACGCGCACGCACAGTGACGTCGAAGATGCTTATATCGGCCTGATCGGAAGCAACACCACGGAATCCGGCGGCAATCGCCAGATGGCGCTGCTGTACGGACGCAAGTCGTTTCAGGTTGATTCGGGCATGATTCTGCGGCTGTCTTCCGCCAATGGCGGCGACCGCGCGGCGCTGCAATCCAACCCGCGCAATGCGGCAGACCGGCTGATGCTGGCGCAATTCAGCTACGATGCGCACAAGCTGGAGCTGTTCCGGCTCGACCCCGACGAACTCGACCAAATTGATTCCGGAACCGTTATCGACGGCATCAATTACGAAGGCCATGTGTTGCCGAATCTGCGGCTGGGCGCGATGCTGCTGCGCGTTCCGGAATCCGGATTTTCGTATTACACCGAAACCGATGTCTTGCCCCGCGAAGGTCTGCGGGTGGCAGATGTGCGTGTAGCCTACGACCCGCCGGCCGGCCTGCCGGGCATGTACCTGAAAGGCGAGTTCGCCCACCAGACCCATGACGATTTCGACATGGATGCCCGCGCCGGCTATGCCGAATTCGGCTATCAGTTCAGCAAAGCCCGCTGGCGCCCGACACTGAGCTACCGGTATTCCCAGTTCACCGGCGACAACCCCGATACGACAACGTTCGAACGCTGGGATCCGCTGTTTGCCGGCGGCGGCGGCGATGAGTGGGTTCAGGGCTTGAACCAATACAAAGTCGTGCAGACCTCCAACGTCATCGCGCACCGGTTCATGGCGCGCCTGCAGCCAACGCCGCGCTGGGAGCTGACGCCGCAGTTCTGGCTGTTTAGGGCGGACACCCTGAATAATCTGGGCGGCGCCCAGGCCCTTTCGCTATTAAGCGCGAAAGATCTCGGCAGCGAAGTGAA
Organism: uncultured Gammaproteobacteria bacterium; assembly: GCA_903942465.1. Taxonomy (GTDB): domain Bacteria; phylum Pseudomonadota; class Gammaproteobacteria; order Xanthomonadales; family Xanthomonadaceae; genus Arenimonas. The sequence continues at coordinate 14,689 of CAJAPA010000007.1, forward strand.
CCTGACCGCGCGCTATGTTTCTAGCGCAAAACTGATTTATGTCTTTTCCGCCGCGTATACCCTGCCGGGCGAGGCCATACGCGATGCCCTGAACGATGACTACCGGAACTGGTTCAGCGCCAGCGCCTTAGTGATTGCACGCTTCTAATCCATCCACCCCCAAAGGAATGCATCATGAAAACCCTGCAAAAATGCCTGTTCCCGCTTGCAATGGCGCTGGCTATCTCGGCAGCACCGGTGTCGGCGCAGAATTACAAAGCGGTCGACATCAAACCGATTGATCCGTCCTACTTCATTCCGAAACGCCATGAAGGCCGCACGTACGTGATTACCGGCGGTGCCCGGGGCATCGGTGCCGCTTCCGCCATACGTCTGGCGCGTGAAGGCGCCAATGTGGTCATCCTCGATGTACTGGCCAAGGAAGGCGCCGAAACCATCGCGCAGATCCGCAAGGAAGGCGGCAAGGCCGAATTCGTCAAGGGCGATGTACGCAACAATGCCGACGTGCAGAAAGCAGTCGATTTGGCACTCGCCAAGTTCGGTGAACTCAATGGCGCTCTGAATGCCGCGGGCGTCATGTCCGCGACCGCGCCGGATGCACCCTTCGATTACCAGAAACAGAAGTCTCTGTTTCCGAGCCCGATTGCCGAAGCCAGCGATGAGTACTTCGATACCTTGATGGACATCAACGCCACCGGCGTATTCAAGTCCATGCGTGCCCAGCTGAAGCCGATGCTTAAACAGGGCAAAGGCGGCGCCATCGTCAACATCTGCTCGATTGCCGGACTGACCGGCCTGGCCGGAAACTCCGCCTATGTCGCCAGCAAACACGCCTGCAGCGGCCTGACGCGCAACGGGGCGATTGATTACGCGCCGTACGGCATCCGCATCAATTCGGTCAACATGGCTGCGACTGAAACCGCCATGACCGCGATGGCCACCGAGTTCGTGAAAGCCGCCAACAAGGAAAACGCCGGCTCGGATGTCGTCAACATGGGCCGCACCAAAACCCTGAGCATTCTGGCCTTTGCCGACAGTAAAAAACGTCAAGCCACGGTCTGGGAGCAGGCCGCGGTCATCTGTTTCCTGTTGTCCGATGAAGCCTCGAACCTGACTGGTGGACTGTATGCCACCGATGGCGGCTGGACGGCTTACTGATATCGCAGCATCAGTGCCTTGACACAGGCCCTCCCAAATTGGGTGGGCCTTTTTTCATTCAGATCAGTTCCGCTTTGCCTGCCACGGCAGATACACCGCCATCGCCACCGCGAACCCGCAGACGATGGTGAGCAGATGCGCCGGCGCCAGCACATCGCTCTTCAGCCAGTACGCCACCAACATCGGTGCGAACCCGCCGAATATGGAATAGGCGACATTGTAGGAAAACGAGAATCCGGAATAGCGTACTGCCGGCGGAAATAGTCCAACCAGAATCATAGGCACCACCGCGACCGAGCCCAGACAGAACCCGGCCAGACTGTAAAGTAGTGTGGTGTGGGAGATTTCAGCGGGCAAGGCATGGTAGAACACATAGCTGCTTGCCGACAGCGCCACCGCTCCGAGCAGCAAAACGCGGTAGGCACCGATGCGGTCGGCCAGCCAACCCCAGAAAATGCAGCCGAAGGTCAGGCAGAGGATGGCGATGCTGTTGGCTTCCAGCGCATCCGAGGCCGAATACTTGAATTGTGTCTGCAGAATACTGGGTGTCAGCAGCGTCAGGGTCACGATGCCGATGCTCAGAAATCCGGTCAGCAGCATGCTCGGCCAGATCTGCGCACGGTGGTCACGCAGCACGCGCGTCAACGGCAAGCCGGCTTCCAGCGCTGCCTCCGCTTTCATGGCAAGAAAGACCGGCGTCTCTTCCAGCCAGCGCCGCAGAAACAGCGCGAACATACCGAACACACCGCCGAGAAGGAACGGCAATCGCCAGGCATAGTCCAATACCACTTCCGGCGGAAAATAATGATTGACCGCCATGGCTACCAGGGAGCCGAGCAGGATGCCGATGGTGAATCCCGAAATTAGCGTTCCACTGGCCAGGCCGACTACGCGCCGCGGCACATGTTCGGATACGAACACACAGGCGCCCGGAATTTCCCCGCCGACCGCCGCGCCCTGCAGGATGCGCATCAGCAGCAGCAGAATCGGCGCCCAGATGCCGATCTGGGCATAGGTCGGCAACAGGCCCATGATGAAGGTCGGTACCGCCATCAAAAGCAGGCTGAAGGTGAACATGCGTTTTCGACCAGCGACATCGCCGAAGTGCGCCATCAGCAGGCCGCCAATGGGGCGTGCCAGATAACCTGCGGCGAAAATACCGAACACCTGGAACTGCTTGAGCCATTCCGGCATGTCGGGCGGAAAGAACAGCTGCCCGATGCTGGCGGCAAGGAACACAAAGATGATGAAATCGTAGTATTCCAAGGCGCCACCGAGTGCCGACAGGCCGAGGGTGTCGATGTCTTTGCGGGTCAGCGCGCGGTCGCTGTTGTGCATGCGGTCACTTTATTGTGGATGCGGGGTTCTCAGGTTAATCTAAGCGCATCGGAAACACTAGCCTGCAGGAGCGTGCATGGAAACCCTCATCGGCGTATTGGTCGGCATCGGCCTGAGTGCGGCTTCCGGACTGCGCGTGTTCATTCCGCTGCTCGGGCTCAGCGTGGCCGGGCATTATGAACTCATTCCGCTCGGCGACAGTTTCCAATGGCTGGCCAGCTGGCAGGCCATGCTGGCCTTCGGTGTCGCCAGCGTTCTGGAGGTCGGCGCCTATTACGTTCCCTGGCTTGATCACGCCATGGATGCGGCACTTGCTCCGGCGGCGGCCATAGCCGGCACACTGATGACCGCCTCCACGCTCGGCGACACCTCGCCGCTGCTGAAGTGGTCGTTCGCCATCATCGCCGGCGGCGGCGTGTCCTCGATCGTCCACATGGGTACGTCGGCGTTGCGCGCTGCAGTGAGCCTGCCGACCGGCGGACTGGCCAACCCGGTGGTTTCCAGCGGCGAGGGGCTCGGTGCCATCGTATTGACCATTCTCGCCCTGTTCCTGGCGCCGTTGGCCTTCGTCATCGTGCTCTGGATGCTGTACCGCATCGTGAAGCGCTTCCGGCAACGCATGGCTGAACCGCCGCCGGGGACTTAACCGGATTTTTACCCGCGCTCCCGTAGAGTCGGAGCGTTGGCATTGCCAACATTCCGATAACAACCATACGTGGAGAGGGATATGGATTTGATTATTTTTCTGCTCATCGGTGCACTGGCCGGCTGGCTGGCCGGCGTGATCATGAAAGGCGGCGGTTTCGGCCTGATCGGCGACATCGTGGTCGGCGTACTCGGTTCGTTTCTCGGCGGCTGGTTGCTGCCGAAACTCGGCTTGAGCATCGGTGGCGATTTCGGCGGCTTCATCACGGCCGTCATCGGCGCCGTGATTCTGCTGTTCATCGTTCGTCTGATCAAGAAGTAAGCCTGCTTCTGCTTCAGCAAAAAGCCGTCTTCGGGCGGCTTTTTTTACGGTTTCGATCTGCCCTGCTTGAGATAGGCCAGCGCTTTGTCGATGTAGGACTCGCCGAGCAGCACCACGCCGGATTCGGCATCGGTATCGGCGGCATCACCGGCCTTGATGTGCTTGGGCAGATCACGCTCGGTGACCTCTGCACGGCCGTTGCCAGACAGCAACACATCCGGCACGATGCCTTGGGCCTGGATTGATCGGTCATTCGGCGTGTAATAACGTGAAGTGGTGAGCTTGAAGGCATCGCCGTTGTCGAGACGGATGATGTTCTGCACCGAACCCTTGCCGAAACTGCGGCTGCCGATGATGGTGGCGCGCTTGTGGTCCTGCAGGGCGCCGGCCAGGATTTCAGAGGCGCTGGCGCTGCCGGCATCAATCAGTACCGCGACCGGCACGCCGCCGAACTGCTCGCCCGGCTTGCTGTAATAGGTGCTGTTGGCCAGGGCATTGCGGCCCTTGGTACTGACCACGACCGCTTCCGGAAGGAACGCATCGGCGATTTCGACGGCGGCATTGACCAGGCCACCGGGATTGCTGCGCAGGTCGAGCACCACCCCTCTGGTCTTGACACCCGATGCGGCCGCCTGCAGATTCTGCCATTGACGGCGGAACTCCAGACCGGTATCGCCCTGAAAGGCACTGATGCGGAAATAGGCGAAGCCCGGCTCCAACCAGCGCGCTTTTACGCTCTGGATGGAAATGACTTCCCGGATGACGGTAATGGTCAGTGGCGACTTCTCGCCCTGACGCAGCACGGTGAGTACCGCCTTGGTGCCCGGCTTGCCGCGCAGCCGTTCCGGGCTGGCGCTGCTGTCCTCGTTGTTGACCGGAACACCGTTAATCGCGGTGATGTAATCGCCGGCACGCAATCCGGCGCGCTGCGCCGGCGTATCGTCGAACGGCGCGACCACGCGGATGCGGGTCGGATCGCGTTCATCGCTTTCAATGCCGATGCCGGTATAACCGCCGTCGTTCAGATCTTCGAAATCCCGCGCCTGCTTGGCCGACAGATAACTGCTGTGCGGATCGATGTCGAGCAGCAAGCCACGCAGGCCGGCCTGCATGATCTCCTCGTCGGTCAGGGCATCGACATAACTCTCGCGTACGGCCTCGAACACCTGGGTAAAGCGCCGGATTTCATCGACCGGAACGGTCCGCGCCGGCGGGCTCTTGGGCTTTTCCGGCGCTGCGGCAACCGGCAGCGCGGCACCCAGCAGAAGAATGACAGCACAGGCTCTCATGGGCGCAGCCAGGCGTTGGGATTCTGCGGCTGTCCGTTCAGACGCATCTCGAAATACAGCGCCGCGCGGTTCTGCGCGCCGGAGGTGCCGACCGTGGCGATGCGTTCGCCGGGCACGACCGATTCACCGACATCCTTGAGCAGCGCGTCATTGTTGGCGTAAAGACTCATGTTGCCGCGTCCGTGATCGATCACCATCAGCATGCCATAGCCTTTCAGCCAATCGGCATAGACCACGCGCCCTGCGGCGACACTGTACACCGGCGCTCCGGCGGCGGCGGCAATCAACAGACCCTCGCTGCGGCGGCCGTCCGGCATGGCATTGCCGAATCCGGCCAACAAGGTGCCGGTCAACGGCCAGCCGGTGAGGTTCTTCGGCGTGATCTTGGCCGCCGGCTTGCTACTTCCCGGTCGGCCGATGACTGCCGGGGCTTTGCTGCTGCTTGCCGCCTGACGCAATTTGTCGAGCAGGCTGCGCAGGGCTTTTTCATCCTTGCCGAGGGCCTTGATGCGGGCCTGCTGGTCCTTGTATTTGGCATCGAGCGAACTGACCACCGTACTGCGCTGCCGGCGCTGCGCGTTCAGGTCGGCCACCGCTTTTTCCTGCCGCGCCTTCTGCGCGTCGAGCGTCTGTTTCTCATGTTCGACCGCCGTACTCACCGCCGCCAGCTGTTCGAGCTGGGCACTCAGCGCGCCGATTTCGCGCTGGCGCTGCTGCTCGAAATAGCGGTGGTAGGCCAGCCAGCGTGCGGCTTCGCTGATTTTGTCCTGCGACAACAGCTGCTTGAGCTCGCTGTTTTCGCCGAGCCGGTAAGCGGCACGCATCAACTGCGCCAGCTCCGTTTTCTGCGCGCGCAGATCGCGCTCGAGCTTTTCCTGTTCGGTTTCCAGAACATCGAGCTTGCGCTCCTGGCTGTCGATGGCCGATTCGACCCGGTTCAGGCTTTTGCTGCTTTCCGCCACTTTCTGGTCGATCTGGCGCAGCTGTTTCGCTTCCCGGTTGCGCTTTTCCTCGATTTCGCGCTGGGCTTTGGTCAGCGTCTTGATTTCCTTGCGCAGGGTTTCGATTTTCTTTTCCGCTTCGGCGGCATTCTTGGCCGGCGGTGGCTTGCTCTGCGCTCCTGCAGTCACTGCAAGAAGCATGCAGAGCATCAACAGCAGAGCGCGCAGAATCATGCCATGTTTCCGATCAGGCTGCGACCCGTCATTTCTTCCGGCTGCGGCAGCGCCATCAGGTCCAGCAGGGTCGGCGCGATGTCGCGCAGCGATCCGCCGGAGCGCAGCGGGCCGGAATGACCGCAGAGCACGAAGTAAACCGGACCGACGGTGTGTGCGGTATGCGGCTCGCCGGTGACCGGATCGCGCATCATTTCGACATTGCCGTGATCGGCGGTAACCAGCAGAACGCCGCCGGCGGAATCGACTGCGGCGCGCACCTCGGCCAGCGCGCGATCCACCGCCTGCGCGGCTTTGATGGCGGCCGGCAGACTGCCGGTGTGACCGACCATGTCCGGATTGGCGATATTGCAGATGATGGCATCGAACCGGCCGGAGGCGATGGCTTCGGTGAGTTTTGCGGTCAATTCCGGACAGCTCATTTCCGGCTGCAGGTCGTAAGTCGCGACCTTCGGCGAAGGAATGAGAATGCGCTCTTCGCCCGGCACCGGCTGTTCGACACCGCCGTTGAAGAAGAACGTGACATGTGCGTATTTTTCGGTTTCGGCGATGCGCAGCTGGGTCTTGCCATGCGCCGCCAGCACTTCCGCCAGGGTATTGCGCAGGCTTTCCGGCGGGTATGCCACCCGCGCCGGAAGGCGGGCGTCGTATTCGCTCAGGCACACGAAACAGGAGAGTTTCGGCAGCGGCGTGCGCACGAAACCGGCAAAACCCGGATCGGTGAAACAGGCGGTGAGCTGACGGGCGCGGTCGGCGCGGAAGTTCATGAACACCACGGCATCGCCGTCCTGCATCGCTGCGGCCTGCGGCAGTACCGTGGCTGACACGAACTCATCGGTCTCGCCGCGGGCGTAGGCCTGCTGCAGCGCCTGCAGGGCGGTATCGGCACGCTGTGCGGCCTGCGCACCGGCGATGGCGGCATAGGCCGGTGCCATGCGCTCCCAGCGCTGATCACGATCCATGGCGTAGTAGCGGCCGGTCATGCTGGCAATTTCGGTTTGTCCGAGTTCGTCGCACAGGGATTCAAGCGCGCGCAGACTGGACTCCGCCGATTGCGGCGGCATGTCGCGGCCGTCGAGGAAGGCATGTACCCGGACCTTGCGCGCACCGCGCGCCTTGGCCAGACGCAGAAACGCGAAAATATGCTGCTCGTGGCTGTGCACGCCGCCGGGCGAGAGCAGACCCATGACATGCAGGCAATGGCCGCCGGATTCGGCGGCGGCGATGGCGGCCAGCAGCTCGGCATTCTGGCCGAAGCTTCCGTCCTCGATGGCGGCATCGACCCGGGTCAGATCCTGATAAACGATACGGCCGGCACCGATGTTCATGTGGCCGACTTCGGAATTGCCCATCTGGCCGTCCGGCAGACCGACGAAGCGGCCCTCGGTATGGATCAGGGTATTCGGGCATTCGGCCAGCAGGCGCCGCCATGCCGGCAGTTCGGCCAGAGCGATGGCGTTGTCCTCGCTTTCGGCCCGGTAACCCCAGCCGTCGAGAATCAGCAATACCACCGGTTTCGCCTTTGCCACGTCCTGCTCCTGTCCCGAATGGGCCGAATTGCCTACCAACTTATGACACATGACAATTCTAGCAGTCACGGCAATACTAGCACCATCATTTCCGCGAGGACCGTTTATGAACCGTATCACCTTGAAACGTATTGCCCTGGCCTTGGCCCTGTCCGCCGTCATCGGCGCGGTACAGGCCGGTGACGGCGCGCCCGACCTGTCCAAGGTCAACGGCAGTCTGGTCGCCGAAGCCGGCCGTACCTACGGCGACATCGACACCGTCAACGGCTCGATCACGGTCGAGGCCAAGGCCGTGGCCCGGAACGTGGAAACCGTCAACGGCAGTATTGTCATCGACAGCTTCGCCAGCGTACAGGATGTCGGTACCGTCAACGGCAAGATCGTACTGCGCAACGGCGCCAGTGCCCGCGGCGTGGAAACCGTGAACGGGGCCATCGTCGGCGTCAGCAATCTGCGCGTGGCGAAAAGCGTCGAAGCGGTGAACGGCTCGATCGAGCTGGGCGCGCACAGCAGCATCGGCAGCCAGATCGAAACCGTCAACGGCAGCATCAAGCTGCTGTCGCTGAATGTCGGCGGCGGCGTCGAAACCGTCAACGGCAACATCACCGTCGGCGACGGCAGCGTGATCGGCGGCAATGTCACGGTCAAGAAGCCGAGCAATTGGGGCATGAGCTGGGGCAAACCCAAGGTTCCGCGCATCGTGCTCGGCCCCAACAGCACGGTCAAGGGCAACCTCGTGTTCGAGCGCGAGGTCGAACTGTATGTGCACAGCACCGCGAAATACGGAAAAATCATCTATCTGGAAGCCGAAGCCAGCAAGGCCGAAGCCCTGAAGCCGATTGTATTTACCGGCAAAGAGCCCGATTTCAAATAGAGAATTGCCGGCGCAACGTTTACAATGAAGCCTCCTGACCGGAGGCTTCATGCGTTTCAGACATTTCCTGCTTTGCTTTGCCGCCACGTTTGCGGTATCTCCCTGCACTTTCGCACAGTCCAGTTTCGGTCCGGAAATTTCCGCCGAGGATTTCTCGCAGCATCTGCAGGGTCTGGCAGTAACCGAACCGGCAGGCCATCGGTTCAGCGACTACGCTGAAGCCCTTCGGCTGTCTTACCTGCGCTATCAGTTTACGCGCCTGGGACTGCCGACCGGTCCGAACCGATGCGGTGACGGGCGCGGCCTGCAGGCGGAGCTGGACGGCACCGAAAAAGGCCAGGCACCCGTGGTGTATTACGCGCCCTGGACCGATGCCGTGCAGGTTGCCGGCGTGCTGGAAATCGCCGAGCGCTTCATGACTTCGCGCCCACGGCCGGCACATACCGTCATGTTCCTATTCGGATCGGAGTCACATTCCGCACTGGGTGCTTGCAGGGATATGGATAAAACCGCACGGGTAATCCAACCGGAAAATCTGCCCACCGGTGACGCCATGGCTTTGGTCGAGAAGCTGATCGCCCTGCAGCGGCAGGGCCGCTGAACTCAGAAACGCGCCAGCAGGAAAGTGGCCACGGCATCCGGCTGCTCCATCATCGGCATGTGGCCGCAGCCCTTCAGGATCCGGGTTTCGGAGCTTTTCAGGCCGGCGGCGAACGCCGGCGCTGCGCTCGGATCAATGATGCGGTCGCCATCGCACCAGAGCAGACCGGCCGGTGGCTGAATCAACGACAGCCGTTGCTGAAGCAGAAAGGCCTCGGGGCCGATGCGGATCTGGGTGAACACACGCTGCTCGAAATCACGGCGTGCCTTGCGCTGTTCGATGATGGCGGCGAGCATGGGCTCCGGCACATAGGGGGCTTTTGCGAAGACGAACTCGTGCAGAAAGCCGCGGAAGCTATCGACCTCATACACCGCGAACGGATTGTCGCCTTTGAGTACGCGTCGGGCGAATTCATTTTCGTTGAAGCGCACGCCCGCCGAGGACATGAAAACGATACGCTCGACCTGTTCGGGATGTGCAGCAGTCATCAGACCGGAAATCATGCCGCCCATGGAGTGACCGACCAGCAATGCCGCCGCCTCCGGTTCCGAACTCAGGAAGGCGCTGAGTCGTTCAGCCTGTGCGGTGGGGCCGTAATCGGCACCGGCGAGGGGAATGCTTTCGCCCCAGCCGGGCAGGTCAACCGCAATGACGCGGTGATCGCGTGCCAGTTGCCGCATCACCGGCAACCAGTTTTCCTTGCTACCCGTATAGCCATGCACCAATACGATCAACGGCCCTTGGCCGGCTTCCAGATAATGCCAGCGCTCGCCGGCCACGGTTTTTTCCTGCACTTCGGCACCGGCCAGCAGGCGTTGGCGGGCGAATTCAAGTCGAAGCATCTGTGCCGGAAACAGCATCACGCCGGCCACTGCCACCACGGCCAGGATCATGATTACGGCCAGCAGTTTCTTCATGGCTGTACGGCGTCCGGTTCCGGTGCCTTCAGCGTCTCGGTCACCGAGCCGCTGGTAATCGGGTGATAGCCCGGTCGCGCCTTCTTGAACACCGCTTCGGCGAAGCTACGGCCATCTTCGGTTTTGGCCAGCTCGGCGTAGGTCGGCATGATTAGTTTCCGGCGACCGATGGCGGTCAGGAATTTCTCGATCGACGGACGGGCGGCAAGATAATTGCTGCGAACCGTCAGCGGATACCAGCGCTGGGCGATTTCCGGATTCGGCGTTCCGGTGAACCGGAACGCATCATCCAGCTCGGCCATCTGCGCGGCCGAAAGCGAAGCCGGCATGCGCTCAAGGAAACGCACCCACTCCTGGGTGCCCCAGGCCGTGCTGGCAAGTCCGCTTGCCGGGACATCACCGGCCAGCCACTGGGCCTGCGCCTTGTCGATGGCATCGAAACGCGCCGAAACCGCCGGCTTCGCCGATGAAGGAATGCCCGGTGAATGCAACCATTCACGGATTTCGCCGATGCTGGCCTTGCCGGGATGCTTTTCCAGCAACTCGACGGTCAGGAAGCGTTCGAATTCGCCACTGTGGCTACTGGTGAAGGCATGCGTGGTGAACCAGTGGCGCAGAAAGGCATCGAAGGTGTCGCGGCCGAAACGCTGTTCGAGAAACATCAGGAACCATTGGCCCTTGATGTAGGCCACATCGGTGAGCGCCCCGTCCGGATCACGGCCGGCCAAGGGCGGCAAGGCCAGCACCTGATCGGCCGTCGGCATGCTCTTCAGTTCCTCGAGCAATCCGGATTGGCTGATGACATTCTCCATATCGGCCAGTTCGCGGCCGTAGAGCTGCTCGACGATGCGGTTCTCGACATAACTGGTGAAACCTTCGTTCAGCCAGATGTCTTTCCAGGAGCTGTTGGTGACCAGATTGCCCGACCAGGAATGCGCCAATTCATGCGCGATCAGACTGGTCAGCGATTTATCGCCGACGATGACCGTGGGTGTGATAAAGCTCAGCCGCGGATTCTCCATGCCGCCGAACGGGAAACTGGCCGGCAGGATCAGCATGTCGTAGCGGCCCCACTGGTAAGGACCATACAGCTTCTCGGCCACCTGGATCATCTTCTCGGTGTCGGCGAACTCGGTAGCGGCGGCCTCGGCCACAGATGGTTCGGCCCAGACCCCGGAACGCGCCGAAATCGGCTTGAACACCACATCGCCGACCGCGATGGCGAGCAGATAGGAGGGAATCTTCTGCGGCATGCTGAACCGGTAATCGCCGTCGCGCACCGCCTTCGGATCGTTGTCGGCACTCATCAGCGCCATCAGGGAGGCGTCGGTGCGGATGCGGGCATCGTAGGTGAAGCGTACCCCCGGCGTGTCCTGCAAGGGCACCCAGGAGCGCGCATGGATGGCCTGCGACTGGCTGAACATGAACGGCTGTTTGCTGGCGGTCATTTCCGGGGTCAGCCACTGCAGACCGGAAGCCTCCGGAACCGTGCTGTAAGCGATGCGCACACGCGGCAACGCGGACGGAAGCTTAATGCGCAAGGCCGAACCGAGTATCGGATCAGCGGCATCGAGCCGGTAACTCAGCGCTTTCCAGCTCTTGCCGTCGAAGCCCTCTACGCCGCTGATCTGCAGATCACGGGTATCCAGAACCAGCTCGCGGGCTTTGTCATCCTGCCATTTCAGATGCAGTTCAGCACTGCCGGCCAGCGTACGCGCGGCCATGTCGGCCTGCAGATCCAACACCAGATGTTCGATGCGGACCCGATTCGGCTGCGCATAGGAATTCGGATCAGGCACATCGGTGCTGTCCACGACATTGGCGGCAGGCGCTGCAGTTTCGGCATCGGGCTTGCAGGCCGCCAGAGCGAGCGCCATCAGTACGGCAATCAGCAAACGGGACATGGGCATTTCTCTCAGATTTTGAAACCGCTGTGGATGGCGACGATGCCGCCGGAAAGGTTGCGCACCGCGCAGCGCTCGAACCCGGCATCTTCCATGAGCGCCTTCAGGCCGGCCTGGTTGGGGTGTTTGCGGATCGACTCGGCCAGATAACGGTAGCTGTGGGCATCGCCGGCAATCAGCTCGCCGAGTTTCGGCAGCACCTTGAATGAATGGAAATCGTAGATCGGCCGGAACCACTCGGCCTGCACTTCCGAGAACTCCAGCACCATCACCTTGCCGCCCGGTTTGAGGATGCGGTACATGGATTTCAGCGCGGCCGATTTGTCGGTCACGTTGCGCAGTCCGAAAGCCATGGTGATGGCGTCGAAGCTGTTGTCGGGAAACGGCAGCGCTTCGGCATTGAGCTGCACATAGCGCAGACCCTTGACCAGACCGAGATCGGTCAGACGGTCGCGGCCGACACCGAGCATTTCGCGGTTGATGTCGCCGATCACGATTTCGCCGGTGTCGCCGACGCGCTCGAGCAGCAGTTTGGCGATGTCACCGGTGCCGCCGGCCAGATCGAGTACGCGGTCGCCGCGCTTGATGCCGGAGGTGCCGGTGAAATAACGCTTCCACAGGCGGTGCACGCCCAGCGACATCAGGTCGTTCATCACGTCGTATTTGCCGGCGACCGAGGTGAACACCTCGCCGACCAGTTTCTTCTTTTCCCCGACCGGAACGTCGCGGAAGCCGAAATGGGTGGTTTTCTCGTTCATGGCCTATTATCACACGCCATGGCGGCCTTTTCACGGCATAACCGGCTGGACGGAACGCACCGGATAACCCAGAATGGTTGCTACATTTCCGCCCGAGACCGCCCATGTCCAGCCCCGTCCGTACCGCCGTCCTGCTCGCCGCCGCCCTGTTCACCGCTTCCGCCGCCGCCGCTCCGGCCGGCGATGCCAGCGTGAAGAAACGCCTGGACGAGCGCGGCATGAAGTACGAAATTTACGAGGACGGGGATTTCAAGCTGACCTTTTCCTACAAAACGGAAGACCGCTCGCAGCTGGTTTTCGTTTCCGGAAAAACCGAGAGCGTCGGCGTCTTTGCGGTCCGGGAAGTGTTTGCGCCGGCACTGAAACTTGCCGATTTTCCGCTGTCAGGCGCGAAAACCAAGGAGCTGCTGGAAAGCAGCGGCGAATACAAGCTCGGCAGCTGGGAAATCCGCGACGAAGTCCTGTATTACGTGATCAAGCTGCCGGACAGCGTCGATGCCGAAGAACTGGAAAGCGCGCTGGAAATCGCCGCCGAAGCGGCCGATGACATGGAACTGGAACTCAGCGGCAAAGACGATCTCTGAGAGCTAACGGCTCAAGCCCTGTGCTGCCAACGCCTCGAGATAGCGCGCCCAGCGCGGCGGCTGCTGTTCGCCCAGCTCCTTCAGGAAGCTCCAGGTATAGATGCCGGTCTCGTGGCCGTCGTTGAAGCGCAGCACCACCGCGTAATTGCCGACCGGTTCGATCGCACTGATGTTGACATCGCGCTTGCCGGCAACCCACACCCGCTGATCCGGGCTGTGACCCTGGACCTCCGCCGAGGGCGATTCGACCCGCAGGTACTCGCAGGGCAGCCGGTAACGGCTGCCGTCGTCGAAAGCCACTTCCAGCAGATGGGAGGCGCGGTGCAGAATCAGGTCGGTCGGTTTGGGGTTCATGGACTTTCTTTTTTGCGTTTTGCACGCGGATGCGCGGCATCATAGACCGTGGCTAGGCGCTGGAAATCAAGGTGCGTGTAGATCTGGGTGGTGGCGATGTCGGCATGGCCGAGCAGTTCCTGCACGCTGCGCAGGTCGCCGGAAGATTCCAGCATGTGGCTGGCGAAACTGTGACGCAGCAGATGCGGATACACGCGTTTCCAGACGCCCTGCCGTTGCGCAAGCTGACGCAGACGCAGCTGCACCGCGCGGGTGCTGATGGCCGCGCCGGCACGGCCGGGGAACACCGGCGCATCGGAGGCCGCGGCACTTTCCGTCTGCCAGTCCTGCAGGGCCGTGCGCGCGTGGCTGCCGATCGGCACGATCCGGGTCTTGCTGCCTTTGCCGAAGACGGTCACCAGACTGTCGTCGAGATCGAGGTCACGCCAGCGCAGGGCGCACAGTTCCGAAACCCGCAGACCCGATGAATACAGCAGTTCCAGCAGGGCGCGGTCACGTCGGCCGAGCCCGCCGTCGGTCGGCAGTTCCACCAGACGCACGGCTTCATCGACATCCAGCACCTGCGGCAGCTTGCGCGCGGCCTTGGGGGCGCGAAGACCGGTACTGGGATCGTTGCGCAGTTCGCCGCGCTTCATCAGGAACTTGAACTGGCTGCGCAGTGCCGACAGCCGGCGTTGCACGCTCTTGGCGGACAATCCCCGCCGATGCTCCTGGGCCATGAACTGCTGGATATGCGCGAACTGCAGCTGCTCCGGATCATCGATGTCCTGCTGCCGGCAATAGTCCTGCCAGGCCATCAGATCGCGACGGTAGTTGCTCAGGGTGTGCGGCGAGGCCTGCCGCTCAACGGCCAGATGATCGAGAAAACGGTCAATGCCGGCGGCGATGCCGCTCATCGCCGGGATTGGATCAACGCCGTCTGGAACAGTTCGCCGATCCAGCGCAGGAACAGGGTGCCCATGCCGGGATAGAAGCGGTGCGGATCGGCGCTGCCGACGGCGATCAAGCCGACATCCGCGACCGGAATCAGGGCAATGGATTGGGTATGCACGCGGTCGTCGCCGAACAGCACCGGCAGTTTTTCCGGATTGAGACGCCCGCAGATCGGCTCGCCGTTGGCCAGACAATCGGCAAACGGCTGCAGGCGCGGGTCTTCGGCGGGAATATGGCTGAACCAGTCACCGAGCATGCCGGGTATCGTCGTGAAACTGATGACACGGACGCTCTCACCCGCAAAGTCTTCTTTCAGACAGGCCGCCAGCGTCTGCACCACATCCGCAGGCTGACGGGCACGCAGCAGGGCGAGACTGAGGGCATGGATATGCTGGGTCAAGCGCTCGTTGTCCTGTGCGTTCATGCCCAGCTCGCTCAGACGGCGGGTCAAGTCACGGTTCTTGTCGCGCAGGATGTCCAACTGATAGGACGACAGCGAAGCGGTCTTGCCGTCTTCCTTCGGCACCACCAGACTGAGTGCCAGATCGGGAAACTGCCCGAGGAAGTTCGGATGCCGACGCAACCACACCGCCACTTCGTGCGCGCTCAGTTTTTCCGCCCGGTCGTCAATCATCACGCCATTCTCCGTCATAGACCCAGACCGCGGGGCCGGTCATGGTGACCGCCGCCGCATCGTCCGGCCAATCAATCATAAGCGTTCCGCCCGGCAAATGCACCGCCAGCGTGCGCGCCACCAGGCCTTGGCGGATCAGACTGACCGCAGCGGCGCAGGCGCCGGATCCGCAGGCCAGGGTTTCGCCGACGCCGCGTTCATAAACGCGCAGACGGATATTGCCGCGGTCCAGTACTTCCGCAAAACCGACATTGACGCCTTCCGGAAACACCTGAGCCGCCTGCACCGCTTTGCCCCAGCGTTCGACCGGCGCATCCAAGACGCTGTCGACCCGGAACACCGCATGCGGATTGCCCATGGAGACGGCGGAAAACGCATGTTGTTCGCCGTCCAGCGGCAGAAAATACTGCAGCGCATCGGCTTCGGCCAACAAGGGAATCTGCTCCGGCGCAAAGCGCGGATGTCCCATGCCGAGTGCATAATCATTTCCGGTCCGGCGCACACGGATCACGCCGGCCGGGCTGTCGAGGAGGAACTCGGGTGCCATGGTGACGCCGCTGCGCACCAGCCAGTGCGCGACGCAACGCGCGCCGTTACCGCACTGCCCGGCGAAACTGCCGTCCTGATTGAGAATACGGTAGGACGCAACGGCGCCGGGTGATGTCGGTGCCTCGATGCTCAGCAACTGATCGAATCCGATGCCGAAGTGGCGGTCGCCCATGCGACGGATCTGTTCGGCATCCGGAAGGGCTGCGCCGGCCCTGCAATCGATGACGGCAAAATCATTGCCGGCACCCTGCATTTTGGCAAAACGCAGGGAACTCACTGCGCGGCTCCGGCCTCGGTCTTTTCCGGTTCGGGTTTGACCAATGGACCTTTGTTGCCGCAGGCGGCCAGCAACAGGCTGCTGCAGAGCAGCACAACGAGGGTTTTCAGAGCGTGTCGTTTCATGGGGAAAGTATAGCCGTTCCCGGCCCGGCGGGCATGAAAAAGGGCCTGCATTGCAGGCCCTTTGGACTGATCTCGCGTCGCGCCTTAGCGAACGCCCAGCACTTCCAGCATGTAGGCGAACTGTTCGGCGCTTTCCTGATAGCGCCGGAAGCGCCCGGATTTACCGCCGTGCCCGGCTTCCATGTTGACCCGGAATACGACTGGATTCGGGCCGGTCTTGAATTCGCGGAGCTTGGCGACATACTTGGCCGGTTCGAAATACTGCACCTGCGAATCCCAGAGACCGGTGCCGACGAACACGGTCGGATAGGCCTTGCGTTCCAGGTTGTCGTAGGGCGAATAGCTCAGCATGTAGTCGTAGTAGCTGCGGTCGGCCGGATTGCCCCACTCATCGTACTCGTTGGTGGTCAACGGAATGCTTTCATCCAGCATGGTAGTGACCACATCCACGAAAGGCACCTGCGAGATGATCAGCGTGTAGTCCTGCGGCGCCATATTGGCGATGGCGCCCATCAGCAGTCCGCCGGCCGAACCGCCATAAGCGGCAACGCGGTCCTTGGCGGCATAGCCTTCTTTGACCAGGAAGCGGGTGACATCGATGAAGTCGGTGAAGGTATTTTTCTTATTCAGCAGTTTGCCGTTGTCGTACCAGGTGCGGCCCATTTCCTGACCGCCGCGGATGTGCGCGATGGCATAAACCATGCCGCGGTCGAGCAGGCTGACGTTGATGATCGAGAAGCGCGGATCGGTGCTGGCACCGTAACTGCCGTAGGCGTACTGCAGCAGCGCGGCCTTGCCGTCTTTCTTGAAGCCTTTTTTGTATACCACCGACACCGGAATGCGGCTGCCGTCGCGGGCCGTGGCCCACAGGCGTTCGGTCACGTAATCCTCGGGCGTGTAGCCGCCCAGCACCGGATCACGCTTGAGCAGCCGGCGCTCGCCGGTGCGCATGTTCACTTCGTAGACGGTGTTCGGTGTGGTCAGCGAGGTGTAGGCATAACGCAGCCAGTCCGTGTCCGGTTCGGCATTGACGTTCAGTCCCATGGTGTAGGCCGGCTCGTCGCTGGCCACGAACGCGCTCTTGCCATCAGCGGCAAGCGTGCGCAGGCGCAGCAGCGCATTGGAACGCTCTTCAATGGCGATGTAGCCCTTGAACAGCTCGAAGCCTTCGATGAACACATCCCCGGCGTGCGGAACCAGTTCTTTCCAGGCCTTGCGCTCACCGTCGGCGGCCGTATCGTCGCGCGTCATCAGCCGGTAGTTCGGCGCGTTCCAGTTGGTGCGGATGACCCAGCGGCCATCGAGATGGTCGGCACTGTACTCGACATCGCGCTGGCGGGGTGCGAATACGGTGAACTTTCCGGGCTTCGCCGCGGAGGTGCAACGCATTTCCGAGCTGACCGTGCTCTGCACGCCGATGCAGATATAGGCATCGGAGCGGGTACGGCTGATGCCCATATAGAAGCTGTCGTCGGCTTCTTCGTAAACAAGGGCATCATCCTTGGCGGCGGCGCCCAGCACATGGGTCTTGACCCGTTTGCTCAGCAGCGTGACCGGATCCTTCTCGATATAGAACAGGGTGCGGTTGTCGTCGGCCCAGATGATGTTGGCTTCGATGTTTTCGACCGTGTCGGTGAACACGGCGCCGGTGACCAGATCCTTGACGCGCAGCGTGTACTGGCGGCGTCCGACGGCATCCTCAGCCCAGGCCACCAGGCGGTTGTCCGGGCTGATCTCATAATCGCCGATGGCGAAGTAGCCCTTGCCCTCGGCCATGACATTCTGGTCGAACAGGATTTCTTCCGGCGCATCCATGCTGCCTTTGCGGCGGGCGATGATGGCGTAATCCTTACCGGTTTCGAAGCGGCTGTAATACCAGTAGCCTTTGCGCAGGAACGGCACCGAGGAATCATCCTGCTTGATGCGGCCGGTGATTTCCGCATAGAGTTTTCCGGCGGTCGGCTTGGACGAAGCGAGCATGGCATCGGCGTAGGCGTTTTCGGCGTTCAGCACCGCCAGCATTTCCGGATTCTTGCGGGTGTCATCACGCAGCCAGTAGTAATCGTCATTGCGGACGGCGCCGTGCGGCGCGGTCACGGCATGCGCTTTCTTGGCAATCACGGGCGGTTTCGGGGATTCGGCGGACACGAGGGCACTCCAGGTAAACGAGGCGAGCAGCACGGCATTGCGGATGGATTTCATGGCTCGCTCCCGGGGAAAAGTTTCTGTTTCAGGAAGGTGTAGGCCAGCGCCGACATATAAGCCGACTGGGCGTTGTTGGCCGCGCCGCCATGGCCGCCTTCGATGTTTTCGTAATAGGTCACGTCATGGCCCTGTTCCTGCATGCGTGCCATCATCTTGCGGGCATGGCCCGGATGCACGCGGTCGTCACGGGTCGAGGTGGTGAACAGCACCGGCGGATAACGCACATCCTTGCGTACGTTCTGATAGGGCGAATACGCCTTCAGGAAACTCCAGTCGTCGGTGTCGGGATTGCCGTATTCCGCCATCCAGGACGCACCGGCCAGCAGCTTGTGATAGCGCTTCATGTCCAGCAGCGGCACCTGGCAGACCACGGCACCGAACAACTGCGGGTACATCACGGTCATGTTGCCCATCAGCAGACCGCCGTTGCTGCCGCCCTGGATGCCGAGGTGCTTGGGCGTGGTGATCTTGCGCGCAATCAGGTCTTCGGCCACCGCCGCGAAGTCTTCATAAGCTTTATTGCGGTCGGCTTTCAATGCCGCCTGATGCCAGCGCGGCCCGTATTCGCCGCCGCCACGGATATTGGCGACCACATACACCCCGCCCTGGCTCAGCCAGGCACGGCCGACACCTGCGGAGTAATTCGGCGTCAGTGACACTTCGAAACCGCCATAGCCGTAAAGCAGGGTCGGATTTTTGCCGTTGCGTGCCATGCCTTTCTTCGACACCATGAAATAGGGCACGCGGGTGCCGTCTTTGCTGGTGGCGAACTGTTGGCTGATTTCATGCTGACTGGCATCGAAGAAACTCGGCAGCTGTTTCAGTTTTTCCGGCATCCGGCCGACCGTTCCCAGCAATAGCGAGGTCGGGGTCAGATAGTCGGTGACGGTCATGAAATAGTCGTTGGACTCCTCGGCATCCACGGCGCTGATGCCGACCGTGCCGAAAGCCGGGGCCCCGACCAGCGGCGCGCGGGTCCAGCCGTTGTTTCCGGGTGTCAGCACATACAGACGGTTCTTGACGTCTTCCAGCACATTGAGAATCACGTGGTCCTTGGTCACCGCGCTGCTGGCCAGCGAGGTATTCTGCGCCGGCTCGAATAAGACATCGAAATTCCGGGCGCCCGACAGGAACGCATCGAGACGGATCGCCAGCAGGCTGCCGGCCTGGTAGTCCCGCCCGCCGATTGTCCACGGCTGGCGCAGCTCCACGCTCAGCCATTCACGGAATGTGCCTTTCTGGGCGCCGTCCGGCAGATCGAGTTTGACCAATGCGCCGTCCTTGCCACGCAGGTACAGCTCGTTGGTGTAGAAGGTCAGGCCGCGGTAAACAAAATCACGCTCGAAGCCCGGCGTATGGTCGCGGTAGGCACCGATCGAAATGTCGGACTCCTGGCCTTCATACACGGTTTTGGCCGCTGACATCGGGGTGCCGCGCTTCCATTCCTTGGCGATGCGCGGATAGCCGGAGCTGGTCATGGACCCGGCTCCGAAGTCGGTACTGACATAGACGGTATCGGCGTCGATCCAGCCGATTTGACCTTTGGCCTCGGGCCGTGCGAAGCCGCCGGTGACGAAGGCCTTGTCGGAGACGTCGAACTCGCGGGTCACATCGGCATCGGCACCGCCACGCGACAGCGAAATCAGGCAGCGGTCGTAGGTCGGGCGCAGACAATCGGCGCCGCCCCAGACCCAATTGACACCTTCGGCCTTGCCCAGCGCATCGATATCGAGCAGCACTTCCCAGCGCGGCGCTTCCTTGCGGTACTCGGCCAGAGTCGTTCGGCGCCAGACGCCCTGCGGATTGTTTTTGTCGCGCCAGAAGTTGTAGTAGAAACCGCCCATCTTGCTGACGTAGGGAATGCGGGCGTTCGAATCGAGAATTTCCAGCAGACTGCCGCGCAGGGCGTCGAAACCCGGATCGCCGGCCAGTTGCTTTTCGGAGACGGCATTGCGGGCACGCACCCAATCCAAGGCCTTGGTGTCTTCTACCCCCTCCAGCCAAAGATACGGATCTTCATTCATGTCTTGGGCTCCGGCAGGAGCCATGAGAACGGCGGACAACATCAAGACGGAAAGGCGCATGCATTCGATTCCTGAGCGATTAACGGGGAATCCGAAAATACCATAAATCCCCCCGCCGCCGCCGTGCGGTTTCACGCAGCTTTGCGGGATACGCCCCCGGTTTGTTTGCGAGGCGCCGGAAAAACAAGCACTTGCGAAACACGGGCGGCCGGCGCATGCCGATGCGCCACCCACCGGGAGCGTGCCAGTGCCAGAACCGGCATGGCCAGCAACCAAAGCGGCCAGA
>CAJAPA010000008.1 GCA_903942465.1 uncultured Gammaproteobacteria bacterium
AGCCACTCGGCGGCGCTTTGGCCGCGCGTGGTGTCCATGCGCATGTCGAGCGGGCCGTCCTGACGGAAACTGAAACCGCGTTCGGCCACATCCAGCTGCGGCGAGGACACGCCCAGATCGAACAGCACGCCATCCAGACCGTGTTGCGCTTCCGGCCAGCCGGCCATTTCGGCGAACGAACCGTGGTACAGGGCAACGCGGGCATCGGCGGTGAAATGTTCGCGGGCATGGGCGATGGCTTCCGGATCCTTGTCCATCAGCAGCAGCTGACCGTCGGGACCGAGCGCATCGAGCAGGCCGCGGGCATGGCCGCCACGGCCGAAAGTGCCGTCAAGGTAGCGTCCATCGGGTTTTACATGCAGGCCGTCCATAACCTCTTTCCACATCACGGGAAGGTGGCGGGGAGTCTGCATCGGCACAGAGGTCCCGTTCGCCATGGCTTAAATCCTCAGATCCAGCATGGCGTCGCTGATGTCATCCTCGACGATGGTGTGGCGGATCTGCGCCAGGTGGGCCTGTTCGCTCCAGAGTTCGAGTTTGCTGCCCATGCCCAGTAGCACGGCGCGTTTTTCAATGCCGGCGGCGTTGCGGTGGCTGCCGGGCAGCAGCACACGTCCGCTGTTGTCGGGTTCGAGCACGGTGGCGGCGCCGACCAGTTTGAGCTGCAGATTGCGGTGGACCTTCTTGGCGTTGGGCAGGGCGTTGATCTGGTCACGCACGTTTTGCCAGACCGATTCCGGATACAGCCACAGGCATCCGGCCTCGTAGGGGTTGTAGGTCAGCACCAGGCGGTTGCCGCAGGCGCCCGCAACCAGATCGCGGAAGGCCGTCGGGATGGCCAAACGCCCCTTGTCGTCGATACTGATGGCGGTTTCACCTTGAAACATATCCACAAATTCCCACTAATTTCCAGAATTTTCCTCGTTCTCCCACATTAGTATTCCAAAAAGGCAAAGTCAAGCACTTTTCATGAAAATTTCACAAGTCGAATCAAAGGCTTGCGATAACTTAAGAATTCGCTTTAAGAATCCATAAATGCGCATTGTTTATGTTGAAATTTAGCAAATCAGCTCCCAGCGCTGTTCTTTTCCACGGACTTATCCACAGGATCCTCCCCTGCCCGAATACCGTCCCCCGCGAACCCGCCTTGCGCAAAAAAACGGCGTTTTTGGCGAGATGACTTCCGGCAGATGTGAATCTTGCGAAATCTGCGACACTGGCTGAACACCAACGGAGGATGCACATGGAGCGTTTTGGACGCAGCTGGGATTTATTGAAAGCCTGTTTCGCGGTGTTGCGCGATGACAAAGAACTGATGCTTTTTCCGGTACTCTCGGGCTTTTCGGCATTGCTGGTTCTGGCCACCTTCGCCCTGCCGCTGTTTTTCACGCAGGCGTTTTCGCACGGCTTCGGTCTGTTCGGCATGCTGGTCGCCTTCGCGTTTTATTTCAGCCAATATCTGGTGATTTTCTATTTCAACGCCGCCCTGGTCGGTGCTGCGCTGAAGCGCCTGGAAGGTGGCGATCCGACCTTCGCCGACGGCATTGCCATTGCCAATGAAAACATCAGCGCCATCCTCGGCTACGCCGCCATCGCCGCCACCGTCGGCATGCTCCTGCGCGGCGGACGCCGTCGGCGCGGCCTGGAAGCACTGGTGCGTTCTTTGGCTGGCATGGCCTGGACGCTCGGTACGTTTCTGGTGGTGCCGGTGCTGGTCACCCGCAAAATCGGTCCGATCGATGCCATCACCGAAAGCGCACGCCTGCTGAAGAAAACCTGGGGCGAAAA
>CAJAPA010000009.1 GCA_903942465.1 uncultured Gammaproteobacteria bacterium
CGTTAGATGCCTCAACCAAGAACCAGGAGGTTTTATGAAAAGATTTTTTACTTCTGTGTTGTTCGCTTCCGCTCCATTGCTTGCCAACGCTTCAGAATCGGGAATTAGGTTCGATACGATCATAAGTGAGGCTGGCAAAACAATAGCTACGCCGAGTGTATGGGTACCTTTCGACCAAGAGGCCGTTATTGAGGTCTCTAATAAAGTAAGAGTCATTGTCATTGCCGTCACCCCGACGGGAGATACCTCAAAGGTGAAGGCACGCATGTACTACTTCTCGGAAGGAGTATGGGTCCTTGACTGGGACACTGCCATGAATGCCAACATTACAAAGACCCCATCGTTCGAGAAAGATATGGGTGACAAAACACACCGTGTGGTAGTGATGCCCCGCAAAGCAGTCAAACCTACATCGAGCGGCGGCTAACTAATCATTCAAGCGGACAGCCGCCCCGAAATATGAGTAAACTGAACCAACCTTCGGCTAAGGACGCTGATTAAGTCGTTATGCAATGACCAATCATCGCGACAAATTCTTCCTGTGGACCACCGTGGCGATTGCCGCCACCGTATTTATCGGCTTCTGGTTCACGTACTTCGGCCCAATGTTTGCAGGCAGCCATGAATCGGACGTGCCAGCCGTACATTTGCACGGCTGGACATTCTTCGCGTGGTACAGCTTGCTGGTGACGCAGGCCGCGCTTGTGCGGTCGCGGCGGATGCCACTTCACCGTACCCTAGGCGGATTGAGTATTGTACTGGCGTTGTTGATGGTCGGAACCGGCTTGTTGGTCGTTGGCGTGCGTATGGACGATGCCTTGAAGACCGGCGATCCGTTCTGGTCGGCCTCGGGCCCGGCGGTGTTCGCGACTCTGGTGCTGTTCGCTGGCTTCTATGTGGCGGCGCTTCGGATGCGCCGCCGCCCGGATTGGCACAAACGCCTGATCATCATCGCCAGCGCGGGCGGCATGGGTGCCGCCATGTTCCGCTTGTGCATGGTGCTGTTCGGGCCGGGCTCGGCCATGTGGCTCGGCCTGCTCGGAACCAACCTGTTCATCCTCGCCGGCATGCTGCGTGACCGGATCTGCGACAAGTGCGTGCATCCGGCCTGGTGGATCGGCCTTTCCACCTGTGTTGTGCTCGAAGCCGGCGCCTTGCTGCTGACGCCGACGCCCTTGTGGCAGGCAGTGTCGCACGCGCTGGCCGCTATCGGTCGCACGTTCGGCTTCCTTTACTGACTAAGATATAACTCGGATGCGGAGGCAGCCCCAAGAAGTGCTCTCGATCCAGCGTGCAAGCATGTCCGACGTTGTCGCCATGCACAACTTGCAGATGCGTGCCTTCGAGGAAGAAGGCCGTCGATGTGGCACGCGCGAAATTCAACCCCTCCAGGAAACAACCGATTCGATTGCCGAGCACGTCAATTCACACATCGCATTGGTGGCCAAAGAAAATGGAGTTCTCATCGGCTGCGTAAGAGGAGTACATGATGACCGGGTATGGACGATTCGTGCCTTGGTGGTTGAGCCCTCGAAACATGGGCAAGGCATCGGGTCTGCGCTACTGCAGGCCCTTGAATCCGAAATCGGCAGCGAAGCACGCATCGAGCTCACCACGAATACAATCATGAACGGCAATGTTGCTTTCTATGAGCGCCACGGTTACCACATCGTTAAGCGCAGCGTACCCATTGCTGGTATCGAGATTGCGCATCTTTTCAAACTCACCGCCAGAGATGTCTGACATCCCGCTCATAGGAGTTCGCCACCGAATTTGGTAAGCTGAGCTTGCCCGCAACGGCGGCCGCTTCCTTCAATCGTCAAACTTCTTCACAATTTACGACCACCAAGCTTATCCACCGGGAGTTATTGTATGTCAGGTTCATTTCGAGTCATTGCCGCGTTAGTTATTTCTCTCTTCCTGTCCTCATGCGCGCATCAGGATAAACATGCATCGACGCCCTCCGAGGGGGCTAAAGATATTGCAGGCGCCAAAGGGACTTTCGAGTTCAAGCCCGCCGACTGGAAAGAATCAGAAACCTCATTTTGGAAAGATAGTGATGGCGTGAAGCCCGGGGTAGCCGGCTGCCATATCGGTACCGATGAGGCCGGCGCACCGAATGGCCGGATGTTTGGCGAGGCCTGCCTTGCAAACGGGCTTTTGGTGGAATCCAACCCGGGCGCGGATCAAGTGCACAGCCACAAAAATGACATCGGGCATCCGGACACTATTGATTGCAATGCGTGGTGTAAGTCATCCGGCAAATCATCCGGCAAATGCGAAGTCGCCAAGGCGCCGCCCTGCGAAAGTTCAGCCATGTGTGCCTGCAAGTAAAAGCACCTGACAACACGCATTTGGGCGCTGAATAAAACGTCAGCGCCCTCGTTTCCACAGCTCGCAGGAGGACATTCATGGCTTGGCTTTATCTGCTTCTGGCAGGACTTTTTGAAATCGGCTGGCCTGTCGGCCTGAAAATGGCGCAGGACGATGAAACCCGAGTCCTCGGCATCACGCTTGCCGTAGGTTTCATGGCGGTCAGCGGGTTTCTTCTGTGGCTGGCACAAAAAGAAATTCCGATTGGAACTTCCTATGCCATCTGGACCGGCATCGGCGCGGCGGGAACGTTCATGGTCGGTGTTCTTTATTACGGGGATCCCAGCAGCCTCGGGCGCTACCTCGGCGTGGCGCTGATTATTGCCGGCGTCGCCATCCTGAAGCTCGCGCACTAAAATGATTCAAGTCAAGATCGATGGCGTTAATACCGACTGGAACACCTTCCTCGGCGCACTGCCCGCCGTCAGCCCCTTGCCCTTTGCATTGCA
>CAJAPA010000010.1 GCA_903942465.1 uncultured Gammaproteobacteria bacterium
GGCGGCGGGTATCGTGATTCCAGTACAGATGGATGGCATCGCACTGCCCGTCGCTCAGAGTCAGGCTGCGGGCTGCGGGTTTATTGATGCAGCCCGGCAAGGCCTGCGCACCGAGTGCTTCCGGCGCACAGTCGGGTGCGGCCGGCGTCAGCGTTACCGGCAACGCGCATACCCCGTCCTGCCGGGCCGGATCGACCCCGAAGTTCAGGATCTGCGCGCCATCAGTCAGGGTTTTGCTTTCGACGGTAATCGTCACCTGCGCATTGGCTTGATCGAGTTGCACGCGTTCAGGTCTGCCATCGCCGTCCAGATCCACGCGCAGCGGTTCCGGGCCCTGCGTGGCGCAGGCGGTGAGCAACAGCGTGATGGCAAGAACGGGGAAATGGCGACGTGCATGATGGCGCATGGAAACCTCGCGTGTTATTTCGGGGTGGGCGTTTTCGGAACCACTATGATCATTGCTAGCCAGAGAATTCCGAGCAGCAAGACCCGCGACAGCACATCGAACCAGGCCGTGAAGGAAAGCCACTCCATCAGGGAGCCCAAGGCCAGTGCCACCGGCAAGAGCGGAATGAACATGACCCAGCCGAACAGGATATTGAATACCGCCACTGCGAGCAGCACGGCCGCCAGCCGCCAATGCCCGAGCCGTTTCAGCAGTGCCGGCCGTTTGGCCAACAGCCCTGCCGCCAGCACTGCGAACAGCGCGACATTGATTGCCAGCATCAGGCCGTCGAGCGTGTTGAGGTGGTAGTTCACGTTCCACACTTCCAGCACCGGCAAGGGAAAGCCCAGGGTCTGGCCCATGCCGGTGTCATCGCAGGAGCGGATCAGCGGTATCAGCCCGAGCACGACCGCCAGGCGGAAAAAGCGCAACAGGTCGGGTAGTACGGACATGGCGACCGTATCAGGTCTGCTTGTGGCTGCCGTCGCACAGGGGGGCGTTATTCGTCGCCTTGCAGCCGCAGAAATACACGGTGCCGGTTTTTTCGGCGTGATGCTTCATCGGGCTGAAGCTGCTGCCTTTGTGCGAACCATCGCAGAACGGCTGGTTTTTACTGAGGCCGCAGGCACACCACCAGTAATCCTTGCCGGCTTCCACCTCAACGGCAATGGGGGTGTCCGATGCTCTTGTTGCTTTGTCCATGATCAGCTCCGATGGGGTCAGAATGCATGCGCGGGCAGGATGCCGTGCTCCGCCCAGTGTACCCAAATCCGGGGCGCCTTAGGCGCAATTCGCCAATGCCGGCGTGCGTCGCAACAGATTCGGATTCGGGCAGCGTTTTACGCTGAGCCGTTCCCGTGCGCCCACGACACAAGGCGGACGACAGCCTTGCCGAACAGACGGGCCAGACCATGCAACAGCCAGGACAGTCCTGCGAAAATACCGGCAATGAGGGTCGGCAGCACGGCACCGAAAACGAAACTCATGCCGAGCACGAAGCCAAGCACAAGCTCGGCCCTGTACAGGGCGGTCAGCAGGGCCAGCGCAAACAGGCTGAAGAACAGCGCTGTGGTCACGCTTTCGTAGCCCAGGCTGAAGGCCGTGGCAAGCCCGGCCCCGTAGGCCAGGGCCGCCACAAAGCGCAGCGTCATGTCGCGGGAGGGGAAGGCTTTTGATTGCTGCGCGTTTCTGGACTGCATCCGGCCGATCAGAAACCATGCCAGAACGGGAAGCAGCACGAGACCCCACCCGTTTGAAATCGCGGGCAGATCCGGCCGTTGCAGAATGTGGTGGCTGACCACGCCACCGTGCGCGTATTCCCAGCCGAGGTGGACCATTTCATAAGCGGCCACGGCAAGGGTGAGAATGATCCGGGTACGCATCGTGTTTGCCTGCGGCATCAACATCACTCCAAGACAGAACGGGAAGACAGGTGCCCCAGTGTAGCCAAACCCGCAGCGCCTTACGCTGCAGCGATAAGCTCAAGGCGTCCAGTTGTCGTGCAGCACATAGGCCGGTGCGCCCGGATTCTTGTGACGCTCGCATTGCTGGGCCAGCCATTGGAAC
>CAJAPA010000011.1 GCA_903942465.1 uncultured Gammaproteobacteria bacterium
CCCTCAATTCACCCGCTCAATATCATTGAGCTGCCACGACTTGTCGAAATAAGGCTCGGTTGCGGCATAGAATCGGAAGTACGGAAACCAACCTTTGCCGGCCGTGGTTTTGATCCAGTTGGTGGCGCCGGCCGGACGCTCCGGGCCGAAATAGACATCGACCGAACCATCGGCATTGGTCACCAGATCCGGCTTGCGCGAGCTCAGGTCGGCCGCGCCCTGATCGGTAATCAGTGGTCCGCGGCTCAGGTTGTCATACAGAGTGATGGACCAGAACTGGCGGACCGGCGGGTTTGGTTCCACGCGCATCTTGTAGGTTTTTCCGCCGTCCAGCCAGTTGCCGTCCTTGTCCTTCGAGGTTTCCAGGTAGACCTGGCCGAAGCCGACGATGCGGCCCTGCATGCCGGCCGACATGCCGATGGCTTCATAGAACCAGGAGGCGCGCTCGTCGAACTGCACCCGGGTCTGCTCCGGATCTTCCTGATTGAGATCGAACTTCACCGCGTATTCCCATTGCTTTCCGGGATACACCGTCGCGCCTTCGAAGCGTTTTTCATACGCGATGGTGCGGGCCATCAGGTCGCCGGTCTTGGCGGCCTCGGTCAGGATGCGGGCCTGACGGGCATCCGGCTTGAATTCCTGACCGGGCGAAATACCGAGCGCCTTGAGCATGCCGAACATCATGCGATCGCGCGGGGCAACCGGTTCGTTGGCATACAGCTCGGTCAGCAGACGCCAGTACTCGAGGGTATTCGGCTGTGCCGACTGCCAGTCCTTGCCGGCGACCTCGAGGTATTTGGTTTCCGGCGCG
The DNA here is from genome assembly GCA_903942465.1 of uncultured Gammaproteobacteria bacterium. Classification (GTDB taxonomy): domain Bacteria; phylum Pseudomonadota; class Gammaproteobacteria; order Xanthomonadales; family Xanthomonadaceae; genus Arenimonas. Next base: position 812 of record CAJAPA010000011.1, read on the forward strand.
TTGTCGCGTTGGTTCCAGGAATAAATGCGGTGCTTGCGCACGGTGGCTTCGGCCACGGCCTTGTCCGGATCGAGACCGCGGGTGCCGAACCAAACCTGATTGCTCGGGGATTGCACGACATAGTAGCCGGCAACCGTCATCGGTTCACTGCCGGGCGGAAGGATGATGTACTTGCCGCCCTTGCCTTTATCCGGCCCGGTTTGGCCCATATCGGTAATCGGTTGTTGCCAGATGTCCATGACGCCGCCGGCGGTCAGCCCGGCGGGCACATCGACCACCATCGGGCCCTGCTTGGCCAGATCCCAGAAACTGAAAGCATATAGCGTTGTGATGTTGGGGGTCAGCATCCCGGCCTTGTCTTTCAGGTCGCGGTAAAACACCACATCGCCGTTGGCGGCACCGAAGGTCTTGCTCTGGGCGTCGTACAGTGCCTTGTAACCGACGGCCGGCAGGGCCCAGAGATAAGCCTGGGTCGCCCGCTGGTAATCCATCTCGTCGTAGAGCTTCTCGGCCGTTTCGCGGCTCGGGTAGCCGTTTTCAAACTGATGGCCGGACGTGGCAGCAACGGCGGACGATCCGCCATCGGCCGCAGGCTGTTTTTTGCAGCCGGAAACGGCGGCCACGCCTGCAAAAAATGCAGCGGAAACAAGCCATTGATATGTCTTCATAATGATCTCCAGAAAAATGGATTTACAGGCATTTTTATAGCTTGATGCTAGCCGAGTCTTGCCGTATGGTATTTGCCTTAGCGGTCAATTTATTGCCCTTGACCGCGCCTCCGCAAAGGCAGCCCATGAACGGAGCCGACACGCTCAAACCGATGACCTCCACCATGTGGCTGCGCTACATGGTGGAAGCCATCAACAGCTCGGGACAGGATGGATCGGATCTGGCCCGGAAGGTCGGCATCGATCTGGATATGCTGCAGGTGCCGGAAGGCGCTCTTGCCGACCAGCTCTGCTACGACCTGCTCAATGCGGCGGCACTGGAATCCGGTAACCGCGATTTCGGCCTGACCGCTGCCAACACCTTCAAACCCACTGCGATCGGGGCCCTCAGTTATTCGATGATGACTGCCGAGAACCTGGATGCCGCGTTGACCCGATGTTCGAATTACATCGGATCGCTCACCAGTGCGACCAGTGCCCGTCTGATCACTGCGGATGGCGGAAAACGCTTCGAAATCCACTTCCAGCATGCCGGACTTCCGGAAGTCCGGCAGACGCATGAATTCTGCTGTCTGTTCACGCTGAACTTCCTGCGCTGGATTACCGGCCAGGAATTGCATCCCCTGGAAACCACATTCACGCATGGTGATCCGAAGCGGCCGGAAATCTACCGGCGCCTGTTCGGCAGCCCGATCGTTTTCGAAGCCGAATGCGTAGCGATGCATTTCAGCAATGCGCAGCTGGCGATACCGCTGATCACGGCTGACGCCTCTCTGGCCTCAATCCACGATCGCTTCGCCGAAGAGCGCATGCAGCAGTTCGGGGTAGCGCCTTATACCCAGCAGTCCCGGCGCTTGATTGCCAAGCTGCTGCCGGACGGTGAACCGAGCCGCAACGATATCGCGCTGCGGCTCAACCTGACCGACCGCACCTTCCAGCGCCGGCTGCAGGAAGAAGGCACGCAGTTTTCGGATATCCTCGATGACGTGCGCCAGAACATGGCACGGATCTACCTCGCCAACGAAAACATCTCCCTGCATGAAGCGGCCTGCCTGCTCGGTTTTTCCGGTCAAAGCAGCTTTACCCGGGCCACCAACCGCTGGTTCAACATCACGCCGCGTGAATTACGCCTCCAAATCAACAAACGGCCCTGAGCGGGCTCCGAAAAAAACGGCGCCGAAGCGCCGTCTTGAGGCAAGGGTTTAACCCTATCAGAAATTGAAGGTGTAGCCGATGACCGGGCCATGCAGCTGCAGGGCGATCGAAGTGGTCTTCACCGCCAGTTCGGTGTCCATGTAGCGGTAGCCGAAGTTCCAGGCGCCGCCGCCTTCGGTTTTGTAAACGAAAATGACGCTGGTGCTGTAGGTGCCCTCGGTGTCGCCCCAGGAACCGTCGGCGCGCAGTGAATAGCCCCACTTGTCATTGATCGCGCCTTTGTAGCGGGCGCCCAGCATGGCATCGCTGAACGATTGATCGACGCCAACATTCCAGGTGTTGAGCAGAGCCACGTTCGGATCAATGGCGACATTGACATCGACCACGATGTGGCGCAGGCCGCCGAATACTTCGAAGCCCTGGTTGCGCACTTCGCCCGGCGCCCAGACGCCGGCGAGTTCATACACCAGTGCATCGAGGTCGGCATCGGTCTGCGCGAAGCGGCCGGCGCGGTCATCGGCCATCGAAAGATACAGGACATCGCCGAACATGCCGAAGTCATCGCCCTGGCCCTCGACATGCCCCATGAACGCCATATCGATTTTGCTGATGATGTTGCTGAAATCGGTTTCATTGCCGACCGGCGGTGCATCTTCGCGCAGATCGGTGGAAATGGACGCTGCCCATACATACGGCGTCAGCCCCCAATCCCAGCCTTCAGCGGCGTGCGCATTGGCCAGCGGTGCGGTAGCCAAGACGATGGCGGCGGAGAGCAGATTACGTAGTTTCATGTTGTACCCCTGTCAATTTTTGGTGTGGAAAATCATAATCAGTATACCCATTGAATACGGCTGAGCACAGCATCGGTCACACCGGTCACGCCGTTTTTATCAAGCCAGGTGCGGCCCCAGCCGATACCGAATTTCCAGCGCTTGGTCGCCCACCAGTTCAGGCCGAGATAAGTCTTCTCGAAAGCGCCACCCTGGACCGTGTTGTCATCGAGATCGAGATTGGAATAGCGCACCACCAGTTCGGGCGCGCCCCAGCGGCCGGTGGGAATCACCCGGCGGGCATAACCGACATTGCGGTCGTACGGACGGGTCTCGCCGGTGATTACCCAGCTGCCGGTGATGTAGTAGCCCTTGAATTCGGGATCATTGAGTGTTGGCGAATCGATGGTGGCATGGTTGTATTCGGCCAGCACCGAGAACGGGCCGCTGTTCCACAGCGCTTCAAGACCGTACTGGAAAGCGCCATCGGCCGGCATGTTTCCGGTATCCACGTAATAATCGGTCACGTTCGATTCCGGCCGGCCCCGGTAACGCAGGGTGCCGTCGGCACCCACTTCGCGCAAGGCCAGACCCAGATGCAGGAACTGCTGCTTCTCGGGCACATCCCAGACCAGACCGGTCACACGCGCGGTGTAATCCATGCCGCGGCTGCTGGTGGAGTTGATGTCCCAGGTGTCGTTGAACACGCCGTAGGACAGGGTCATGGTTTTCTTTTCGCCGAACACATGCAGCATTTTCACGCCCATGTTGCGCGACACGAAGAACGGACTCAGCACGCGTTCGGAATGCGGCAGATTGGCGGCATCGCCGACCATCTCGTAATTGAAGGTTTCCTTGGTCTTGCCGACGGTCAGCTTGTTGTTCGGCCCGCCGATCGGAAAGGTGAACGACAGATCGGTCAGCTGCCAGCTCTGTACCGGATCGGTATCGAAGCCTTTGTATTCGCCGCCGAACTGGTAGCTCACCTTGTAGTCCTTGCCGATCGAACCGAGGAAGGTCAGGCGCGCGCTGCGCACCTGCCACTGGCTGGCCTGGTCACCGACCTGGGCGATGCTGTCGGCGTCCTGGTCGATATAGGTGAAGTCTTCCAACAGCGCAAGACTCGGCTTGAAGCTGAAGTAGTCGTTGACCTGATGCATGCCGCCATTCGGTTTGGTCTTCAGATCGGGCACGACGTAGTCGACCTCGGCCGGCGCGGCCGGTTTGTCGCCCTGCACGGTGCCGACCGGCACGCTCAGGGACTCGGTGGATTGGGCCGATACCGCAGCCGAGGCCAGCAATAGCGCCATGGCGAGTGCGGTAGGTTTCATCAAGCGGGCGGGATGGTCAGTTTTCATGGCAGCTTCCGTATTTCATTCAATTACAGCGTTTTTGCCAGTCAGTGTCTATACCGGACAGGCCGTATTTTTATCCCTGTCAACCGATAAAGTGAAGCCCCTCCGGGAGACCTGGAGGGGCCCCAGCCGGCGCAACGTCGTCTCAGGGGGTGACGATGTTGAACCAGAACTTGAAGCTGTCCATCGACGCCAGGAAGTCATGCACAATGGCGGCGTTGCCATCGATCTTGACACTGCCATCGGCGACGGCTTTATCCAGCGTGGTGTTGCCGAGTTGGATTTCATTCAACACGGTCTTGGTCAGGGTGATGGTGGCATCGGCAGCGGCAGCGGCTTTGGGGCCGTGGTTCAGCACGGAGTTCTCCACACGCAGGCCATGGGTTTCACCGACATCGGTGAACACGGCATTGATGGCGTATTTCTTGCCTTCCACTTTTTCCGGATTCAGACGGACCGCGAAATAATCGAACAGCATGCTCGGGGTCATGGCACGGATGGTATCCGGCGTGGCCGAAGCCGCCGCCTGGACATTCGGCACGCCATTGCGCAGCTCGAACGCACCCTGCAGATACACCGAACGCCACGGGCCGGACTCGGCCTGATAGCCCAGCTGCTCCAGTGCATCGGCCAGCAGGTTCTTGGCGTCCTGATTGGCCGGATTGGCGAACACGACGTGCTTCATCATCTCGGCAACCCAGCGGTAATCGTTTTCCTTGAAGGATTCGCGGCCCTTGCGGATGGCTTCGGCTTCGCCGCCCATGGCTTTCACATAACGCGGTGCGACCATTTCCGGCGGCAGGTTGTTCAGATCGGACGGATTGCCGGTGTACCAGCCCATGTAGCGCTGGTAAACCGCGCGGGAGTTGTGCCGCAAGGTGCCGTAATAGCCGCGGGTACTCCACTCGTTTTCAAGCGAGGCCGGCAGCTTGATGATTTCCGAGATTTCTTCGCCGGTGTAGCCCATGTTCATCAGACGAACCGATTGATCATGGGTGAATTTGTAGATATCACGCTGCTTGCCGAAGTACGAGATGATGCCGTCGCGGCCCCATTGCGGCCAGTGATGGCTCTGGAATTTGACCTCGACATCCTTTCCGTACAGATCGATGGTTTCATCGATATACGACGCCCACTTCAGCGGATCACGGACCTGGGCGCCGCGCAGGGTCAGCACGTTATGCATGGTATTGGTGGTGTTTTCGGCCATCCACAAGGCTTTGAACTGCGGGAACCAGGTGTTCATTTCGGCCGGGGCTTCGGTACCCGGCGTCATCTGGAATACCATTTTCACGCCATCGACTTCAACCAGCTGACCGGTCTTGCCGACATCGACGGTCGGCAGAATCAAACTCGCGCTGCCGCTGGACGTGGTCATGCCGAGTCCGCCGTTGACGCCGCCACGCGCATTGCGCGGCAACACGGCGCCGTACATGTATACCGCGCGACGGCCCATGGCGTTGCCGGCGATGACGTTCTCACTGACGGCATGCTCGGTGAAGCCTTCCGGTGCGATGATTTTCACTTTGCCGCTCTTCACATCGGCCTCGTCCACGATGCCGCGCACGCCGCCGTAATGGTCGACATGGCTGTGGCTGTAGACCACGGCGTGGATCGGCCGCTTGCCCAGATGCTCGCTGACCAGCGCGTAGGCCGCCTTCGCGGTTTCCGGTGAAATCAGCGGGTCGAATACAATCCAGCCGGATTTGGTCTTGACGAAGGTGATGTTCGACAGATCGTAACCGCGGACCTGATAGATGCCCTCGGTGACCTTGAACAGGCCGTTGAGCATGCCCAGCTGGGCATTGCGCCACAGACTCGGATTGACCGTGTCCGGCGCCGGCTTGTCGAGCCCGATATAGGCCTTGTAGGCTTCCAGATCCCAGATGACATTGCCTTTGGCGTCACGGATGGTCAGGGTTTTCGGCGTGGCGATGAAGCCCTTTTGGGCGTTTTCGAAGTCGCGGCGGTCACTGAATGGCAAAGACTTCAGGACCTGTGCATTCGCAGCTTGAGTCGCGGTGGTGGCACCTTTGGTCGGCGCCAAACCGGTCTGTGCAACAACGACTGGCGTGACCAGAACGGTCATCATCAGAACAAACAAGGGCTTGAGTGGCAGATAAGGGGCTTTCATGAAATCCTCTGGCAAGGCAATTGAATCGTAGCTGGTCATGCTATCGCCATCGATTTCGGTTATCTTTACGTTAATGGACAGGTTTTTGACTTCTGCGACAGGGGTGCCAGTGTCATGACCGTTATGGAATTGAAAGTGGGCGAAAACATAGAGAATGCCACCCGACCGACACCGATGACCTCGGTGCTTTGGGTCCGGAATATCGTGGATGCCCTGGATGGTCTGGGCCTGGATGGCATGGCGTTGGCCCGGAAAGCCGGCATCGACCCGGCATTGTTCGGGGTCGTGGAGTCCGGCATTCTGGTCAGGGAAATCGTCCAGCTTTGGGAGTTGGCTGTCGCCGAATCCGGCGATGCCGCCATCGGTTTGCGTGCTGCACAAAGCTTCCGGCCGTCTTCGATGGATGTCACCGGCTATGCGATGATGAGCAGCCCGACCCTGCATGCGGCGCTCGAGCGCGGCGTGCGCTTTGCCGGGGCACTGACCTCGGCATCCAATGTCGGACTTGCCCGAACCGACCAAGGTTATTGTTTCACGATCAATTTAATGCCGGGCATCATCGATATCCAACGGCAGAACCATGAGTTCGCCCTGTATAGCACGCTCAAATTCCTGCGCTGGATTGCCGGGCCGGATCTGTTGCCGAGCCGGGTCGAATTCATGCACCCGAAACCAGCCGACCAGACACTGTATGCCGAGGCCTTCGGCATACTCCCGGTTTTCAATGCGCCGCATCTGGCCTTGAGTTTCTCCGAGGCCGACATTGCCCGGCCCTTGCTCAGCGCCAACGCACAAATGGCCGTTCTGCATGACCAGGCGGCGGAACAGCGCATGGCACAGCTGGGGACCGCGCGCAATACGCTGATGGTCCGCCAGTTCATCGTTCAAGGTCTTCCCGACGGTGAGCCGACGCGTGATGGCATCGCAGGCAAGATGGGGGTCAGCTCGCGCACCTTGCAGCGCCGGCTGCAGGAGGAAGGCCAGACCTTCCATGAAATCCTTGATGATGTCCGGCTTAATCTGGCCAACCGCTATCTGGGCAATGAAAATATCTCGCTGTCCGATGTCGCGCATCTGCTCGGCTTTTCCGACCAGAGCAGTTTCACCCGGGCTGCGCACCGCTGGTTCGATGACTCGCCGAGCCGGATCCGCGCCAAATTGACCGGGCGCGAGAGTACGCCGAAATAAACCCGCTACTGCCGGCCGGCCTGCAAGGCCTGCAGGCGTGCTCCGTATTCGGCGGACTTCCGGACATCGCCCGTTTCCCGCGTGTACTCGACCAGTGCCGCCAGTATTTCCGCATTGCGCGGAAAGCGCTTCAATGACTGCTCCAACTCTACGATGGCGCGAGCAGCCTGCCCGCTGTCGTGCAGTGCGATGGCGTGGATGTAGGTATAACGGGGATTGTCGGGCGCTGATAGCGCGGCCTGCGCCAGAAGCGGCAACGCATCGCTCAAGCGGCCCTGACGAATGCGCACCAGACCGAGCGCGTGTGACAAATCGGCGTTGCCGGGCGATTTGAGCAATCCCTCATTCAGGACTGTTTCGGCTTCGTTTTCGCGGCCATACATCCGGTACAGATCAGCCAAATTGCCATAGGCCGGCACATAATCCGGCGCGAGATGCATGGCGTTGCGGTAGGATGCCTCGGCCTTCAAGGGATCACGGCGCTCGGCATAGAACAGACCGAGATTGATATGCGATTCCGGGCGGTCGGCATTGGCTTCCTGCGAAGCCACATATTCCGCGAATATTTTTTCGACCCGGGCCCGCATCGGCGGCGCCATGCCCGCATCAGGCGCAATGGCCAGGGCACGTGCGGCCTTGATGCGCACGATGCGTGACGGATCATCAATCAGGCCGGCGGCAATGCGCACACGCTCCTGCGGCGGAGCGGCCAGAATCGCGTCCATCGCTGCCGCACGCACCATGGGGTCGGCATCTTCGGCGGCCGCTTCGATGGCGGGCAGCGTGGCCGCGGTCAACAGGGGCCTTAACCGGGCCGTGGCGGATGCGCGGACAATGGCCGGGCTTTCCGGATTTTTGATGATCGCTCGCAGTCCGTCGGCGGCGCCCGGCATGCCTTGGCTGGCGGCGTGGAATGCCGGGCCGAAGGTCTGATACCCCTTGCGCTTCGGTCCATAGTGCCGGCTGATCGCCGCAGCGGCCCAGGCCGTGTCTTTATCGGTATGGCAGGCATTGCAGGCATTCGGCGTCCCCAGGGTCACGCTCTGATCGGGCCGCGGTATGCGGAACGAATGATCATGGCGTGCATCGACGCCCATATAGGTTTCCGTGGGCATGTGGCAGGAGGCGCAGGCCGCACCCGGCGTCCCTATAGGATGCAGGGTATGTGCCGGCGCATCGTACTTCGCGGGCTGATGGCACTGCGCACAGACGGCATTGCCTTCGGCCTTCAGCTTGCCGGTGTGCGGATTGTGGCAGTCGCTGCAGGTGACGCCTTTGGCATGCATTTTGCTCTGCATGAACGAACCGGCATTGAAGACCTCGTCGCGCTGCTGGCCATCCGGATGATAGAGCGCGTCGGTCAGCAGGGAAATTTCATGGCTGTCGAGCAGGCCGCCGCGGTGATCCATGCCGGCATCGAACGGGGCGCGCCGGGAATGGCATTGGGCACAGACACCCAGTTCACGGTGTGATTCCAAGGGCATGTTGCGAACGGCATTTCCGGTTGCGGCATCCGGCATCCAAAACGTCCCCTTGCGCTCATCCAGGGCAACGGCCAAACCATAACCGGCTGCGCTTTTATCCGCGCCGGCCTTGGCCCAGTCCACATGTTTGGCGCCGGGACCATGGCAGGCTTCGCAGGCGACGTTCATTTCGGCGAATGTGGTGCTGTACGCATTGCTGGCAAGATCGAAGTTACGGTCAAGCTTGGTGGTGTGACAGTCGGCGCACATCCAATTCCAGTTCTGGTCACGGCGTGTCCAATGCAAGGGATCGGCAGGCGTGATGTTCTGATCCGGATACAGGTGATACCAACGCTGACCGCCCTTGCTCTTGGGGCGAGCGTCCCAGGCGATGGACAAGGCCTGCAACCGGCCATCCGGAAACTCGATCAGGTACTGCTGCAGCGGTTCGATGCCGAACACATAGCGGATTTCAAAATCGGCCAGTTTGCCGTCCGGACCGTCGGTGGTGACGAAGAATCGATCGTCGCGCTTGAAGAATGTCGAACGCACCCCGTAATACTCAAAGCGGGCGTCGTTGAAATCCCCGAGTACCGTTTCAGCAGTCGCATGCTGCATGGCCTTGGCATGCTGCGAGCCACGCCATTGCGTGGCCTCGGCGGAATGGCAGCCGGCGCAGGTTTCCGCCCCGACGAAGTCCGGCTTGGCGGCCTGCATGGATTTTCCGGCAAGTGCCGGAGCGGAAACATCATCCGCTCTTCCCATCCAGAAATAAACCACGCCGGTCAGCGCGGCAATCGCGGCAACGGCCAGAACAACCCCGAGCGGTTTCCTGAAGGCGCCTTTTGCTGCCGGAGCGGGAGCTGCGGCGGATTTTTTCGATTTGGACATGAGACGCTTCGGTACCGGTCAACAGGATTCAGGATAAATCATTCTTCAGGGTTTTTCGAACGGATGGATCCGCTTCCAGTCCTGCTTCATGTCAACAACCGTCCAGCCCCGCGCCGCGGCTTCGTCCAGACCCTTGTCAAGGCGTCCGATGTGCGAGTCCCGGTCGTACGTCCATTCACGCTCGCCATCGGTGTGGTGCACGTACAGCGCGAAGCGGCGGCCCTTGCCGGCGGCAGTCCACTGCAGCATCTGCAGGTCGCCGTCGGAATTTCCGAAAGCCGCTACCGGCCTGCGGCCGATGTGCTGATTGATGGCGATTGGCTTGCCTTCCTTATCATCGATGAAATTCAATTCCGGCAGCCGCGCCAGCACCGGCACACCGTCGCGCATCTCGAATTTGGTCTTGATGCTGCTGCCGATCACCTGTTCGGGCGGAATGCCGTAAACGGCTTCGGTCCAGGGACGCATGAACTCGATGCCGCCGCCGGAAACGATGTAGGTCCGGTAGCCGTTGGCTCGCAGATAACGAAGCACATCCAGCATTGGCTGGTACACCATCTCGGTGTAAAGACGGCCGGTTTTCGGATGCTTGGCCGATGCCGCCCACTCCCGGACGATGGCGTCGAACTGTTCGGTGGTGGTACCGGCATGGGTGGCCATCGCCATTTCCATCAGGGCATGCTCGCC
>CAJAPA010000012.1 GCA_903942465.1 uncultured Gammaproteobacteria bacterium
AACAGCAAGGCTTTGAAGAACGCATGCGTCATCAGATGGAACACTGCCGCAGAGTAGGCGGAAACGCCGAGGGCGACCGTCATGTAGCCGAGCTGTGACAGCGTGGAATAGGCGACTACGCGTTTGACGTCGTTCTGGATGATGCCGATCAGGCCGGTGAACAGGGCCGTGGTGGCGCCGATGAACAGCACGAAATGCAATGCCGTCGGGCTGAGCTCGAAAATCGGCGACATGCGGGCGACCATGAAGATACCGGCGGTCACCATGGTGGCGGCGTGGATCAGGGCCGAAATCGGGGTCGGGCCTTCCATCGAATCGGGCAGCCAGACATGCAGCGGCACCTGTGCCGACTTGCCCATGGCGCCGATGAACAGGCAGATGGCGATGAAGGTGATTGCGGAAACTTCCCAGGCGGCGAAGGCATGGCCGAACACCGTGAAAGCGGGAATCAGCTCGATGACCGCCTGTGAGATGCCGTTGACCTGCGTAAACGCCTGCGCGTAGTCGAGCGTTCCGGTGAAATAGACCACGCCGCAGATGCCGAGCAGGAATCCGAAATCACCGACGCGATTGACCAGGAAGGCCTTCAGGTTGGCGAAGATGGCGGTCGGGCGCTTGTACCAGAAGCCGATGAGCAGGTAGGACACCAGACCCACCGCCTCCCACCCGAAGAACAGCTGCAGGAAGTTATTGCTCATCACCAGCATCAGCATCGAGAAGGTGAACAGCGAGATGTAACTGAAGAAACGCTGGTAACCCGGATCATCCTTCATGTAGCCGATGGTGTAGACATGGACCAGCAGCGAGACGAAAGTCACCACCACCATCATCATCGCGGTCAGGCGATCGACCATGAAGCCAACATGGGCCGAGAAGCGCCCGCTTTCGAAGAAGGTGTAAAGGTTCTGGTTGAACGGCAGCGCCGACTCGTAGAGGAACTGGCCCAGGACATACATGGACAGGCCGCAGCTCAGGGCAACCAGCGCAATGGTGGCGCTGTGTGCGCCCTTGCGTCCAATCTGGCGGCCGAACAGGCCGGCCAGGGCCGCGCCGAGCAACGGAGCCAGTGCAATGACGAGCAGAATGGCCGGGGACAGCTGGGTGGGTTCAGTCAACATCGCATCAACCTTTCAGGGAATCCAGTTCGGCCACATTGATGGTGCGGCGGTTGCGGAACAGCGTGACCAGGATGGCCAGACCGATGGCGGCTTCGGCGGCGGCGACGGTCAGAATGAAGAACACGAAGACCTGACCATCGACATTGCCGAGGAATCGCGAAAAAGCCACGAAGTTGACGTTGACCGAGAGCAGCATGAGCTCAATGCACATCAGCAGAAGAATCACGTTCTTGCGGTTGATGATGATGCCGGCGATGCTCAGGCTGAACAGCGCCGCGGCGAATACGAGGTAATGTTCGAGGGTGATCATTTGGCCTCCGGTGCGCCGTCATCGGATTTGACCGTTGCCGCCATCTTGACCAGACGCACGCGGTCATCGCGGCGCACCAGCACCTGTTCCGACGGGTTCTGGGTTTTTGTGCCGGCACGCCGGCGCAGGGTCAGGGGAACCGCCACCACAATCGCTACGGTCAGGATCACCGCGGCGGTTTCGAAGGGCAGCATGTAGCGGCTGAACAGCGCATGCGCGATCCAGTGCAGGTTGCTGTCGCTTGCTACCAGTGCCGGGTCGGCCGCCGGCATGGGCCGGGCCGCGCCCTTGCCGATACCCAGCAGCAGCAGGATTTCTGCGAACATCACCGCCGCGACCGCGATGGCTACCGGGAAATGCTTGATGAAGCCTTCGCGCTGCGGGGCGGTATGCACGTCGAGCATCATCACCACGAACAGGAACAGGATCATCACCGCGCCGATGTAGACCAGCACCAGTACGATGCCCAGGAACTCTGCCTGCAACAGCAGCCACAGACATGCGGTCGAGAAGAAGGTCAGCACCAGGCTGAGCACCGAGTGCACCGGGTTGCTGAAACTGATGACTGCGACCGCGGACGACAGGGCCACGGCGGCGAACAGGTAAAACGCGATTAGTTCGAAATTCAAGCGCCCTCTCCTATCGGTAAGCCGCGTCGGCCTGGCGGCGTTCGGCGATTTCCGCTTCGAAACGGTCGCCGATGGCGAGCAGCTGCGGCTTGGTCACGATGTTCTCGCCGCGGTTTTCGAAGTGGTATTCATGGATGTGGGTCTCGACGATGGAGTCGACCGGACAGCTCTCTTCGCAGAAACCGCAGAAGATGCACTTGAACAGATCGATGTCGTAACGCGTGGTACGGCGCTGGCCGTCCTCGCGCGGTGCCGAGTCGATGGTGATGGCGAGCGCCGGACAGACCGCCTCGCACAGCTTGCAGGCGATGCAACGCTCTTCGCCGTTCGGATACCGGCGCAGCGCGTGCAGTCCGCGGAAACGTGCGGACTGCGGAAACTTCTCGAACGGATAGTTGACGTTGTACTTGGGCTTGAACATGTAAGTCAAGGTCAGCCAGAGCCCCTGCAGGAATTCCACCAGCATCAGGCTTTTGAGGTAGTTGAACAGTCGGATCATGTTGGCCTCAGGCTCCCAGGACAAACCAGTTGTTGTAAGCCGCTACCGCTGCCACGAAAATCCAGACAATGGTGATCGGAATGAACACTTTCCAGCCCAATCGCATGATCTGGTCATACCGGTAGCGCGGAAAACTGGCGCGGAACCAGACGAAGCAGAACGCGAAAAACAGGGCTTTCAGGAACAGCCAATGAATACCCGGCGCGGCCAGCATGCCGGCGACGCCTTCAGTGCCGAACCAGCCTTGGAACGGCGACAGCCACCCCCCCAGAAACAGCAACGCGGTCAGGAAGCTGATCAGGATCATGTTGGCGTATTCGGCCAGGAAGAAAATGGCGAAGGCCGAACCCGAGTATTCGACATGGAACCCGGCCACGATTTCCGACTCGCCCTCGGCGACGTCGAACGGCGCACGGTTGGTTTCGGCGGTGCCGGAGATGAAGTACACCAGGAACAGCGGGAACAGCGGTACGAAGAACCATTCCAGGAACCCGCTGTTGCCGGCCTGGGCATTGACGATTTCGGTCAGGTTCATGCTGCCGGCCGCCACCAGAACGCCGACCAAAGCGAAACCCATGGCGATTTCATAGCTGATGACCTGCGATGCGGCACGCAATGCGCCCATCACGGCGTATTTCGAGTTGGAAGCCCAGCCGCCGAGGATGATGCCGTAAACGCCCATCGAGGTCAGCGCCAGCAGCATCAGGACACCGGCATTGATGTCTGACAGTACCAGCGGACCGGTGTCGTTCTCGCCGAACGGAATCAGCGCCCATGCCGCCAATGCCGGTGCCAGCGCAATCAACGGCGCCAGACGGTAGAGGAACGGGCTGGCCTTGTCGGGCGTGATCAATTCCTTGAACAGCATTTTGAACACGTCGGCAAAAGCCTGGATGACACCAATGCCGAATATGCCGCCGACATACTGCGGCCCCTGGCGCACGTGCATCCAGCCGATGATCTTGCGCTCGAACAGGGTGTAGAACGCCACGGCAATGATGACCGGAAACATGATGACCAGGATCTTGACCAGCATCCAGGCCAGGCCGCCGAGGAGGCCGAACTGCAGGAAGAATTCACGGATGAGATCGATCACGGGGCGGCCCTCACGATGGCTAGGGAAGCCGTCTGCGACAGCGGTGCGGTGGCGGGATGATTCGTTTCGATCCAGACGCAGGATTCCGGAATCATGCGGCTCAGCACCACCGGCAGCGTCGCACTGCCGGTGCCGTCACCGACCTTGGCAATCTGGCCTTCCTGCAGGCCGGCCTTGGCGGCGGCGGCGGGATGCATGACCAGACGCGGGCCGGTGTTCAGCGGATGGGCCTGCAGGGAGTCGGCACGACGCGTCACGGCATCACCGCGGTAAATCGGACTGGTGCTGATCCGCTCGAAACCGTCGGACAAGGCATGCTTCGGTGAAAGGCCGGCGCCGGAAGCTACCGTCTGTTTGGTCAGACCGGAACGCAGGCCGTCGATGTCGGTGAATGCCATGGCCGGCAATGATGCGGCATCATAAAGCGCACGCAGCACACGCCAGCCGCTTTGCGCGGAACCCGGCAGCTTGCCGGCAGCTTCGGCTTGCTGGTTTCGGCCATCGACGTTGGTCAGCGTGGCCTGGATTTCCGGCAGCAGTCCGATTGGCAGGATCACATCGGCCAGTTCTTTCAGCGATTCGGTGAGATAGGCACTGCAGGCGATGACTTTGGCGCCGACCAGGGCTTTGACGGCGCGGGTCGTGTCGCTGAAGTCGAATTGTGGCTCGATGCCGAACAACAGCATGGATTTCAAATCGCCGTTGAGCATGGCGCCCGCATGGCGGCCGCCCTCCCCCGGCAACACGCCGTGCTGCGCCAGACCGATGGCATTGGCGCCCTGCGGTAGACGGCAGACGCTGGCCTTGCCGGCCTGCTGCAAGGCCTTGGCGGAAGCGCGGAGGTGCGATGCATCGGCATGGTTTTCAGCTATCTCGCCGAGAATGAGTACGCTGCCGGCAACGAGCGTAGCTGAAAGTTCCGAAAGCGCTCCCGCCAAACCGGACGGTGGCACGATGGTTTTGGAGGCCACATCGAAAGTGAAATCGAAATCGACCGGGTTGATCACATGCACCTTGGTGCCGCGTTTGACGGCCTGATGGATGCGCTGGTGCAACAGGGGCATCTCATGGCGGATGTTGCAGCCGACCAGGATGATGGATTCGGCACGTTCGATATCGGCAACGGCAGTGCCGAACACTTCGGCCACAGCCGCATCGGCGAAATCGAGCTGCTTGATGCGGTGATCGATGTTACGGACCCCCATCGCGTTAGCCAGTGCCGAGAGCATGTAACCTTCTTCGTTGCTGCTGGCCGGATGCGCCAGGATGCCTGTTTCGGTGGCGGATGCCGATTTCAGCACGGCAGCGGCGGTAGCCAGCGCTTCATCCCATGCGGCTACGCGCCAATGGCCGTTTTCTTTGAGCATCGGCTGGGTGGCACGATCGCTGCTGTACAGGCCTTCATGTGAATAGCGGTCGCGATCCGAGAGCCAGCATTCATTCACCGATTCGTTGTCGCGCGGCACGGCGCGCAGGACTTCGCCGCGGCGGCTGTGCAGATAGAGGTTGGAACCGAGGGCATCGTGATAACCGAGCGATTCCTTGGCGGTCAGTTCCCAGGCACGGGCCTTGTAGCGGAACACCTTGTTGGTCAGTGCGCCGACGGGGCAGACATCAATGACGTTGCCGGAGATTTCACTCATCAACGGCTTGCCATCGAAGGTACCGATCTGGAGATTTTCGCCACGGTAGATGCCGCCGAGTTCGTAGGTGCCGGCGATTTCCGCAGAAAAACGCACACAACGGGTGCACTGGATGCAGCGGGTCATGTCGGTAGCAACCAGCGGACCCATGTCTTCATCGGGCACCACGCGTTTGCGGTCGACATAACGGCTGACCGAACGGCCGTATCCCATGGACACGTCCTGCAACTCGCATTCGCCGCCCTGATCGCAGATCGGGCAATCCAGCGGATGGTTGACCAGCAGGAATTCCATCACATTGCGCTGCGCATCGAGCGCGCGTTTGCTCTGGGTGAAGACCTTCATGCCTTCCATCACCGGCGTGGCGCAGGCCGGCATCGGTTTCGGCGTCTTTTCGACATCGACCAGGCACATCCTGCAGTTGGCGGCGATCGGCAGCTTTTCGTGATAGCAGAAGCGCGGAATCGGAATCCCTGCGGCATCGGAGGCCTGGATGATCATTGAGCCTTTGGCGATCTGCACGCTCTCGCCGTTGATTTCGAGATTGACCATATCAACGGTGGTCTGCGGTTTGTCGGCGGTGGTGCTCATGCCGCGTTCTCCAGTTGCGCATCCACCCAGAACTGTTTGTTCTGGATGGCGTATTCGAATTCATGCCAGTAATGGCGCAGGAAGCCCTGCACCGGCCAAGCCGCGGCCTCGCCGAATGCACAGATGGTGTGGCCCTCGATCTGGCCAGCGGCGGCTTTCAGCATGGCCAGGTCGTCCATAGTCGCCTCGTGGGCGACAATGCGCGACAACACGCGGTACATCCAGCCGGTACCTTCACGACAGGGCGTGCACTGGCCGCAGCTTTCCTTGTAATAGAAGCGCGAAATGCGGTGACAGGCGCGAACCATGCAGGTGCTGTCGTCCATCACCACGACCGCACCGGAACCCAGACCCGAGCCGGCTTTCTGGATCGAATCGTAATCCATGGTGCAAGCCATCATGGTTTCGGCCGGCAGTACCGGCATCGAAGAACCACCGGGAATGACTGCTTTCAATTTACGTCCGGCACGGATGCCGCCGGCCATGGCCAGCAGCTCGCTGAACGGCGTGCCCAGACGGATTTCAAAATTGCCCGGATTGGCGACATGGCCTGACACCGAGAAGATCTTCGGGCCGCCGTTGTTGGGTTTTCCCAAATTCAGGAACCACTCCGCGCCGTTGCGGATAATGGCCGGGACCGAGGCGTAGGTTTCGGTATTGTTGATGGTGGTCGGTTTGCCGAACAGGCCGAAATTGGCCGGGAACGGCGGCTTGAAACGCGGCTGGCCTTTCTTGCCTTCCAGCGATTCCATCATCGCGGTTTCTTCACCGCAGATATAGGCGCCGGCGCCGAGAGCAGCGTACATATCGACATCGATGCCGGAGCCGAGGATGTTCTTGCCGAGCAGGCCGGCCGCATAGGCTTCCTTCAGGGCCTCTTCGAAATGCTCGAACGGTTCATGGTGGAATTCGCCGCGCAGGTAGTTGTAAGCCACGGTCGAGCCGGTGGCGTAACAGGCGATGGCCATACCCTCGATGACTGAATGCGGGTTGAAGCGCAGGATGTCGCGATCCTTGCAGGTGCCGGGTTCGGATTCATCGGAGTTGCACAGGATGTATTTCTGGCCGGGCGCACTGCGCGGCATGAAGCTCCACTTCAGGCCGGTCGGGAAGCCCGCACCGCCGCGGCCACGAAGGCCGGACTGCTTGACCATCTCGATGACCTGCTCCTGCGGCATTTTTTCCGCGAGGATCTTCTTCCAGGCGGTGTAGCCGTCCTGTTTCAGGTAGCTGTCCAGCGCCCACGGTTTTTCGTGATGCAGCGTGGTGTAGACAACCTGATGTGCTTGGGGTGCGGGACCGATCGCCATGGGGGATTCCTTACTTCAGGCTGTCGAACAGTTGGTCAAGGGTGTTGGGCGTGACGCGCTCGTGGTAGTGGCCGTCGATGACCACCGCCACCGCGCCGGCACAGGCGGCCACACATTCCTCTTCAACCTTGAGGGTGATGCGGCCGTCAGCAGTGGTTTCGCCGTGCTTGCAACCCAGTTTCTTCTCGGCATGGCGCACCAGATCCTCGGCGCCGTTCAGCCAGCAGCTGATATTGGTGCAGATCGACACTTTATGGCGGCCGACCGGCTCCAGGTCGAACATCGAGTAGAAGCTGGCCACCTCGTAGGCCCAAACGGCCGGAATGTCGAGGTATTTGGCGACCGCCGCCATCAGCTCATCGGTCAGCCAGCCGCCATTCTGTTCCTGCGCAGCCATCAGGCCCTGGATCACCGCCGAGCGTTTGCGGTCGGCCGGAAACTTGGCGACCCAATGATCGATGTGCGCGCGCGTTTCCGAATTCAGAGCGATCATCGGATCGACATGCTGGCAGGCAGCGAAATTACCGGTTGCTTTCATCGGTCCACCTCACCGAAAACGATATCGTAGGTGCCGATCATCGCCACCACGTCGGCCAGCATGTGGCCGCGCACGATGGCATCCATCGACGACAGGTGCGCGAAGCCGGGCGCGCGGGCTTTCAGACGGAACGGCTTGTTGGCGCCATCAGACACCAGATACACGCCGAACTCGCCCTTCGGGGCTTCCACCGCCGAATACACTTCACCGGCGGGCACCGAATAACCTTCGGTGAACAGTTTGAAGTGGTGGATCAGCGCTTCCATGTCTTCCTTCATTTCCATGCGCGACGGCGGCGCCACCTTGAAATTGGACACCATCACCGGACCCGGGTTGGCGCGCAGCCAGCCGATGCATTGCTGCACGATGCGGTTGGACTGGCGCATTTCCTCGACGCGCACCAGATAGCGGTCGTAGCAATCGCCGGTGACGCCGACCGGAATGTCGAAATCGACGTTGGCATAGGCGGCATACGGCTGCTTCTTGCGCAGATCCCAGGCCACGCCGGATCCGCGCAGCATCGGACCGGTCATGCCCCAGGCCAAGGCCTTCTCCGGCGGCACCACACCGATGCCGACCGTACGCTGTTTCCAGATGCGGTTGTCGGTCAGCAGGGTTTCGTATTCGTCGATCTTGCTCGGGAAATCATCGGTGAAGGCCTGCAGGAAATCGAGCATGGAGCCTTCGCGCCAGGCGTTGGAACGCTTCAGGGCATCGCCCTTGCGCCACGGCGATTCACGATATTTCGGCATGCTGTCCGGCAGGTCGCGGTAAACGCCGCCCGGACGGTAGTAGGTGGCATGCATGCGCGCGCCGGACACCGCTTCATAGCAGTCCATCAGCTCTTCGCGTTCGCGGAAGGCATACAGGAACACCGCCATCGCGCCAAGATCGAGGCCGTTCGAACCGATCCACATCAGGTGGTTCAGGATACGGGTGATCTCGTCGAACATGGTGCGGATGTACTGGGCACGGATCGGCGCTTCTACGCCGAGCAGCTGTTCGATGGCGCGCACGTAGGCATGCTCGTTGCACATCATCGACACGTAGTCGAGACGGTCCATGTATCCGATCGACTGGTTGAACGGTTTCGACTCGGCCAGCTTCTCGGTGCCGCGGTGCAACAAACCGATGTGCGGATCGGCACGTTGGACGACTTCGCCGTCCATCTCGAGAATCAGACGGAGCACACCGTGTGCCGCCGGGTGCTGGGGCCCGAAGTTCAGGGTGTAATTGCGGATTTCCTGGGCGCTCATGATTTCACCTGGGCTTGTTCGGATTGCGCCTGCTGCCAGCGTGAGTCCTCGCGGATGGTTTTCGGAACGCCGACACGGGGCTCGATGGAGACCGGCTGGTAAATCACGCGGCCGCGCTCTTCGTCATAACGCACTTCCACGTTGCCGATCAACGGGAAGTCCTTGCGGAACGGATGGCCGACGAAACCGTAATCGGTGAGGATGCGGCGCAGATCCGGATGGCCGGTGAAGATGATGCCGAAAAGGTCGAACGCCTCGCGCTCGAACCAGGTCGCCACCGGATACACCGACACCACGGAATCGATCTGCGGCATGGCGTTGTCTTCGGCGAAACAGCGCACGCGGATGCGGCGGTTGTGTTTGACCGAGGTCAGATGCACGACCGCGGCGAAACGATTGGCCGGACCCAGCCCTTGTGGACGCGACGCCCAGGTAAAGCGGCCGGGGCCTTCGCCCTCGACGCCGCGCGAAAAACCTTCCGAGGACACATCGGTGGTGTCCCATTCGGCTTCGCCGTACCCGAGGTAATCGATGCCGCACAGGTCGATCAGCTGCTCGAAAGCGAAATCGGAATGGTCACGCAGTTCGGTCATCACCGATTTGTAATCGGCCGGCAGGACTTCCAGCGTGATCTCGTCGTGCTGGCGGAGGATGCGTTGGGCGCGGGCACCGAAATGGGCGCTCAGCTTTTCCACGAAAGGATGGGGCAATTCAATCATGATCCGTCCTCAGCGCGCGATGGTGTTGGTGCGGCGGATTTTCTTCATCAGCTGCAGTACGCCGTAAACCAGCGCTTCCGCGGTCGGCGGGCAGCCCGGCACGTACACGTCGACCGGCACGATGCGGTCGCAGCCGCGCACCACCGAGTAGGAGTAATGGTAATAGCCGCCGCCGTTGGCGCAGCTGCCCATGGAAATCACCCACTTCGGTTCCGGCATCTGGTCATACACCTTGCGCAGGGCCGGTGCCATCTTGTTCACCAGGGTGCCGGCCACGATCATGACATCGGCCTGACGCGGCGACGGACGGAAAATCACGCCGTAGCGGTCCAGATCGAGGCGCGAGGCGCCGGCATGCATCATTTCCACGGCGCAGCAGGCCAAGCCGAAGGTCATCGGCCACATCGAGCCGGTGCGTGCCCAGTTGATCAGGGTATCGAGGTTGGTGGTGACGAAACCGCGCTCGACCAGCGGATTGTCTCCGCCGGGCCGCAGGATGTCGTCGACCGAGGCTACCGGGATCGGGTTATGCATGACCCGGGCGACGGAATCGGAAACGTTGTCGATCACTCCCATTCGAGAGCTCCTTTCTTCCATGCGTAAATGAAGCCCATCAGCAGAAGGCCGAGGAATATGCCCATCTCGACGAGGCCCATGAAACCGAGATCGCGGAACACCACGGCCCACGGAAACACGAAGGCGATTTCGAGATCGAATACGATGAACATGATGGCGATGAGGTAATAGCGCACATCGAACTGGATATGCGCGTCTTCGAAGGCGACGAAGCCGCACTCGTAAGGCGAGAGTTTTTCGGCGCCGGGGCGCTGCGGCCCGAGCAGGCGTCCGAGGACCATCAGGGCGATGCCGACACCGGCCGCGACCGCAAGAAACAATGCTATCGGCACATACGCATTCAGCACATGCGTCTCCTTGATTGAAGGGGGAACATCCCTGTTTTCCGGCACGCTGCGTGTTCGGGGACAGGCGCACTATGATACCGCTTCGGGTGCATCCAATGCAATGAATCCGTACGGTTTTTCCCCATGAATCAATCGCAAAGTCCGATTCGCGGGCAACAAAAAACGCCTGCCGGAGCAAGCGTTTTGCGTTGGTGCCCAAGAGGGGACTCGAACCCCTACGCCCTAAAGCGCTACCACCTCAAGGTAGTGCGTCTACCAATTCCGCCACCTGGGCTTGAAACTATTTTAGCATTGCGCCGTTTGGGCGCTTATTTTTTCTCGGGTTGCGGGTTGGCTGGCGCCGCCTGCGGCGCATCCGCCGTGGCCGGAACCGCGGTAACAGCGGCTGGAGCCGGAACGGTGGCTGACGGAGCCGTGCCCGATTCCGGGACCGCCGGCAGGCTGCTCATCACGCCGACATCGGCCGCTTCGGCCTCCGGCTTGTTGAGGTTGACCGCTTTCCAGGCCATGAACAGGGCGACGGCGAAGAATACGAAGGCCAGCCATTTGGTCGACTTGGTCAGGAAGTTGGCGGAACCGCGGGCACCGAACACGGTACCGGAAGCGCCCGCACCGAAGCCGGAACCGGCCTGGGCACCCGCACCGCGTTGCAGCAGAATCAGCACCACCATGGCCACCGCGACCAGGATGTAAACAACCGTCAGAATGGTATCAATCATAGTTAAACCGTTAAATTGTGCCCGCAGCGGCAGCCACGATTGCACTGAATTCCTGGGCGACCAAGGAGGCTCCGCCCACCAATCCCCCGTCGACATCGGGCTGTGCGAACAGCTCGGCGGCGTTGGAGGCCTTCACACTGCCACCGTAGAGGATCGGCAATAAGCTTGCTATTTTAGCATCAAAAGCAGCCACTTCGCCACGGATAAATGCGTGCACTTCCTGCGCCTGCTCCTTGCTGGCGGTTTTGCCGGTACCGATGGCCCAGACCGGTTCGTAGGCGATGACCGCATCGGCGAAGGCCTGTGCCCCACCCTGGTCGAATACCGGTTTAAGCTGCTTTTCGATGACCCATTCGGTGTGTCCGGCCTCGCGCTGGTGCAGGCTCTCGCCAACGCACAGCACCGGAATCAGGCCGGCACGCTTGGCGGCCAGGAACTTCTCGGCGACCAGCTCGTTGGACTCCTGCTGGTATTGACGGCGCTCGGAGTGGCCGACCAAGACATAGCGGCAAGCGATGTCGGCCAGCATCTCGGCGGCGATATCGCCGGTAAACGCGCCCTGCACATGCACGCCGACATCCTGCGCGCCGAAAACATAGTCGGTACCGGCATAGCGGCGGATCAGGTGGTCCAGGATCGGCAGCGGCGGAATGATCAGGGTTTCCACGGCCGGGTTGAGGGAGGGGGTCAGGGTGTTGAGCAGGGCCTCGCCGAAGGCCCGGTTGCCATTGAGCTTCCAGTTCCCCGCCACGATTTTTTTCCGCATGTCGCTCCCCTGCCCGACGGCTTGATGCACAATGAGGAGGCCATTTTAACCTGAATGAAGCCCGACCATGAAAACCGACCAATACGCCCTGATTACCGGCGCCTCCAGCGGCATCGGCGAAGCCATTGCCCGTGAATACGCACGCCGCGGCAAACCGCTGATTCTTACTGCCCGCCGCAAGGAACGGCTGGAGGCCCTGGCCGCCGAACTCGGCCAAAAGGTGCCGGTGGTAGTGCTGGCCGCCGATCTGGCCGACCCGAAAGCGCCGCAGGAGATGTTCGCAGCCATCCAGGCCGCCGGTCTGCAGGTCGACACCCTGGTCAACAATGCCGGTTACGGCGTGCCGGGCCGGTATCTGTCGGAACCCTGGGCCAGCCACCGTGATTTCCTGCAGGTGCTGATGACCGCCGTGGCCGAGCTGACCTACCTGTTCCTGCCGGCCATGGAAGCCCAGAAGCACGGCCGCATCCTGAACGTGGCATCCTTGGCCGGGCTGGTGCCGGCCTCGGCCGGGCACACCTTGTACGGGGCCAGCAAATCCTGGCTGATCCGTTTCTCGGAATGCCTGGCCATGGAAAGCGAATCCCGCGGCGTGCACGTGACCGCGCTCTGCCCCGGCTTCACCTACACCGAATTCCACGACGTGAACGGCATGCGCGCCAATGTCTCGAAATTGCCGAAGTTCCTGTGGCTGAGCAGCGAAGAAGTGGCGGTGATCGGCATCGATGCCGTGGAAGCCGGAAAGCGGCGCGTCATCAGCGGTTTCGCCAACAAAGTCATCGCTTGGATGACCCGCTATCTGCCGGACTTCCTGAGCAACGCGCTAGTGGGTGGTAAGGCCAAGCAGTTCCGTAATGCGGAGTGATCCCGGAAAGCGGAACCGAAAACAAAACCCGGCTCTCGCCGGGTTTTTCGTTACACCAGTTTGATTTCGCGCAGGCGTTCCATCAGGTACTCATGGCCAGTGATCGGCTCGGGGTAGCGGTCCGGGTTTTCCGCCGAGATGCACTGCGGCAGGGTCTGGATCAGGAAATCCGGATTCGGGTGCAGGAAAAATGGAATGGAATAGCGCGGCTTGCGCGCGTTCTCGCCCATCGGGTTGATCACCCGGTGCGTGGTGGATGGATACACATGGTTGGACAGGCGCTGCAGCATGTCACCGATGTTGACCACGATGGTGTCGGCATCGGCGGTGAAATCGATCCACTCGCCCTTGCGCGACAGCACCTGCAGGCCGGCTGCGCTGGCACCGACCAGCAAAGTAATGAAGTTGATGTCTTCATGCGCGCCGGAGCGCACGTTCGGCACATCCGGATTGGTGATTTCCGGATAGTGGATCGGACGCAGAATGGAATTGCCGTAGTGGGTCTTGTCGGCAAAGTAGTTTTCCGGAAGATCGATGTGCAG
Organism: uncultured Gammaproteobacteria bacterium; assembly: GCA_903942465.1. GTDB lineage: Bacteria > Pseudomonadota > Gammaproteobacteria > Xanthomonadales > Xanthomonadaceae > Arenimonas. The sequence goes on from CAJAPA010000012.1 coordinate 13,525, forward strand.
CGCGAGCGCCGACAACACCTTGGAACCGAGCGTATCGAGTGCGCTGTATAAGCCATACAAATATTGTTTGAACTGCGGCACTTCCGTCGGCCACAGATTCTCGGCCATGATGTCGGCGTACTGAGAATCGCGGGCGATTTCGCGGCCGACGTGCCAGAATTCCTTCAGATCGGGATACTGCGAATCCTTGGCGGTTTCGATGCCGAACGGCGTGTAGCCACGGGCGCCGCCGGTACCGGGCTGGTGATACTGAATCTTGACCGCTTCCGGCAGGGCGAAGAAATCCCGCGAAGCGTTATATGCACCTTGTATCAGTTCGTCGGTCACGCCATGGCCGCGGATGCCGCAGAAACCCCATTCGCGGTAGGCGGCGCCCAGATCGGCGACGAAAGCCTCGCGGTCGGACTCGAAACGGCGGATGTCTAAGGTCGGGATCTGGCTCATCAAAGGGGGTTCCGTGGAAATTTCTGGAAGTATAGGCCGACAGGGCTGAGCCGGCCTTGATTGGGGTCAAACCGCGGATTTCACCGCTGCGGATAAGGCATCGAGCACGCTCTGCATCAGCGCGGCATCCTGGGCCTCGACGGTGACGCGGACCACCGGTTCGGTACCCGAAGCACGCAGCACCAGACGGCCCCGGCCTTCGAGTGCGCGCTCGGCATCGGCGCGAGCCGCTTGCACGGCGGCATGCTCCAGCGGTTTGGCCCCGGGCTGCAGACGGACGTTGACGGTTTTCTGCGGATACGGGGTGTAACCGGCCAGCGCCGCTTTCAGCGTGATGTTGCCGGCCATCAGCGCCTCAAGAACCTGCAGCGCCGCAACCAGCGCGTCGCCGGTGGAGGTGCGGTCGAGCACCAGCAAGTGGCCGGAGGCTTCGCCGCCGAGAACACCGCCCTGCTCGGTTAGCGCCTGATGCACGAAGCGGTCACCGACTTTGGTGCGTACGAACGGGATGCCTTTTTCGCGGCAATGCAGCTCCATCGCAACATTGGTCATCAGGGTACCGACCACCGGCCCACGCAGACGGCCGCTGGCCTGCCAGTGATTGGCCAGGACGTAAATCAGGGCATCGCCGTCATGCAGGGTACCGTCGGCATCCACCATCTGCACGCGGTCGCCATCGCCGTCGAAGGCGATACCCAGATCGGCACCGCTTTCACGCACGAAGGCCTGCAGCGCATCGGGGTGCGTCGAACCGACGCCGTCGTTGATGTTCAGGCCATTGGGCTGCACACCGATGCTGACCACCTCGGCGCCGAGCTCGGAAAAGACTTCCGGCGCCAAGGCGTAGGTGGCGCCGTGCGCGCAATCCAATGCGATCTTCAGGCCGCGCAGCGAGAAATTGGCCGGCACCGTGCTCTTGCAGAATTCGGCATAGCGGCTGTGCGCATCTACGATGCGTTTGGCCTTGCCGAGTTTTTCCGAAACCACGGTCGAAAGTGTTTCATCGAGCTGCGCTTCGATGGCCAGCTCCATGGCATCACTGAGCTTTTCACCGCTGGCGGAAAAGAATTTGATGCCGTTGTCGTAATGCGGATTGTGCGATGCCGAAATCACGATGCCGGCATCGGCACGCAGCGAGGTGGTCAGATGCGCCACCGCCGGCGTCGGCACTGGGCCGAGCAGGCGCACATCGACACCGGCCGCGACCAGACCGGCTTCCAGCGCGGATTCGAACATGTAACCGGAGATGCGGGTATCTTTGCCGATCACCACCAGCGGTTTGCCGGCCGAAGCCCGCGCCAGCACGGTGCCGGTAGCCCAGCCCAGCTTGAGCATGAAATCCGGCGAGATATGGCCTTCGCCGACCTTGCCGCGAATGCCGTCGGTGCCGAAATAGCGGCGTGCGCCCATGCCGCTCAGGCCGCGCCCGCGCCGTGTTTCGGCTGGCTCATCATCAGCGCCAGCAGATCGGCCAAGCGATCACGCATCTGACGGCGGTCGATGATCAGATCGACGGCGCCGTGTTCGACCAGGAACTCGGAACGTTGGAAACCTTCCGGCAGGGTTTCGCGCACGGTCTGTTCGATCACGCGCGGACCGGCGAAACCGATGAGTGCTTTCGGCTCGGCCACGTTCAGATCACCCAGCATGCCGAGCGAAGCCGACACGCCGCCGGTGGTCGGGTGGGTCAGCACCGAAATGAACGGCAATCCGGCCGAGCGCATTTTGGCGATGGCGGCCGAGGTCTTGGCCATCTGCATCAGCGAAAACAGGCCTTCCTGCATGCGGGCGCCGCCGGTGGCGGAAAAGCAGACCAGCGGACAACGGTATTCAATGGCGCGCTCGGCGGCCAGGGCGAAGCGTTCACCCACCACCGAGCCCATCGAGCCGCCCATGAAGCGGAACTCGAAAGCGCTGACGCAGATGTCACGGCCCTTGAGTTTGCCGTGGATGGAAATCAGCGCATCCTTCTCGCCCACCGCTTTCTGCGAGGACTTGATGCGGTCGGCGTATTTTTTCTGGTCCTTGAAATGCAGGGCATCGGTCGGGCCCAGCTCGTCGCCGATCTCGAACACTTCGCCGTCGTCAAGGAAGGCCACCAGGCGCTCGCGGGCACCAATCGGCATGTGGTGATCGCATTTCGGACAGACATGCAGGTGCTCGTCCAGCTCGGCGGCGTAAAGCGCGGCACCGCAGCTGTCGCATTTTTCCCACAATCCTTCCGGCACGCCGCGCTTGCCGGTCCCTTGGGTCCGGATGCGGGCGGGCATCAGCTTGGTCAACCAACTCATGGCATGTTTCCGTAGAGGCCAGGCGACAGTTTACTGCAAACCGGCCGCTCAGGCCGCATCAAGCGCCTGTCGCAGGGGTGCCAGGAAACGCCCGGCGGCCTCGGCCGCCTGCTGCGGCGTTGTGCATTCAGCCAGTGAAGCCACCAGCGCACTGCCGACGATGACGCCATCGGCGTATTCGGCGCAGGCTTTGGCGGTGGTGGCATCTTTGATACCGAAACCGACATACACCGGCACTGCGGCGGCGGCGCGGATAGCACCCACCCGCTGGGTCAAGTCACCGGACTGTGCCAGATCTTTGCCGGTCACCCCGGCCATCGACACGTAATACAGATAGCCTTGCGCCTGTGCGCAGGCATCCGCCAGCCGTGGACCGTCGGTGGTCGGTGCCAGCAGGGTAATCAGCTGCAGACCATGTCGGTTCAGCAGCTCCCGTGCCGAGGTCGACTCTTCCGGCGGCAGATCAACGATCAACAACGCATCGGCGCCGGCGGCAGCGGCGTGCTCGGCATACCAGGCCCAGCCGCGGCGTTCGATTGGATTCAAATAACCCATCAGCACAATCGGCGTATCGGCATCGCGCTGGCGGAATTCGGCAACCATGGCGAAGATGGCCGGTGCATTGACGCCGCGGGCCAAGGCCCGCTCGGAACTTTTCTGGATGACCACACCGTCGGCCATCGGATCGGAGAACGGCACGCCGAGCTCGATCAGATCAGCGCCGGCTTCCACCAAGGCATGCAACACCGGCACGGTGGCATCCCAGCCCGGATCACCGGCGGTGATGAACGGTACCAAAGCCTTGCGGCCGTTCGCGGCCAGCGCTGTCAGGCGGCGCGCAAAGCGCGAATCCGCGCTCACAGGGAAATTCCTTCACGCTGGGCGATGGTATAGATGTCCTTGTCGCCGCGGCCGGACAGATTGACCAGCACGATGGCTTCTTTCGGTAGCGTGGCGGCAGTTTTCATCGCCTGCGCTATCGCATGCGCCGATTCCAGCGCCGCGAGAATGCCCTCGGTACGGGCCAGCAGGTGGAAGGCCTGCATGCATTCGACATCGGTGACGCCCACATACTGTGCGCGACCGGTGTCTTTCAGGAACGCATGCTCCGGGCCGACGCCGGGGTAATCCAGGCCGGCGGAAATGGAATGGGTTTCAGTAATCTGGCCGTCATCGTCGCAGATCACGTAGGTGCGGTTGCCGTGCAGCACGCCCGGCACACCGGCGGCCAGCGAAGCCGCATGCTTGCCGGTGGCCAAACCCTCACCCGCCGCCTCGGCGCCGATCAGACTTACTTCGGCATCGTTGAGGAAGGGATGGAACATGCCGATGGCATTGGAGCCGCCGCCGACACAGGCAATCACCGCATCCGGAAGGCACCCGTACTGTGCCAGCATCTGGGCCCGCGATTCGGTACCGACCACCGCGTTGAAATCACGCACCATACGCGGATACGGACTCGGGCCGGCGGCAGTGCCGATGATGTAGAAGGTGTCTTGGATGTTGGACACCCAATCGCGCATGGCTTCGTTCAGCGCGTCTTTCAGGGTTTTCGAACCGGAGGTGACCGGCACCACCTCGGCACCCAGCAGTTTCATGCGGAATACGTTGATGGCCTGGCGCTCGATATCCACCGAGCCCATGTACACCACGCACTTCAGGCCCAGGCGTGCGGCCACGGTGGCCGAGGCCACGCCGTGCTGTCCGGCACCGGTTTCGGCGATGACCCGGGTCTTGCCCATGCGCTTGGCCAGCATGGCCTGACCGATGGTGTTGTTGATCTTGTGCGCGCCGGTGTGGTTCAGGTCCTCGCGCTTGAGCAGGATGCGCGCGCCGCCGACATGCTCGCTCAGCCGTTTGGCCTCGTAAATCGGGCTCGGCCGGCCCACGTAATGGGCGTAATCGAAGGCCAGTTCAGCCTTGAAGGCCGGATCGGCCTGGGCCGCCTCATAGGCCTGTTCCAGCTCGGCCAGCGGCGCCATCAGGGTTTCGGACACAAATCGGCCGCCGTAAACGCCGAAATGGCCGTCGGCATCGGGGTACTGGGAATAATCGAGGGGGGCGTTGGGCAGGGTATCCATAGGTTTCTATTATCGTTCATCCGCATGTGCAGCGCGGATGAAATCCCGCATTTTCATGGCATCTTTGACACCCGGCGCCGATTCAATCCCGCTCGACACATCCACGGCATAAGGCTTCACGGTGGCGATGGCTTCGGCCACATTTTCAGGCGTAAGGCCGCCGGCCAGGTAAATCGGCTTATCCAGTGATTGCAGATTTTTCCATGCGAAGCGTTCACCCTGACCACCCAACTGACCGGGCGCGTGGCCATCGAGCACGAATGCCAGTGCGCTCGGGTAAGACTTTTGTCGCACTGCGATATCGCCGGCGCCCTCGCCCATCGCCATCGCCTTGATGAACGGCATTCCGAACTGCGCACAGAATACGTCGGCTTCATCGCCATGAAATTGCAGCAGACTCGGTTGCAGCGCTTGGATGACCGCTCGCACGGTGTCGGCATCCGGGTTTACAAATAAAGCGACCAGATCGATATGCTTCGGAACGGCTGCGCACAGGGCTGGCATAGCTTCCAGCGTTACATGACGCTTGCTACCCGGAACATGCACCACACCGATGGCGTGCACACCGAGTGCGGCGGCAAGCGCAGCGTCCTCGGCGCGTGTGAAGCCGCAGAATTTGATGCGCACGCTCATTTCAGCGTGACCGCTTCGGGAAGTCCCCATTCCGGTGGATACAGGGCGCCGAGGAACATCAGGCCTTCGGCCGGCGCGGTCGGCCCGGCCACGGTGCGGTCACGGCCGTCGAGCAGGGTCTTCATCCAGTCCACCGGCTGTTCGCCTTTGCCGATCAACAACAGACTGCCGACCAGATTGCGCACCATGTGATGCAGGAAGGCGTTGGCCTGCACATCGAAATAAATCGTGTCGCCCTCGCGGCTGACATCGAGCCGGTGCAGATTGCGGTTCGGGTGCTTGGCCTGGCACTGCACGGTGCGGAACGCGCTGAAATCCTGTTCGCCGAGAATTTTCTGCGCCGCTTCATGCATGCGCGCGGCATCGAGCTCTTCCCGGCTCCAGCTCAGGAAGTGGCGGTTGATGGCCGGCTTGACCGGGCGAATCAATAGGCTGTATCGGTAACGGCGCGCACGGGCGCAGTAACGGGCGTGGAAATCGTCGGGCACGGTCTGCATCCAGAGCGCGCGGATGCTGTCGGGAAGCCGGGTGTTGGTGCCGAGCACCCAGGCGCGGGCATCGCGCGGAGCATCGGAATCGAAATGCACCAGCTGGCAGCGGGCCGACACGCGGGCATCGGTACGCCCGGAGCAGACCACCTCGATGGGAGCATCGGCCACGAACGAGACGGCCTTCTCGACCGCGGCCTGAATGGTGTCGCCGGTATCGTGTTTCTGCCAGCCCATGAACGGGCTGCCGTCGTACTCCAAGGCCATCGCGTAACGCATGCATCGTCCTGTCGCGGGCGCCCTGCGCTCACATGGTATGGGTCGGCGAATCGGAATCCATCATGCCGGCCAGCGTGGCCTCGATCTTATGGCGGATTTCATGGTTCTCGGCGGCATCGCTGAGTTGCACGCCGACACCGGGGCGGCGGCCGCCCATCTGCCCCATCGGCGAGACCCAGACCACCTTGCCGACTACCGGCAAACGCGCCTTGTCTTCCATGAAGGTGACCATCAGGAACACTTCATCGCCCAGATGGTAGCGTTTCGGGGTTGGCACGAAGATTGCGCCGCCTTTCACATAGGGCATGTAGGCGCTGTACAGCTCCTTCCGGTCCTTGATCTGGAGCGAAAGCAATCCTTGCTTGGCGGTGGGTGTGGCCATGGGGGTGTCCTATCGGAAATCCTGCAGCAGTTGCCGCCATTCCAGCATCCGTCCGGCCAGGCCGAGATCGTGACGCAGGGGCTGGCTTAAGCTTAACCGCAAACGGTTGATGCCATCAATCCATTCCTTCAGGCGCTCGACAGCCTGCGGGCGCTTGGCGCCTTCGGCCGCCTGTGCCGCCCAAGTCCGGGCCAGGCCATAGCCGATCTGCGCCGCGAACAGCAGACGAAGGTCGGTACGTTCATCGGCCAGCCATTTGCGGGCGATTGCGGCCGGGCCGGTCTGGTTCTTCACGCAGGCGGCCAGATCGGCACGGACCTCTTGGTACAGGGCCGATCCGTCGTTTCCGGCCCATTCCAGGGCAAGGCCCGGATTGCCACCCGCCATGACCAGCAGGGCCTTGGCATCGGCTTCTGCAATGCGGTTCTGCTTCAGCCAGGCCAGTGCCGTGGCAGTGTCCGGGCACGCCATTTCGAGGCGCTGGCAGCGACTGCGTACCGTGGCCGGCAGGGCCTTGGGCTGGTCGGTGACCAGAATCAGGTAGCGCCCAGGCATGGGTTCTTCCAGGGTTTTCAACAGGGCATTGGCAGCCTGGGCATTCATGCGGTGCGCGGTTTCGATGATGACCACCCGCGGTCCGGCCAGCTGCGCAGTCAGGGCCAACCATTCCGACATGTCACGGATCTGGTCAACGCCGATGGCGGTTTTCAGCTTGCCGGTTTTTTCGTTGAGCTCGATGCCGATCTGCCGGAAATCGCCATGGCTGCCCTGCTCGAAACGCTGGCAGGCCGTGCAAACCGAGCACGCCGCCTCGGCATCGCCGGCCTGCTGGCACAGCAGACGCTTGGCCAAAGCCCGCGCCAGCTCCAATTTGCCGAGATGGGCCTCGCCCTGCAACAGTTGCGCGTGCCCGAGACGTTGCGAGCGGAAAGCGGTCACTGCACGGTCAAATAATGGCTGTTGCCAGGCGCTGAGGCTCATGCCTTCATCCAGTGGCCAACCGCCGCAAGGACCTGCCGCACGACATCGTCCTGCGACTGCGAGGCATCGATGATGACGATGCGCAGCGGCTCCTGCGCGGCACGTTGCAGGTAGGACTCACGCACGCGCAGGAAGAAGTCGCTACGCTCCTGTTCGATGCGGTCCAAGGCCTGCCCGCGGGCTTGTGCGCGTGCCATGCCCTGCTCGACGCCCAGATCAAGCAGCAGCGTCAAATCGGGACGGATGCCGACGAAGTCCCGTTCGAGTGCTTCGATCTGCGCCAGTGGCAAGCCGCGGCCGCCGCCCTGATAGGCGAAGCTGGCATCGGTGAAACGGTCGGTCAGCACATACTGGCCCTGCGCCAATGCCGGACGGATCAGCTCTTCAACCAACTGCGCGCGCGAGGCGAACATCAATAGCAGCTCGGCTTCCGGCACGATGCGGTGATCGGGCGATAACAGGACCTGCCGGATGCGCTCGCCGACCTCCGTTCCCCCCGGTTCGCGGGTACCGATGACCGTGATGCCGGCATCACTGAGGAACTGGCGGATGGCGTTGAACACCGTCGTTTTACCGGCGCCATCGCCGCCTTCGATGCTGATGAGTTTTCCGGAATTCTGGGGCATATCAGGGCTTCAACTGATAGGTTTTCACCGCTTTGCGGTGCTGCTCGTAGGTGGCAGAGAACACATGACCGCCGTCGCCGGTGGCCACGAAGAACAAGGACTCGCCCGGCGCCGGATGTGCTGCCGCCTCCAGCGCAGCGCGCCCGGGCATCGCGATCGGTGTGGGCGGCAAGCCATGCATACGGTAGGTGTTGTAAGGGGTCACGGTCTGCAGGTCTTTTTTGCGGATATTGCCATCATACGCGTCACCGATGCCGTAGATGACGGTCGGGTCGGTTTCCAGACGCATGCCTTTCTGCAAGCGGCGCACGAACACGCCGGAAATCTGAGGACGCTCCTCGGCTTTGCCGGTTTCCTTTTCGACGATCGAGGCCAGAGTCAGTAACTCCTCCGGCGTTTTCAGCGGCAGGCCGGAATCCCGTCCGTTCCAGCTTTCGGCCAGCGCCACGTCCATGGCCTCGGCAGCCTGCATTAGCAAATCACTGCGCTTGCCGGATTTCGGTACGAAGTAGGTATCGGGCAGGAAACGGCCTTCGGGATGCACGCCCTTACGCCCCAAAAGCGACATGATCTCGCTGTCGGATTTGCCGGTGAGGTCATCGTCCAGATCGGGCAAGGCCGCCAATTCTGCGCGCATTTGCCGGAAACTGCGTCCTTCCACCAAGGTGTATTTCACCCGGGCGGTATCGCCACTGGCCAGCATGACCAGCACACCGGCAGGGGTCGTGCCGTCGGTGAATTCATAATCCCCGACATGGATACGGCCGGCCATATCCATCTGCATGGCCAGCACCTTCCATTGCCAATCCCAACCCTGACTCATTCCGGAAGCACGCAGCTTCGGCAGCACGCGGTTCAGGCCATCGCCTTTGGCAACCGTCACCATCGCCGGCGCCCGGAGCTGCAGAGGGGTCTGCCCGAATTCTCGCAAGCGCAGAACTCCGAACACACTGAGCGCGACTGCCAGTATCCCGGTGAGAAAAAAGTATTTACGCCAGCGGCTTTTCTTGGCCATGCCTTACTCGTCAGCAAAAAACGGATGGGCGTCCAGAAAGCGCTGTTGCAGCGCGTCCAAGGCCGCGTGGCCGTTGATCGGAACGGTTCCGATTCGGCGGACCTCCATGATACCGCGAACGGCATTGCACAGAAAAACCGCATCGGCGTTTTCCACCTGTGCACGGGTAAGCGGACCGATGCGGACATCCTCCCGCATGGCCAGCAGTTTTCCCCGGGCAATGCCGGCAATGCCGCATTGCGAAAGATCAGGGGTATGCCATTGCCCGCCGGCATGCACAAACACATTGGCGGCAGTGGCACAGACCACATGGCCATCGCCGTCACGCATCAGGCCTTCGTCGTGACCGGTATCGGCGCATTCGCGGCGGGCCAGGACATTTTCCAAGCGGTTCAGATGCTTCATGCCGGCCAGCGCCGGCTGCTGGGCGATCGGGGTCGTGCACCAATGCAAGCGCAGGGGTTCGGCCATCCGCGGCGGCAAAGGGTATGTGCTGAGAATGCAAGTGGCCGGCCCCGCGACCGGCAAATAGCCCCGTCCCGATTCGCCGCGGGTCAGGATAATCTTCAGCACCTGTGGTCGGGCATCGAGCAATTCCTGCGCGGCGGCATGAATCATGCCTTCATCGGGCAATGCCAGACCAAGGCGACCTGCGCCGCTCTGCAGCCGCCGCCAATGCGCAGGCCACCAGGGCAAATCACCACGGCTGGCTCGCAGGGTTTCGAACAGGCCATCGCCATACATCAAGCCACGATCCTGCGGCGACAGGGTTTTAATGCGGTCGTTGCCGCGGAAAACAATCGTGCTCATTCCACGGCTCCGATCGCCCGCAGCAGACCTTTGGCTTTGGCCCGGGTTTCCTGCAGTTCATGGTCGGGGTTGGAATCGGCGACAATGCCGCCGCCGGCCCGCAATTGCAGCCTTTCGCCCTGTAACCACAGGCTGCGGATAAGGATGTTCAGATCCATGTCGCCATTGCCATCAACGTAGCCGAGCGCACCGGTGTAGGGGCCGCGCCCACTCTGTTCCAGTTCCGCGATGATTTCCATGCAGTGCACCTTCGGACAGCCCGTGATGGTGCCGCCCGGAAACACCGCGGCGATGACCGCACCCGGCGACGTTCCGGATTTGAGCGTACCGGTGACATTGGAAACGATATGGTGCACATGCGCGTAGGTTTCCACGCTCATCAGTTCATCGACTTTCACCGAGCCCGGCTCGCATACGCGCGACAGATCGTTGCGTTCCAGATCGATCAGCATCACATGTTCGGCGCGCTCTTTGGGGTGCCCGATCAATTCACGGATTTTCGCGGCTTCGTCATCACCGGGCATGCGCGGGCGCGTTCCGGCAATCGGCCGTGTCTGCACGCGGCCGTTCTTGATGCTGACCAGACGCTCCGGCGAAGAGCTGAGCAGCGCCCAATCGGCATAACGCAGCAGGCCGGCAAATGGTGCCGGATTCATCCGGCACAGGCGCTCGTACAATGCATACGCATTGGCGCCCGGAAAGTGGCCATTCCAGGCCCGCGACAGATTGACCTGGAACACATCGCCGGCTTTCAGGTAATCGAGAATGCGCGCAACCCCGGATGTGAAGCGTTCCGGCGAGTCCTCTTGGCAGTGCCCGTACCGCGGCCATTCCGGCCCCGGCGGCAAGGCAGCGGCAGCGGCGATATCCGCTTCAATGGCAGACAGCAGATGCGCATGGGCGGGCTCGGCAACGGCCAGACATCGGTTATCGATGCGGTCGAACAGAATGGCGGCCGGACAGCGCAGTGCCAAAGCATCCGGCACGGGCCCATCAAATGCCGGCAAATCCAGCGAGGCTTCGATTTGGCCGGCGATCTCGTAGCCGAGATATAGCGCCCAGCCACCGTGAAACGGCAGACCATCGTCATTGATGACGCGCGCATGCTGCTTGAATGCCGAATCGAACGCCGGAAGGAATCCGCCCCCGCGCACCCCGCCATCGAGTCCATGGGTTTCTCCATTGCGGCTGTAAAGGCCTTCGCCGTTGGCGATGAACAGGATGTCCCAGCGCGACAAGGCATTGCCGCCCGCAACACTCTGCAGCAGCAGCGGATAGCGGGTGCAATCAAGACGCTGCAACGCCGTCGGATCGACGGTGTCAGGCAGCTCCTGGCGGATCAGGGCCACTCGGCCCTCAGAGCTTGCGGAACACCAAAGTGCCGTTGGTGCCCCCGAAACCGAAACCGTTCGACATCACCACATCGAGTTTCTTCTCGCGCGGCACATTCGGCACGTAATCCAGATCACAGCCTTCAGAGGCGTTTTCCAGATTGATGGTCGGCGGCACGATGCCGTTTTGCATAGCCAGAATCGACAGCACCGCCTCGACACCGCCTGCAGCACCGAGCAGGTGACCGGTCATCGACTTGGTGGAGCTGACCAGGGTTTTGTAAGCATGATCGCCCAGTGCCAGTTTCATGGCATTGGTTTCGGCCAGATCACCCAGCGGCGTGGATGTGCCATGGGCATTGAGGTAATCGATCTGGTCGGCATTGACGCCGGCATCCTTCATCGCCATCACCATGCAGCGCGACGGGCCATCGCCGGAGTCGCTGGGGGCGGTCATGTGATAGGCATCGGAACTGGCGCCGAAACCGGCCAATTCGCAGTAGATGCGGGCGCCTCGGGCTTTGGCGTGTTCGTATTCCTCCAGCACCAGAATGCCGGCACCGTCGCCGAGCACGAAGCCATCGCGGTCGCGGTCCCACGGGCGACTGGCACGCGCGGGCTCGTCATTGCGGGTCGACAGCGCCTTCATCGCACAGAATCCGGCGACTGCGGTCGGCGTACAGCCGTGTTCGGCACCGCCGGCGACCATGATGTCGGCATCGCCGTACTGGATCATGCGCATGGCCATGCCGATGGAGTGATTGGAAGAGGCACAGGCCGAGACGGCCGAGAAATTGGGACCTTTGAAACCTTTCATGATGCACAGCTGGCCGGAAATCATGTTGATGATGGTGCTCGGCACGTAGAACGGTGAGACCTTGCGCGGACCACCCAAATGCAGGTCGACCGCGGTCTCCTCGATGCCGCGGATTCCGCCGATGCCGGAGCCGACCAGCACGCCGGCGCGCTCGGCGTTGGCTTCGGTGATTTCCAGACCGGCATCCTGCATGGCCATGAACGAGGCGGCCAGGCCGTAGTGGATGAAGATATCCATCTTCTTGACGTCTTTCGGCGGAAACCAGGCTTTCGGATCGAAATCCTTGACCTCGCCGGCGATGTGGGTCGCCATGGCGCTGGCATCGAAATGGGTGATGTTGCCGATGCCGGAACGGCCATTCATGACGGCATCCCAGTTGCTGGCCAAATCGTTGCCCAGCGGCGACAGGATGCCCATACCAGTGACTACAACACGACGTTTCATAAGCGAGACTCCGGAATTTTGACAGCTCGGGGCGGCCTTGCCACCCTCAATGAAGTGAATCGATAAAACGAAGCCCCTTCGCGTGGGATGCCACGCTCCGGCCTTCAACGCAGACTATTGTACCGCTCGTTTCGGCGGAATAGGAGTCCGGATCCTGGTATGCCAGCCACCAGTTCTCATGCATGTGGAGAAAGCGGAACGCCTCTGCTTGCGGTGATTTCGGAACCGCATTCCTGCTGCCGTGCACCAAGGCCAGATTGGTGCCGGTACCGCCGCCGAACGGACGGCCCAACCAGAGCCAGGACTGACCGGCACAGGGCATCCGCTGGGTGTCGACGATAAACAGACCGACCCGATGCCTGACGTCGGCATGCGCGGGAACCGCATACGGCGCCAATGCCTCGATGCTCATGCGAACCCGCCAGCGCCAGCCGGCCTGGCTGTCCGCGAACGCGTCGGGTGCGAGCACCGTGAGCGCCGATGCGGCCAGCAGGCAGACACCGGCGTACTGCATGCGCAAGGGCGCATCGCCATCCCGATAGCGCCGCCACCACAGTCCCATCTCCGCCAATACCCAGAACAGCAGGATGAATCGGAAATAGAACAGGAAATCATAAAGCCAGAGCCGCGGGACGAGATCTTCGGCCCATGGCGAATAAACGGAGCCCGCCCAGAGCCAGAGGCCGCTGAGCAGTGTCAAAACGATTAAGCGGCGGATGGACATGCAATCAGCTGGAAGCAAACAGGGCCGCATTGAGCGGCCCTGTGGCAGTCCATGTCCCGGCAATCAGGCCTTGACGTGGGCTTTGATGTAATCGATGGCTTGCTGGATCGAGGTGATTTTTTCAGCCTCCTCGTCCGGAATTTCGCATTCGAATTCTTCTTCGAGCGCCATCACCAGTTCGACGGTATCGAGCGAGTCGGCGCCAAGATCATCCACGAACGAGGCGTTGGCGGTGGCTTCTTCTTCCTTCACGCCCAGCTGCTCAACCACAATTTTCTTAACGCGTTCTTCAATAGTGCTCATGAAACTGTCTCCTCCCGAGGAGTAACGATTTTGGGCTATGGAATCATGCCGCCGGCGCTTGGCCCAAACCACGCCGGACAGGATTTAGAGTATTTTATCAAACTTTGACCGGAATGGTCATGGCATGTACATGCCGCCATTCACATTCAGGGTTTCACCGGTGATGTAGGCCGCCGCCGGACCGGCCAGAAACGCCACCGCTTCGGCGATGTCGGACGGGCTGCCCAGTCGCCCAAGGGCAATCTGCCCCATCAGCGCCTGCTTGGCTTCTTCAGGGAGCGAATCGGTCATATCGGTCTGGATGAAGCCCGGCGCGACGACATTGACGGTGATGCCGCGCGAACCGATTTCCTTGGCCAGGGACTTCGAGAATGCGATGATGCCGGCCTTGGCGGCGGCATAGTTGGCCTGGCCGGCATTACCGGTCAAACCGATAACCGAGGCGATATTGATGATGCGGCCCTTGCGCGCCTTCATCATCCCGCGCATGACCGCTTTGCTGGTGCGGTAGACCGAGCTCAGATTGGTATCGAGAATGATGTTCCAATCCTCGTCTTTCATCCGCATGAGAATCTGATCGCGGGTAATGCCCGCATTGTTGACCAGCACGCTGATCGGTCCGATGCTTTTGCCGGTGTCCTCGATGACGGCATCCACGGCCGCGCTGTCGGTCACATCCAGCACTTTGCCGATGCCGCCGACGGAAGCCATGCGGGCCGAAATGGCCTGTGCACCCGATTCGGTGGTGGCCGTGCCGACCACTTTGGCGCCGCGTGCGGCGAGCAGGTCGGCAATGGCCGCACCGATGCCCCGGCTGGCGCCGGTAACCAGAACCACTTCACCGCTGAGATCATAGGTCATTGCGTGTCCTTATTCGAAAGCCTGTGATGCCGTAGCCTGCCAATCGGCGGTACTGACCAGATTATAGGTGGAAACGGACTTGTCGATACGCTTGACCAGTCCGGCCAAGACCTTGCCTGGACCGCACTCGACGGCATGACGGACACCGGCAGATGCCAAGGCCTGCGTACAGCGCGTCCACTGCACCGGCAGATAAAGCTGCTCGACCAAGGCGTGTTGAATCGCGGCAATGTCGGCTTTCGGTGCGGCATCGACATTGTGAATGACCGGACGGTCCGGCATCTGCCAGGTGGCCGCAGCAATGGCGTTCTGCAGTTGCAACGCGGCCTCGCGCATCAGCGGAGTATGCGAGGGCACACTGACCGCGAGCTTGACGGTTTTACGGATACCTGCTGCCTGCAATGCGGCAATGGCACGGTCCACCGCATCGGCATGACCGCCGATGACGATCTGGCCGGGTGAGTTGTAGTTGGCGGGCACCACAACAGAAGTGCCCGTGCTGGTTTCGCTGCAGATCTGTTCAACTTGGGCATCCTCGGCACCAAGCACGGCCGCCATAGCCCCGGTACCGGTCGGCACGGCGGCCTGCATGAATTGACCACGCAGGCGCACCAGATGCGCGCCGTCTTTCAGGGACAGCGCACCGGAGGCGACCAGCGCCGCATATTCGCCCAGACTATGGCCGGAAAGAATTGCCGGCTGCGGCAGGGCCTGCTCCTGCCAGAGACGCCAGAGCGCGATGTTCGCCGCAAGCAGTGCGGGCTGGGTGAATTCGGTCTGGTTCAGTCGGTCTTCGGGATTATCCAGACTGATCTGCCAGAGATCGACACCGGCGCCTTCCGAGGCTTCGGCGAAGGTCTCAGCGATAAGCGGATGGGCTGCGGCCAACTCGGCCAGCATGCCTTGCGACTGGGAGCCCTGTCCGGGAAAAACGAATGCCAGTTGCGGAATCATGGGTTGAGCGGCTCCGGTTGAGATTGGCCGCCATTAAACCAGTTAATCGACCGTACTCACAAGTCCGGTCGGGTCAATAGCGGACCAGTGCCGAGCCCCACGTAAAGCCGCCGCCGAAAGCTTCGAGCAGCATCAATTGACCGCGCTGGATTTTGCCCGATCGCACCGCTTCGTCCAATGCCAGCGGTACTGAACCCGAGGAGGTGTTGCCGGTCTTGTCGACGGTCACAATGACCTGATCCATCGACATGTCGAGGCGCTTGGCGGTGGCTTCGATGATGCGCAGATTGGCCTGATGCGGAATCAGCCAGTCCAGATCGGCCTTGCTCAAACCGTTGGCGTTCAGCGTTTCGTCAACCACGGAATCCAGGGCCTTGACCGCATGCTTGAACACTTCGCTGCCAGCCATGAGGATTTTCACGCCGGCATTGGGCGCACCGATATCAAAACCCTTGGACGGGCCGACCGGGCAGATCAGCAGTTCTTTCTTGCCGCCATCCGAATGCAGATGGGTGGACAGGATGCCGGCCTCCGTATCGGCTTTCAAAACAACGGCACCGGCGCCATCGCCGAACAGCACGCAGGTCGCGCGGTCGTTCCAGTCGACCAGGCGGGTCAGCGTTTCCGAACCGACCACCAAGGCGTTCTTGACGGTTCCGGCCCGGATGAACTGATCGGCCACGCTGAGTGCGTAAATAAATCCGGAGCAGGCGGCATTGACATCGAATGCGCCGCAGCCGCCGATGCCGAGCTTGTCCTGCAGCAGGCAGGCGGTGGACGGGAACACGATATCCGGCGTGGTGGTGCCGACGATGATCAGTTCGATTTCATCAGCACGCATGCCGGCGGCTTCCAGTGCCTTCAATGAGGCCTGATAGGCCAAGTCGCTGGTGGTTTCACCGTCGGCCGCGACATGGCGCTCGCGGATGCCGCTACGGGTGACGATCCACTCATCGCTGGTGTCGACGATCTTTTCCAGATCGGCGTTGGTGAGGATCCGCTCGGGCAGATAGCTGCCGGTACCGGCGATGCGCGAAAATGTGGCCATGGAATCGTTGTCCTGTTTCAGAAAAGCTTAAGGCGAGCCGGAGCTCGCCTTAAATACCTTAGAGCATACCCGACAGGCGGGCAAGCCTTATTCTTCGGTTTCTTCGACAGCCGACTTGACGTCGACCACTTTGCGGCCGCGGTAGAAACCGTCTTTGGTCACATGGTGACGCAGATGGGTTTCACCCGTGGTCGGATCGGTGGCGAGCTGTTTGGCGGACAGCGCATCGTGCGAACGACGCATGCCGCGGGTGGACGGGGTACGACGGGATTTTTGAACGGCCATGTTAAGACTCCAAACGAAATGCTGATGTTACGTGTGGTCCTTCAAGGCCTTCAGGGCCGCGAATGGACTGCTTTTTTCTTCCTCGGCCGCCTCATCCCCGCTCCATTTCGGATCCAGGTCTGAAGCGTCCGGATTGACCGGTACCAGCGGCACCGCGAGCAGAAGCTCGTCTTCAATCAGTTGAGCCGGCGAAACTTCGCCATGCCCCTCAATCAATACCGCTTCCATGTCTTCCGGCAGGGAAGCTTCCTGCGCTTCATCGCTGATCAGTCCGAGCCGCTGGTCGATTTCCACCGGAAGCGCGAAGCGCTCGAGCGTGCGTTGGCAGATCAGGTGAAACACCGCATTCAATTGAATATGCATCACATCCAATTTCAACGGATCGCGGTAAAACTCCACCACGTAACGGCAGTCGCCCTCGGCATCCGCGAGGACACCGGCCAGGCGCGGCATGTGCGCCAAAGGCAGGCTTCCTTGAAAGCGACGCTGGTTCGCCACCATGCGCCAAACATCGAGTTGCGGGGGCAAGGTGACAGACATAAGCGCTAAATTTTAATGGATTCATCGACCTGAGTCAAATCACCCGCAAATTAAGACTGCCCTGGACCTGATCACCGTCACCGCTGACGGGCAGCGGTGGTCGCACCACCAATTAATTACTCTATCCACATGATTTTATTGGACATAGGCAGCATTTCTGAATATTGACCTGTTTTGCACGGGCGCGGTTTAGAATGGCTTATTTGACCGGAATCACCCATGTCGACGCCCGCCGCAGGCCGCTTAACCCCACTCCGCGCTGAACTTCAAACCGCCATGGCCGCCTGCAACCGGCAGATTCTGGGCAATCCGCATGCTGTCAAATCCGCGTTCATCGCCTTTCTGGCCGGCGGCCACCTGCTGATCGAAGATCTGCCCGGACTCGGGAAAACCACCTTGGCACGGACCCTGGCCGCATCACTCGGCCTGGCCTTCAAACGCATCCAGTTCACGGCCGACCTGCTGCCCTCGGATATTCTCGGCGTTTCGGTTTTCGATCCGGAAAAACGCCGGTTCGAATTCCATCCCGGTGCGGTATTCACCGCCATCCTGCTGGCCGATGAAATCAACCGGGCACCGCCACGCACACAAAGCGCACTGCTCGAAGCCATGGCCGAGCATCAGGTCAGTGTCGATGGCAGTACCTACCCGCTGCCCGATCCGTTTCTGGTCATTGCCACCCAGAATCCAACCGACCTGTCCGGAACCTTCCCCCTGCCCGACTCGCAGCTCGACCGCTTCACGCTGCGCATCCGCATGGGCTACATCCCCGCCGAACAGGAGCGCGCCCTGCTCAAACATGGCGTGACCGGCGGTGATGGCGTCCAATCGGCATTCCCCGACCCGGCGCTGCTGCGGCAACTCCGTGCCGAGGTCCAGGCACTGCATTGCTCGGATGCACTGATTGACTATCTGCAGCGCCTGATTGCGCAGTCCCGTCAGTTCCCCGGAATACGGGTCGGCCTGTCGCCGCGCGCCGGCATGTCGCTGTTATCGGCCGGCAAAGCCCATGCTTACATCGAAGGCCGCGACCATGTCAGCGCCAACGACATCCAGGCCGTTTTCATCGAAGCGGCCGCTCACCGACTCCATCCCGCCGTGGACGGAAAGAACCGGGACTTGGCCGAGGCCCTGCTCAAAAGCGTTGCCGTCGACTGATATGGCAGGCAGCGCTGTCCGCCATGCAACATTCGCGAAATGGCTGCGCCGGCTACCGCTGTTCCGGGCCGGACCGCGCGATGCGCAACCGCTGGTCATCGGCAATCGCCGCATCTATGTTCTGCCGACCGGCTTCGGTCTGTTCATCGGCATTGCTCTGGCCGTACTGAATCTCGGCAGTCTGAACTACAACAACAATGCCGCACTCTTGCTCGGTTTTCTGGTCATCAGTCTCTGCAACAACGCCTTGATCGGAGGGCATCTGGCCCTGCTGGGCCTGAAACTGCGCTCGCAACGCCCGGAACCGGTTTTTGCCGGCCAGCCGCTTGAACTGAGCGTGATGGTTTCACCGCGCGGCTCCGAACCGCGCGACTTCACGCTTTCGCATGACACTTCCGAATCCGTCTTCAGACTCGGTGCCGAGCCGATCATCACGACATTATCGCTGCCGACGGAAAAGCGCGGACACCTGCACATCGAACGCGTACGGATTGCCACGTTGCATCCGCTGGGCCTGGCACGTGCCTGGTGCACCCTGAATCTGCAGGAACAGGCGTTGGTCTATCCAACACCCCAAGGTCAGGATCTGAACGCTTATTTTTCCAGTGCCGAGACCGGCAGTGGCCGGCAAAGCCGGCAGCACAGCGATCAGCCGCATCATCTACGCACCTACCGCAGCGGTGATTCCCGCAAACAGATCGCCTGGAAACCCAGCGCACGCACGGGCAGCCTGCAGGTCCGTGAATATGAGCAAGGTGATGCCGATGCACTGCTTCTGGACTGGAACCGTCTCGGCCATCTGGATTACGAAACCCGAATTTCCCAGCTCTGTCTCTGGGTCGTGCAGGCCGAACAGCGGCAACGGCGATTTGCCCTGAATATTCCCGGGCTTCGTGTGGAGACCGGTTCCGGTTCCGAGCATCGACGGCATTGCCTCGAGGCACTGGCACTCCTGCCCCATGATTGAGGCCCTGCGCAAATCCGGTGTGCTGTGCACGGTACTGGCCATACTGCCGCTGGCGCCGCAATTGCCGGCAACGCTTCTGCTGCTGATCGGGCTGATTCTGGCCGTCGCCTACCTGCTCCCCAAGCCGCATCTGCTGCTGATTATCGGCGTCCTGATTGCTTCACTTCTGCTTTTAATGTTCGCTTATAACGGACGCGTCGGCCGCGATACGGCCGCGGCCATGCTGGCTTTGATGATGGCCTTGAAGTGTCTGGAAACGACGCGCATGCGCGACCTGCGCGCCCTGCTCGGATTCGCGCTATTCCTGCCGTTTTCGGCCTTATTGAGCGTTCAGACCCCGTTGACCTTGGCTCTCTGCCTGCTCAGTGTGCTGTTCTGGTTGTTGCTCCTGCAAATAAGCAGTACCGGGAAAATCGTCCTGCCCGAAAAATCAGTGTGGCCATTGCTGAAAGCGCTTTTGCGCGCCATGCTCATCGCCCTGCCGATGGCTGCCGCGCTGTTTTGGCTGTTTCCGCGCATCGGCACGCCCTTGTGGGGCCTTCCCGGCTTGTCCGAACAGGGAACGGGCCTGGGCGACAGCATGAAACCCGGCCAGTGGCTGGATATCCTCGCCGATGACCGCATCGCCTTCCGTGTCGACTTCACCGGACGCGTACCGGAACCGGAACAACGCTACTGGCGCGGCCCGGTACTCTGGGATTTCGATGGCATGGAATGGCAACGCAATCCGCAGGACAACCGGCCCGGTCCGGTCATGCCTGCGAATTCTCCGGAAGCCAGCGACGTCATCACCTACCGGGTCAGTCTGGAACCGACGGAAAGGAAATACCTGCCGGTTCTGGATTGGCCGCGTCAGGCTCCCGAACCCTACACCCTGAGCGCCGATACGGGGCTTTACGCCAGCACCCCGATTCAGAAAATGACGCAGTATTCGGCAAGCGCCTGGATGCAGCCGGATGCCACCCGCCCGCTCGGCGATGCCGAACGCCGCCGGGCGCTGGCTTATCCGACGGCATTCAACAAACGCACGCAGGCGCTGGCCTTGCAATGGCGGGCGCAGGCCGGCAATGACCGCGCCTATATCGACCGGGTATTGCAGTGGATTCGTCGCGACTTCAGTTACACCTTGGCCACCGATCCGCCCCGCTTGAATGCCGTCGACCGTTTCCTGTTCGAAGACCGCCAGGGCTTCTGCCAGCATTTCAGTTCATCCTTCGCCATGCTGATGCGCGCCGCCGGCATTCCGGCACGCGTGGTTACCGGCTATGTCGGCGGCTACCGCAATCCCTACGGTGGCTACTGGGTGCTGTACATCAAGGATGCGCATGCCTGGACCGAAGTCTGGCTCGAGGGTGAGGGCTGGGTGCGGATAGACCCGACCGCGGCGGTGGCACCGGAAAACATCCTGGATACGCTGGCTGGCAGTGCCGGACAGGAACAGTATGCGGGCGGCGGCGGTGCCTTTTCGCCCTTGTTCGACTATGGCGACTTCATGCGTTCGCGCTGGAACGACTGGGTCATCGGATTCAACGCCGCACGCCAAATGGCCTTGTTCCGGAACATCGGCATCGCCCGCGCCGAACGCTGGCAGATGCTGCTGACGCTGCTCATACTGGCCGGTCTAATTTCATTTGCCGTATTCAACCTGTCACGAAGAACCCGCATCACGGAACATCCGGTCGATGCGGCATGGCACCGGTTGATTGCGGTGCTGGCGAAGCGCGGCCATCAAAAGGCCGCGCATGAAACCGCCATGGATTTCGCGGCCCGCAGCGGCGATTTCGACCTGATGACCGTCGCTTCACGCTATTCGCAATGGCGTTACGGAAAAGCCGACCCGGATCCGCAAGCAGGTGCATCACTGATTGCCGATATCCAGCGGCTGACCGGAAAAATCAAGCAGCGGCCTCCGTCCGGAAGCGGACAGCGGCTATAGTAACCATCATCTATCTGGAGACCTCCATGTTCCGACACGCCTTTCTGCTTGCCGCACTTCTCCCGTTATCCGCCAATGCGGGCACGGCTTCACCGGCTGCGCTCGTCTCGATTCCGACCCATGACGCGTTTTTCGATGCCCTCCGGCGCCATTGCGGCAAGGCATTCGAGGGCAAGGTCAGTGTCGATACTCCAGCATCGCCGGGTTTCGAGGGCCGGCTGGTCATGCATGTCCGTAGATGCACCGACAGCCAGCTGCAGATTCCGTTCCATGTCGGCGAGGATCATTCGCGCACCTGGCTGATCAGCAAGACCGGCTCGGGATTGCAGCTCAAGCACGACCACCGGCACACCGACGGCAGCAGTGATAAATCGACCATGTATGGCGGCCACACACTCGACGCCGGCTGGTCTACGGTGCAGTCGTTTCCGGCGGACCAGTATTCAAAAGAATTGTTCACTGCCGCCGGAAATCCGCAATCCAACGGCAACACCTGGCAGATGTACATTTACCCTGAAAAATTCACCTACCGGCTGACCCGCGAAGGCCGCGAATTCCGCGTGGATTTCGACCTTACAAAACCTGTACCGGCACCGCCGGCGCCTTGGGGATACACGGACTGAGGGCGTTCTGCGCTGTTTAGGCGAAACCGCCGGTCAGCGGTGCGCCGCCGAGCAGGTGCATGTGGATATGGAATACAGTCTGGCCGCCATGGCTGTTGCAGTTCATCACCAGCCGGTAGCCGTTTTCGGCGATGCCGATGGATTTGGCATAGGCCTGCGCCGCCAGTAGCAGATTGCCCAGCAGCAGCGCTTCATTATCAGGCACGTCATTGAGGGTATCGAAGCGGCGTTTCGGGACGAACAGCACATGCACCGGCGCCTGCGGTGAAATGTCGCGGAACGCGATGATGTCATCGTTTTCGAACACGATGTCGGCCGGGATTTGGCGTTTAATGATTTTCTCGAAGATGCTGTCGCTCATGACGTTCCTCAGGGCATGTCGATGCGGGTGCCGAAGGCATGTGCCAGTGTGCCGCGGTCGACGTATTCCAGTTCGCCGCCGATCGGCACGCCGTGCGCCAGTTTGGAGGGCTTGACCTCGAACTGACGGGCGAGCTGGGCGAGATAGTGTGCGGTGGCCTCGCCTTCCACGGTCGGATTGGTGGCGATGATCATTTCCGTGACCGAGCCTTCCGCCAGACGCTTGGCCAATTGATCGAGACCGAGCTCGCGCGGACCGATGCCGTCCAGCGGCGATAGCCTGCCTTGCAGGATGAAATAAAGCCCGCGGTACCCGGTTGCCTGCTCGATCACTAGGCGATCGGCCGGGGTTTCCACCACGCACAGCTGTGCCGGGTCACGGGCGGAACTGGCGCAGATGGCGCAGCACTCCTGCTCGGTGAAATCACGGCACTGCACGCAGTGCCCGATGCGCTTCAGCGACTCCTGCAACGCGGTGGCCAGACGCATGCCGCCTTCGCGGTTGCGCTCGAGCAGATGGTAGGCCATGCGCTGTGCACTCTTCTGGCCCACGCCGGGCAGACAGCGCAGGGATTCCATCAGTTGGCTCAGCAGGTCACTCTGGCTCAAAACGGCAGCTTCATTCCTGGCGGAAGCGGCATGCCGGCGGTGACCGCGGACATGCGTTTGTTGCTTTCCTCATTGGCTTTGGCCACGGCATCATTGATGGCTGCGACCAGAAGATCCTCGAGCATTTCGGCATCGGCCAGAACGCCGGGGTCGATGGCCACTTTGCGGGCTTCGAATTTTCCGGTCAGGGTGACTTTCACCGCGCCGCCGCCGGATTGTCCGGTCACTTCCATCTGCGCAAGCTCTTCCTGCACTTTCTGCATGTTTTCCTGCATGCGCTGGGCTTTCTGCATCATCTGGGCGATATTGCCTCTCATAACATTCTCACTTCAATTCCAAAGGACGGATGGAATCCGGAATGATCTGCGCACCTTCGGCCAGAAGGGCGTTCACCACCGGATGGTTCTGGAACTCGGCCTCGGCTTCGTTCTGCCGGTTGAGTTTGGTTTCGGTCTGGAGGCCGTGCAGGGTCTGCGTCCCGGCTTCGGCCAGCTTTTCGAATTTGATCTGCACTGGACTGCCGAAGACGTCAGCCAATGCACTCTGAAAACGCTCGCAGAGGACCGGACTGAGACTGTCGTAAAGATCGGCAGGATACGACAGCAGCAACTGACTGCCGTTGCGGGCTACAAACGCGCTGTGCGCGCCGAGCTGGCCGAGCGGACCTTTGAGCGCCAGACGCGCCAGCAGCTGCAGCCATTGCTCAGGACTGTCCGGCAGCGTCACCGGAGTCACAGAAGCCGGCGGCGGGCTTTCTGGAAGTGGCGCCGCGGTTTCACGACGGGGCGTTGCAACCGGTGGCGCTGCGGGCGATTTCTGCGCCGCCGGCGCGGGCCGTGTCACGGAATCCGGTGCATCGGCACCTACGGGAACAAACGCCAACATGCGCAGCAGCGCCATTTCAAAACCGACCCGGGCACCGGGAGCGAAATGCAGATCGCGGCGGCCCATTACCGCCATCTGGTACCAAAGCTGGACCAGCTGGGCATCCAACTGCTGGGCGAAGGCCTTGACCGGCACCCGCGGAAGTGACGGCCGGTAATTCGGGACCAACTGCGCCAGCTGGATTTCATGCAGAGCCTGCGCCAGACGATCGAGCACCTGTTCGAAGTCGGGCGCGAACGAGGCCAGCTGTTCAATCGCCGCCATCAGTGCCTCGCCATCGCGCGCGGCCAGTGCGCTCAGCAGCTGTTCGATCTGGCTGCGATCGACCGTACCGAGCATGGACTGTACCAATTCAGCCTGCAGACTGCCACCGGTATAGGCAATCGCCTGGTCGAGCAGCGACAGACCATCACGCAGACTCCCGTCGGCGGCATCGGCCAGCAACGTAAGGGATTCGGCATCGAAGCCGATGCCCTCGGCGGCGAGAATATGCTCCATTTGTCCGGAAATCTGCTCAGGCTCCAGACGCCGGAGATTGAATTGCAGACAGCGCGACAGCACGGTGACCGGTAGTTTTTCCGGATCGGTGGTGGCAAGCAGGAATTTGACGTGCTCCGGCGGCTCTTCCAGCGTCTTCAGCAGCGCGTTGAAGGCGTTTTTCGAGAGCATGTGCACTTCGTCGATCAGGTAGACCTTGATGCGGCCGCGCGAAGGCATGTACTGCGCGTTGTCGATCAGGGCCCGGACATCATCGACGCCGGTATGGCTGGCGGCGTCGATTTCGATCAGATCCGGATAGCGGCCGTTGTCGATATCCGTACAGGTGCCACAGACGCCGCAGGGATCTTTCGAGGTGCCGGACTCACAGTTCAGACTTTTCGCGAAAATCCGGGCAATGGTGGTTTTGCCGACGCCCCGGGTTCCGGTGAACAGGAAGGCATGGTGGACCCGTCCGGTTTCCAAGGCGTGACTGAGCGCACGCACCACATGCTGCTGGCCGACCAGTTCGGCGAAGCGCTTTGGACGCCATTTTCGTGCTAAAACCAGATAAGACATGGGCTTTCCCGTATTCAGAAGCTCATTTTGCCATATTTGGGCCGACCCCGGACAGGGGCGCTTGCCTTGTGGAAACACCCCTGCTCGCGTATAATTCGCGGTTCACATCAGGCGATTTACATCTGCGGAGAGATGTCCGAGCGGTCGAAGGAGCACGCCTGGAAAGTGTGTAAACGGCTAAACCCCGTTTCGAGGGTTCGAATCCCTCTCTCTCCGCCACTTCTTAACGGCCCCGGCCGCGTTTCAATGGTGGCCCCTGTCGGCCCTCGCGACGATAGATTGAAAACCCCGCCAGGGCCGGAAGGCAGCAACGGTATTGATTGATTCGGGCGACGAGGTCAACCGGCAGGGGCTGCCACCCTCAAGCTTCGCGCCAAAGTGAATCCCCATCGGCGTAGCGCTCGCGTTTCCAGATCGGCACCCGGGCTTTGACCTCATCGATGACCCAGCGGCAGGCGGCAAAGGCCGCCTCGCGGTGCGCGGCGCTGACGCCGACCCAGACCGCCATATCCCCGATGCTGCAGTCGCCGACACGGTGGATGCAGCGGGCATCGATGATGTCGAAACGCGTCATCGCTTCCGCCAGAATGCGTCCACCTTCATGTTCGGCCAGTTCTGGGTAGCAGTCGTAATGCAGGCCGAGTACCGGCCGTCCGGCGTGATGATTGCGCACCCAACCTTCAAAGGCCGCGTAGGCGCCGCAGCGCGCATCGCAAAGTGCCTCACGCCAGGCCGTGTTGTCGATTGCCGAATGTGTGATGCGGAACTGCATCAGCCCCCCGATACCGGCGGGATGAACGCGATGACATCGTCATCCGCAGGAACATATCGCCAATCACAGAAAGCGCCGTTGCAGGCCACCCGCAGCTGATTCTGTGCGTGTTTGAAACCGTGCCGTTCACGCAGTAACGCATACAGCTCGGTCAAGGAATCCGGAACGGGAAGCTGTTCTTCGCTGACGCCGGCCGCTTCCCGCAATGCCGCGAAATAAAGAACGGTCACACTCACTTTCCGCCCACCCTGCGCTTGCCGCCCTGTTTGTGGCGCAACTTGACCGGTCCGATTTCGATGGCATGGCTGAGCGCCTTGCACATGTCGTACACCGTCAGGGCTGCGGCTGAAGTACCGGTCAGTGCTTCCATCTCAACGCCGGTCTTTCCGGTGACGCGGACCGTGCATAGGATACGCAGGGTCTGCCGGTCATGCCAATCGATGCTGAAATCGCAACCCTCGATGGCCAATGCATGACAGAACGGAATCCACTGCGCGGTGTTTTTGACCGCCATGGTGCCGGCGATGATGGCGGTATCGATGATGGCGCCTTTGGCGCTGCGCATACCCTGCCCCCGCAACTGCTCGGCCACGGTCTTCGGAAACCGGACATCGGCACTGGCGCTGGCCGTGCGAACCGTCACGGCCTTGTCGCCGACATCCACCATGGCCGGACGGCCGGCAGCATCGAGATGGGTCAATTCCGGTTTACCGCTTTTCTTTCCAGCCACGTCAGCCTCCGATGAAGAACATTTCGATTTTTTTACGGGCATCGGCGGCATGGCGTATTTCACTGTAACGGTCGCTGCGGTGCCGCCACAAGGCACTGATTTCGGCCGACAGCCTTTCCGATGAACGCAGATGGGGCTTCAGATCGAAGCCGGCACTGGCGAACAGACAGGTGAATAATTTCCCATCGACCGAAAGCCGTGCCCGGTTGCAGTCACCGCAGAAGGGCGAACTGACCGAGGTGATGAATCCGACCTCGCCGCCGCCGGCAACCCCATAGCGCGCGGCGACTTCACCCGGTGCGGTCGGTGCCAAAGGCATCAGTTCATGGGCGGACTGCAGGCGGGCCAGAATCGCCGCCGCCGGAACTACATCGGCGCTGCGCCAACCGTTGCAGCTGCCGACATCCATGTATTCGATGAAACGCAGGATGTGGCCGCGGTTCCGGAAGAATTCGAACAAGGGCAGGATCTGACATTCATTCAGGCCGCGCTGCACCACACAGTTGATCTTGATCGGCGAAAAACCGGCACGTTCGGCAGCAGCGATTCCTTCCAGAACCTGGGACAGATCGCCACGCCCGCCACTCATTCGACGGAACAGATCGTCCTCCAGCGCATCGACACTGACCGTGATGCGATCCAAACCAGCCTCGCGCAACGACGCCGCCTGCGCCGCCAATAGCGAGCCGTTGGTGGTCAGCGCAAGATCTTCGAGCCCATCGATCCGCTTCAGCAATGAAACCAGCTCCGGCAGATTGCGGCGTAGCAGCGGCTCGCCGCCGGTCAGGCGGATTTTACGTACCCCTTGGGCAACGAACGCTTTCGCGATCTGCGCGATTTCGGTGAAATCCAGTCGCTGCTTGGCACCGAGAGCGACCTCATCCACGGAGCCTTCCGGCATGCAGTACGGGCAGCGGTAATTGCAGGTTTCCATCACCGAAATGCGTAAATCCCGCAAGGGCCGTCCGAGCGCGTCGGCTAGGGGAGCCGCAGGGATGGCCTGCAATTGCGGCTTCATGCCAGCGGCCCCGGCTCCGGTGGCGTCAGGTCGAATGCCTGCCCGGGCTCCGCAACACGAAAGCCCTCCGCTGCCATGAGCGCAGCATCGGCAGATGAGGCGTAGTGATACAACACAAAGAATGGCCACCAGGACGCGGGATAGTCCCGTTGGACATCGGCCAGACCGGTATGCGAGGGATTGCCGTGCAACCCGCAGTCGTGCGCGATCAGTTCGCCGGCTTGCACGCCATCGGCAAGGCGTTCCGGAATAGGACGGGTATCGCCGGTCCAGATGAAACTTCCCGGTAGACGCAGTCCGAAGGCGGAGTCCGGCTGATGGTGGCGCACCGGAAACACCGCGAACTGCAGACCGGCATGCCAGAAACCGCTGCTGACCGGAATCAACTGGAATGCGTCCCACCAGTTGGCGCCGCCCTCGGCAAGCACGCCCGGATAATCCGCCAACCGGGACTGCATGGCAGGCACGATCGCCGCCGGCACGAACAATTTGATCTTTCCGCGCAGAGCCTCATCGAAATAAGCGGCAATGAACAGGCGCTCCAGACCACCGATGTGATCCAGATGTAAGTGGGTGATGAAGATGGCCTGCGGCGCCTGACCGTAGCGCGCCAGATAGGCCGTCAAGGTTTCCTGGCCGCAATCAATCAACAGCTGCGGCTTACCACCGCTTTCCAACACGGCGCTGGCCGAACCCAAGACGGGAGCGGCCTGCGAATTTCCGACGCCGAGAAAGCGCAGTTGCCAGTTCATGCCAAGCCCTCATTATGCGCTGCAAGCAGACGCTGAAATCCCTCGTG
This sequence comes from uncultured Gammaproteobacteria bacterium, assembly GCA_903942465.1. GTDB lineage: Bacteria > Pseudomonadota > Gammaproteobacteria > Xanthomonadales > Xanthomonadaceae > Arenimonas. The sequence goes on from CAJAPA010000012.1 coordinate 41,775, forward strand.
GCGTTCGGAAGCGGCCACCTGCGGGCACTCTTTATCGATTGATCGCTGCAGGCGCGCCAACACCCTGCCGGTCCAGATTCCAGACCGACCGCGCAGAAGGCCTTTATCCCAATCAATCACATGCAAGCCGTCCGCATTGCAGAGAATATTGTTGGCATTGAGATCGGCATGCTGGGCGCCGACACGATGAAAACGAGCCAGCAATGCGCCGACCTCCACCCAGGGCGCATTGCCTTCCCGGATGCATGACGCCAAGGATCGCGCTTCGGGGATGCAACGGGTCAGCAGGGCCGCACGGTAGGTCAATCCGGACCGCAGACAAAAAGCCGCAAGCGGCTCGGGCACCGGCAGGTCAAGTCGTCGGAGCGCCGCCAGCAAACGGAATTCGGCAAAGCTACGGGCACGCCCGATTCCGGTATAGAAGTAGGATGCATCGGACAGCCTGGCGGCGCGCCCGCCACGCCGGTAATGCTTCAGAACTGCAGTGCCCGTCGGTGTCTGCACGAACCAGGCGGCACCACGCCCACCCTGTCCGGAGACCGGCCGCGCCGAGGGATAGGCACTTGCGCTAAACTGTCCGGCATCCGGCTCCGGCAGCACCCGGGATGCGTAAATAACGGTGCAGACACCGTCCGCACCAGTGAAGTTGACGCATCCGGTTTGGCCATCCTTCTCAATCATTGCAAGAGTGTACCAAGTGAACCCAGCTGCTGCCGTAAAAACCGTATGCATTTTGCGATTATCGGCGCTCGGCGACGCTACGCATGTCCTGCCGCTGATCCGCACCCTTCAGAAGAACCTCCCGGAAACCGGGATCACCTGGATTCTCGGCAAGGGCGAAGCGAAGTTGATGGAAGGTCTTGACGGCGTCGAGCTGATCGCCTTCGACAAGAAGGCCGGACTGCAGGGTCTGAAAGACCTGACGCAGGCTCTGGACGGCCGGCGCTTCGATGTCCTGCTCCAGATGCAATTGGCCCTGCGTGCGAATCTGGTGTCTGCGGTGATATCAGCAAAGCGCCGGATCGGCTATGACCGTGAACGGGCCAAGGAAGGCCATGGCCTGTTCGTCAACGAACGCATCCGGCATGACGGCCACCACGTCCTCGATGTATTCGGATTGTTTGCCGAACCGCTCGGGTTCCGTCAAACCGAGGTGAATTGGAATATGCCGGTGCCGCCGGAAGCGCATGCCTGGGCCGCCGCGCAATGGCCGGCCGGAAAACCCACACTGCTGATCTCTCCGTGTTCCAGCCATGTGCTGCGCAACTGGCTGCCCGAGCGTTATGCCGCGGTAGCCATGCATGCCATCGGCATGGGATGGCAGGTGGTTTTATGCGGCGGCAGAAGCGCACTCGAGCGCGACATGGGTGATGCCATCATCGCCGCCATGCCAGAAAAACCCATCGATCTGATCGGCAAAGATACGCTGAAGCAGTTGTTGGCGCTGCTGGCCCGCGCCGATCTGGTGATGACCCCGGACTCCGGGCCGGCGCACATGGCCAATGCCATGGGCAGCAAGGTACTGGGGCTTTACGCCTGCACCGACGGCACACGGTCCGGGCCCTATTCGGACTTGCGCTACACGGTCAACCGTTATCCGGAAGCGGCCATCCGCTTTATGGACAAACCTGCCGCAGGACTGCCCTGGGGCAAACGTGTCGAATTTCCGGGCGTGATGGACTTGATCGAGGTGGCCGATGTCATCGCCCGCTTCGAACGCTATTGCGCCGATCAGGGTTAATCTCAGGGATTCCGGTAGTCCTGATAGGACTTCTCTTCGACATAGGCCGAACCCAAAGCCAGATTGATGTCCTTCTTGATCCGCGCGCGCTCGTCATTCTCGAAATAAACCGCACGGGCCAGGCGGATGAACTCGGCATCGAAACGTTGGGCTTTTTCCAGAATCCGGATGTCGTCCTCGATGACCCAGAGGCGTTCATTCACGGCCTTGAGTTGGCCCATCAAATCGCTGATGTCGGTGCCAGAAGCCGGATGAGCAGCCCAGGTCCGTTCCAGCGCGCTCAATTCCTTGCGGACATTGGCGACTTTGACCGCATCGCTCATGCGTTCGGATTTGATCTGCAGAATAGTCACCTTGTCGAGCAGTTCACCGAAGGAGACGGGGGCAAGGATTTCGGACATGGGGCACTCGTAAGCAATTGAGGTTATTGGATTATAGTCCATGCCGGGGGTCGTGGCATGCGCTTTGAAAGACCGGGCTCTCCGGAAAAGTGTGAATAGGTTCACAAAATCCGATTTTTGCCCTACCATGAGTTGAAACAACGGGGCAAGGAATGGGGCAATGTCATTGAAATTGTTTGGTCATTTACTGATTTTTGTGGCATTTAGCGCGATCCTTTCCGGGTGCTCCAACAGTTCACCGGAAGCCCAGGCCAGCCGGCCGCCAGCGGTCGACGACCCCACTATCGAAGTCAAGCGCACCATCATCATGGCCGGTGCCAACCAATGCCAATTGAAAATCCAGCGTGGCCGTGACGAACCCGAATTGCTGACACCCAAAGCCTGCAATCCGGTGACGGCTGCCGATGGCCATGTCACCGAAGTCAGCATCGTCTTTGATGCCCCGTGCAAAACCTATCCGTTCAGGAACATCATCGGCGATTTGTATTTCGTGGACGAAAAAACCATTGCCGGACACAACAGCGCCTGCCCGGTCGAATCCTTCAACGCCAGTTATGGCTGGGCTCTGGCAACGCAGTAAAGTCCCTCACGGCCCTGTCACGAAGAGTTTTCAGTTTGGACACACATTGCCTGCGATAGCGGATTAATGTGACATACGTCACATATTTCCGCTGTCACTGGCCCATGAAATCTTCTGGAAACCCGCCCTCGTCCGAAAGCTTCACCTCCCAGACGGACCAGACCGCCGGTCCCGGCACTCAGGGGACGGCATCTGTCGGTGATGGCGATGATGCCCCGGAAAAAATCACGGTCCTGCTCAGCAAACACCCTTGCAGCGCCAACCTGTTCGCGGCAGGGGAGATCCGCTGCCTTCGCAGGCTTGGATATGATATTGCGCTATCGGCACTGGAATCGACGTTGGATGTCGGCGCGGATTTAAACCACGAAATCCGGGCCGAAACCGAGGCGACGTACTACCTGCGGGCACGCGGTCGCCTCCGTGAACTGGCCAACCATTTGCGTGCAGCGACTAGGCCCCTGTCCTATTTGACCGTGGTCTACTGGGCCATCCGGCTGGACGGGTGGCTGAGCCTGGTCAAGAACCGGCATGTCGCCGATGTGCTTACTCTGGATCGCTGGATGCGCCGACATGGCATTCGGCACCTGCATGCCCATTTCGGATCGGAAGCGGGGCGCGTTGCGGTGCTGATGAGGCATTTCCGTCCGGTCACTGTTTCGTTGACCCTCGGCAATGCGGATGATCTGCATTACGCCGGCATAATCCGCTTGCAGCAAAAAGTCGAGGCCGCGGATTTCATCATTTGTGTCGGAATCGCCGCTCGAACCGCGCTCATGCGATTCACACCGCACCGTTACTGGCATAAATACGATGCCTACGCTCCGGGGGTCGACACCTTGCGTTTTCAGCCGAGACCATCGCGGCTCAAACCCGGAACATTCACGGTCCTTTGCGTCGGCCCGCTGGAACCGCACAACGGTCAGAGGACGCTGTTGGAGGCCTGCAAAATCCTGAGGGAATCCGGACGTGAAATCCGCCTTGTACTCGTCGGTGCCGGCAGTGATGAGACCGCACTGAAAAGCCAGGCCAAAGCATCCGACTTGGAGCAGACCGTGACCTTTACCGGCGCCCTGCATCAGGACCGACTGTGCGACTGGTACAGCCGGGCCGACGCCTTTGTGAATTCCAGTCTGTCTGCGGATATGTCATTGCCGGCCATGGAGGCCATGGCAAGCGGACTTGCCTGCGTGAGCGCTAGAACGACCGGCATGCTGGAATTGATACGTGAAGGCTCGGACGGACTTCTGGTCGAGCCCGCCAGCGCCCATGAACTCGCGGGCGCCCTTCTGCGTCTGATGGACGATGAAGACCTGAGAAAGCATCTGGCAGGACATGGACGTGCACGCATACTGCAGAAATACAGTCTCGCACGGACCTCCGAACGGTTCGGTTTCCTGTTCCAGACCCGCCTGTCGTCCAGACATGGTCGCCGCAGAACAGCGGTGGCGTCGGATGCGTACAGAATGAAATCGGGGCCGAGTTCGGATCCGGTCGATTGAATACAACCCGTCAATCACTCGGTGGTTTTATCGACCTTTTCAATCCGATAGCCCCAGCCGTAAACCGGGAAGATCTGCCAGCCGTGCTTAGGGCCGATATCGAGCTTGCGCCGGATGCGGCTGACATGGGTATCGATGGTACGGGTATCGACATCGGCATTCAGGCCCCAAAGCTTTTCCAACAGGGAAACCCGGGACAGCAGGACACCGGGGCTCTGGAACATATGACAGACCAATTCGAATTCCTTCTGGGTCAGCTCGACCGCTTTCCCATCGACCTCGATGCAGCGCCGGTCGCGGTCGACCCGGTAGTCGCCGAAATTGAGAACCTGTGCCGGCTTGGATCTCCGGGCAAGCGATTCAATGCGGGCCATCAGCTCGTGGTATTTCGGCGGCTTGACGACATAATCATCGGCGCCGGCCTTGAGTGCGGACACGATATCCAGCTCAGCATCCTTTGCCGTAATGAAAATCACGGGAATATCCCATCCGATGTTTTTCCTTACCCAGGCCAGCACATCGATGCCGTTGCCGTCCGGAACCATCCAGTCGATGATGAGGATGTCGTATTTCCTGGTCTCGAGGGCTTCGGTGAATTTCTGCACGGTATCGAAACAGTCGCTGTTGAAGCCGTCCGCAGTGAACCACAGGCGATACATCTCCTGTTGCGTGATTTCGTCTTCCAATATCCCGATATGCATGCTTGGTTCGAAACGCGCCTTGTATGGCCCTTCGACCATTGTAATGCAAAATCCATGGCCTACAAGCCCTCGGTGCGCGAATGCGGCCGTGCTAGAATCGGATGAAATCCCTGCCATGACCGCCATCGAACCTTCCATGCTATCCGTACCGGTTCCCCAGGAATTCCGTGGCCGCCGCATTCTGGTCGCGGAGGACAATGCTTTCAACCGAACCATCATCAGCCAATGGCTGGCGATGGCGGGCATCGAAGTGGTTCTGGCCGGCACCGGCGGAGAAGCCTGTTCCGCACTCGTTGCCGCCGATCCCGATCTGGTATTCATGGATGTCCGGATGCCTGACATGGATGGCATCGAAGCGACCCGCCATATTCGCAAGTCCGGTTTCAGCAAGCCAATCGTCGGGCTTTCGGCCGCGACCAGCAATGCCGACCAAACTGCCTGTCTGGATGCGGGAATGAACGACTTTCTCGCCAAGCCGATAGATGCCGATGAGCTCTGGGGCTGCCTGACCCGCTGGCTGCAGCCGTGCGGAAGACCCGAAGCCGATGCCAGAACCGTCGACGAGTCCTCCGGAACGGAAGTCGAAACCCGCTTCCTGGGCAATGCCGGCTCGCTGGCACGTGCCCGCGAGGCTTTCATCGCCTGCCATCGCGATGACTGCATGCAGTTGCGGAACATGCTTGCCGAAGGAGATTGCACGGGCATGGCCAATCTTGCGCACGCCCTGAAAGGTTCGGCGGCGACCATCGGTCTGGAGGCCCTCTCCAAGCTGGCATTGGCACTGGAAAAGAAAATCCAGATGCAAGCCGATACGGATGAAGTGCTGCAGCTGATCAACTGGATCGATAACCAGCTGGCGCATCTGGTGGAATCCCGGTGACCGGTCCGCTTGCCCCATGAATGAAAAACCCCTGCATGCAGGGGTTTTCGGACGGCTGGCGGAGAGGGAGGGATTCGAACCCTCGGTAGGCTCACACCTACGCCTGATTTCGAGTCAGGTACATTCGACCACTCTGCCACCTCTCCGGCGTAATGGTAGGATGCGATTATAGCGTTTTCAGCCGCTTTTTGGCTACCTGTTTATCCCTAAATGGCCATAACCGTTCATAATGACACGATGACCACCCGCAATTTTCTCCATGCTTGAAATCGGCCAAATCAGCCATGCCGGCAGGAAGCGCCTGCTGAATGAAGACACATACGATCTTGACGCGGGCGCGGGAGTGGTCGTGCTTGTCGATGGCATGGGCGGGCCGGATGCCGGTGATGTCGCCGCGGCATTCGTTCGGGATCACTTGCGCAAGGCGCTGCAGCAGGGTGACAGTCCGGCCGATGCGTTGCGCAATGCCGGCCAGGCGTTGCGGATTCAGCGCCCGCAACAGAGTGCATCTCCAAGCGGCGCAAGCGCCATCGCCGCCCGCTATTCCAATGGCATTCTGGAGTTGGCCTGGGTCGGCACCTGTACCGCGCTTTTTTCTGACGGCAGACAGTATCGCCGCATCCTGTCCGATGCCGAAAGCAAAGGACTCATGAAGAACGGTGCGGGAAACGCGATCCAGGCGCTTGGCGTTACTGCAACCGATAAACTCTGCATTTCGGAAGCGCACATCACCCTGAAACGCGGGGAGTCGGTGCTTTTCTGCACCGATGGAATGCTGGAGGCCTGCTCCGGACCTGAACTGGAAACCAGCCTGTGCGATTCCCGCCTCAGCGCTCAGGAGTCGGTTGAGATTCTGCTGATGCATGCCCTGCGGGGCGAGGCCGTCAACAATCTGACCGCCCTGCTCCTGCGCAGGGCCTAGTCGGCCCAGAGCGACTTTCCGGACTTCTCCGCAATTTTCAGAATGCGGGCCTGATGGGCATCGGTCTCCTGCGCAGTGGCATGCAGAACAACTGACGACGAAGGCCCCGTGACGATAAGCTCCGATGCCGCCGCATCGCTTTCCGGAGCGGCTTCATCGAAGCCGAAACCGGTCTGGCCCGAGGTCATGGCCAGATAGACATCGGCCAGCAACTCCGCATCCAAGAGCGCGCCATGCAGCTGCCGGTGCTTGTTATCGACACCGAGACGTTTGCACAGCGCATCCAGGGAATTGCGCTGGCCGGGATACAACTCACGCGCCATCTTCAGGGTATCGAGCACTCCGGCATGACGGTCGATGCGGCCATAGGCGGTGCCGAGCAGGCCCAGCTCGTAATTCAGGAAACCGAGATCGAATTCGGCATTATGGATGACCAGCTCGGCGCCGGCGATGAAATCAAGGAATTCCTGCACCACCTCTTCGAAGCGCGGCTTGTCGGCCAGAAAATCCAAGGTCAGGCCGGTGACCTCGGCGGCGCCGGGCTCCATCTCGCGCCCCGGATTGAGGTACTGTTGATAGCTTCTGCCGCTGGGACGCCGGTTGAGAAGTTCGATGCATCCGATTTCCACGACCCGGTTGCCTTTTTCCCAGGAAAGTCCGGTGGTTTCGGTATCGAGTACGACCTGTCGCATGGTGTTTCCTATTTGTATGTTTCAGCGGCAAGACGCGCCAGTCCATCGACACGCTCGTTGTCAGCGTGGCCGGCATGGCCTTTCACCCAATGCCAATGCACCGTGTGACTGGCATTGGCCTCATGCAGCCGCAACCAGAGATCCTGATTCTTGACCGGTTCGCCTTTGGCGTTTTTCCAACCCCGCTTGATCCAGCCCGGCAGCCATTCGGTGATGCCCTTCTGCACATACTGGGAATCCGTGTAAAGATCGACCCGGCAATGCCGGTTCAGCGACTCCAGTGCGCAGATGGCACCGAGCAGCTCCATGCGGTTATTGGTGGTGTGGGACTCTCCGCCGGACAGCTCCTTCTCGGTCTGCCCGTATCGGAGCAAGGCGCCCCATCCGCCCGGCCCGGGATTGCCGGAGCAGGCGCCGTCCGTGTGGATTTCGATATGGGGTACGCTGGCCATGGAGTCTTTCATGTCGGTGTTTGTTCCCGCGCCAGAGCGACGGCTGCGGCATTTTTCCGCAAGGGGGTCAGCGCGGCTTTGCGTTTCCGCAACAGCAGGAAGTTTACCGAACACAGCGCCCGCGGTCGAGCCTTGCCGAGCCTCTCGTGCCGGATGAGCTCCAATCCCGCCTCCGCCAACATGGCGGACCAGGCCGTCGCCGTTTGCAGACGCATGCCCGACCAGCCCCCGCTCAGCCGCGTGGCAGCAAAGGGATTCAAGGCCAGTATCGCGAAATGACCCTCAGGGACCAGCATTCGCGCACATTCGGCAATGAGCAGGCCGGGATCCGTTGCCGTTTCCAGCACGAATGCCGCAAGCACCAAGGCCATGCATTCATTGACCAGAGGCAACGGCTCATCCTCGGTGATGATATCGCCGTAAAACCGCCCACGCGCGCGCTGAAGCTGGTAAACGGGAGCGCATTGCAGAGCGGGCAATGCCAATCCCTGTGCACAGGGCTGCAGCACCAAGGCATTATGGCCGCAAAGCGGCCACAACCAGGGCGCGCATGCTGAAACGCTTTCAGCAGCCAGCATCTGGCCTTTGTCGGTCTCGAACCAGTTGTTTTCGCCCGTCATGTGCCGACACCGTTTAAACTAGATCTATTGTGCGTCAAATGACGGCCACGGTCACCTTCCATGACAGTCCTGCAAGCGCTGCCTGCTTTCGAAGACAACTACATCTGGTGCTACCGTGGCAACGAGGGCGGGAGCATCGTGGTCGATCCGGGCGATGCCGGCCCCGTGCTTGCGGCCATTGCCGACGGCCTGCGTATCGCGGCGATTTTCATTACCCATCACCACAACGACCATATTGGCGGCTTGGGCGCTCTCCGGGCCGCCTTCACTGGCTCCGTCTATGGGCCGGAGGATGCCCGTATCCCCGGCATCGACCGTATTGTCCGCCATGATGATGTCCTGCAGATTTCAGGATTCCGGCCGTTCCGGGTCATGGCCGTCCCCGGCCACACCCGCAGCCACATCGCCTATACCGACTCGAGCGTTCTGTTCTGCGGCGATACCCTGTTCAGCCTCGGTTGCGGGCGCCTGTTCGAAGGCAGCCCCGAACAGATGCTGGCTTCTTTGGATCGTCTGGCGGAATTGCCGGAAGACACCCTCGTGTGTTGTACCCATGAATACACTCTATCGAACGCCCGATTTGCCGCCGCCGCCGAACCGGATAACCCTGAACGCGATCACCTTATCGACGATATCAAGGCACGGCGCGGTTCGGGGCAGCCAAGTCTGCCCTCCCGCATTGTGATCGAGAAAGCCTGCAATCCGTTTCTGCGCACGCACTTTCCCGAGCGTCTCACCGGCCTGAAGGAACACCTCGGCTTCATGCCGGAATCGCGACTGGCCCGCTTTGCTGCCTTGCGTGCATGGAAGGACCAGTTCCGATGAGCGCCTTTCCGCCATGGCTATTGGTCCTGGGGATTGGCTTTGCCGGATCCACGGCGGCGCAGGAAACACTGAAGCCGGCGGCATTCGAACGCAGCGGCGCCGATGTCTTCCAGCGCATCAGCGGTGCGCTGGATCCGGAGTCCTGCAACGAGAGCGCCGCCAGGAGCACGTGGATGAAGGATTACATCCATAATCCGGCGCGTTTTGAAAGGCAATTGATCACGATGCTGCCGATACTCGACCATGTCAGCTACCAGGCACGAAAGCGCGGACTACCGATGGAGTACGCCCTGATTCCCTTCGTCGAAAGCCGCTTTCAGCCCAAAGCCGTTGCCAAAGGCGGGCCGACCGGGCTTTGGCAGATTATGCCGGAAACCGGCCGCTATTACGGTCTCCAGATTGGTGGAAAGAAAGACGGACGCTTCTCGGTCATCCAATCAACCGATGCGGCACTGTCCTATCTGCAGAAACTGCAGACCATGTTCGATGATTGGCAAACCGGAATCATGGCCTACAATGCCGGTGACAGCCGTTTGCGTGGCAGCCTGAGACGCCAGGGCCTGTCCAAAGCGGATGCCGATAAACGTCTGCCCACCGGCCTTGCACCCCACACTTATGCCTATGTGAAGAAAATCAGGGCGCTCAGCTGTTTCATGTTCAATCCGGCCAGCTTCGGGGTCGATCTGCCGAATGAGGCCGTATTCACGCCCCTGGAAACCGATACCGATCCGGTGGCGCCGATACCGGATAACGGCAACTGAAAACGCCCGGCAAGCCGGGCGTCAGGAATCACTGCATCAGATATCAGAGACGGTCTTCGGCGATGACCACCTTGAAGCTGCGGCGCAGCGCCTTGATGTATTCGGCGACCTGTTGGGCACCACGGACCTGGCCGAGATAGCCGGTCATTTCTTTACGTTCCTGGGGCGATAGCGCCGACAGGTCCGGTTCGTTCACGGCTTTCAACTGCATCAGCAGATACGCTCCGTCCGGCAGTTTTGCGATACCGGCACCACCGGGCTTGCCGTTTTTCGGACGTGCGAGACGGAAAGCTTCCTGCACCACCGGCTGAAGCTGCGGCACGGGCGCCTGGCGGCCGACGGCGAGCGCGGGAATGACCGGCCGCGACAGGGATGCGGCAACCTGTTCCAAGGTTTCGCCCTTGTTCAAACGCTCCAACAAGGCTTTGGCATCTTTTTCGGCCTGTTTCCCGGCACGGTCCTGGACAAAAGCCAGCCGCACGACATCCTTGACCTGGACGAACGGAAGCACGGCTTCGGGTTTGTGATCAACCACCCGCAGCAGAACCACATGGTTGGGCTCCAGTTCAATGAGATCGCTGACGCGGCGCTCGACCAGAACCTCATCTGAAAACGCCGCTTTGCGGACCGGATCAAGGGCGGCGATGCCCTCGCCGCCGCGGCGGGTGAATGCACCAGTCCGAAGCAGGGATTTTCCGACGACCTTGGCAGCGGGCTCGAGCGAGCTGGCGTTTTCACCAACGGCATTGATCATCTTTCCGGCAAGGTCATTGAACTGGCGCTCAATTTCCGAACTCAGGTAAGCCGCTTCGATTTCGCCACGGACCTCTTCAAAGGGCTTGGCGGTACCGGCAATCAGTTCGCGGTAATACAGCACATGCCAACCGTCCTCGAGCCGGACCGGCTCGGAGACTTGGCCGGGTTTCAAGGCAAAGAAAGCCTTGTCGAATGCATCACCGAAGATGCCTTTCTCGACCGGGCCGAGATCGCCGCCGGAATCTTTGCTGGCAAGATCATCGGACGCCTTTGCCAGTTCGGCAAAACTGCCCGGGTTGGCCTGGGCCTGCTTGGCGAAGTCCTGCGCCTTGGCTTTGGCCGCGGCCTCGGCGGCGTCAGAAGCGCCGGCAGGAACTTCAACCAGAATGTGGGACGCCACGCGCTGTTCCGGCGTACCGTATTGGGCCTTCTGATCTTCATAACGCGAACGCAGAATCGACTCATCGATGGTAATGTTGGTCGTGACGGCGCTCTGCTCCAGTTCGACATACTCAACTGTGACGGTTTCTTCGGTACGGTAATCGGATTTATGGCTGTTGTACCAAGCCGTCAGTTCGGCATCGGTGGCATTCGGATCGAGCGCCGGCAACGGGATTTCGACATAGCCCAGATCACGCTTCTGGTCAGCCAGCTGGCGCATGGCAATGGCATCGCTGTCCGAAGCGATTCCCGAACTGACGTACTCATCGGCGATGAAACGGGTCATCAGATCCTGCCGGATGCGTTCCTCGAATTGGGTGGGCGTATAGCCCAATTGCTGGATGGCTAGCTGATAGCGGGACTGGTCGAATTTACCATCCACGGTGAAGGCATCAATCTTGAGAATCTCGTCGCGGATCATCGCATCCGAAATCCGGATGCCGGCCTGCTGCGCTCCCAACTGCAGCACGGCCTCGTCGATCATCTGCTCGAGGATGCGGCGCTTGTTCTCCGGTTTTTCGAAAGCGGCGGCATCGAATGCCTCTCCCTGCTGCTGCCGCTGCTGTTGGCGGACCTGGTCGATACGGCGGCTGTAATCGGCGACAGCGACCTCGACCGAGGCTTCGCCGTAACCGAGCAGCTTGCCGGGCTTGGTCACTTTGGCCACATAGTTTCCGGCTCCGGGGGTATTCATTCCCTCGTAACCAAAAAATGCCATGACGGCAATGATCATGACCAGAATCAGCTTAGCGATCGGGCCGGAGGAATTTTCACGGATATTCTGAAGCATGGCGGGGCGCGGAACCGGGTTGGGCAAGGCCACTATTATGAAGCTTTTGGCGCCGGAACGCACGAAAAAGAAAAGGCACCCGAAGGTGCCTTTTCAACAGTGGCGGAGTGGACGGGACTCGAACCCGCGACCCTCGGCGTGACAGGCCGATATTCTAACCGACTGAACTACCACTCCAGTTCATGTGCTTGAAGCGCTGGTGGGTGCTGAGGGTTTCGAACCCCCGACCCTCTCCGTGTAAGGGAGACGCTCTACCGCTGAGCTAAGCACCCTCAAGCAGGATGCGTAGCATACACCATTTTACCGCCGCATGACAACTGAAATCGGCGGAAAACGCCGGATTACTTGTTGACGGCGTCTTTCAGTGCTTTACCAGCTTTGAAGCCCGGGTTCTTGGAGGCTTTGATCTTGATGGTGGCACCGGTCTGCGGGTTACGGCCTTGACGGGCAGCGCGCTTGCGCACCGAGAACGTACCGAAGCCGACGAGGGTCACGGTGTCGCCTTTTTTCAGGGCTTTGGTGATCACTTCGATGACGGCATCCACGGCGCCGGCGGCGGCGGCTTTGGACAGGTCGGCCTTTTCGGCTACGGCAGCAACAAATTCAGCTTTATTCATTTTGATAAATCTCCCAAATGCGATTATTCGCGAAAATATAGAAATTAAGTCGGGGCGGGGCCGCAACCTAACCATATCGCCGAAGCCCTAGAATTGCGGTCTGGAGCCCGGTTGCAACAATTTATACCAGTGAATGTGGATATGCGCAATACCCTGCAAGCCTTTATTTGCAGGCTTTACAGGGTTTTTTACCGGTTAGTGCGGGCGCACGCCGGATTGCGATTGTTTTGTACGCGATTTCGCGATTTTTTTCTTGACAGCAGGAATTTTCTGCGGTTCCGAAAGCGGCTTGACCAAGGCAATATCCAGCACCTGATCGATCCATTTGACGGGGACGATTTCCAGGTCGCGGGTGACATTCTCGGGAATATCCGCCAGATCCTTGCGGTTTTCTTCGGGAATGAGAACCGTGCGGATTCCGCCGCGAAGCGCCGCCAGAAGTTTTTCCTTCAATCCGCCGATCGGCAGCACGCGGCCGCGAAGCGTGATTTCACCGGTCATCGCGACATCGGCACGGACCGGCACTTTCGACAGCGCGGAGACCAAAGCCGTCACCATGGCGATGCCCGCGCTTGGTCCGTCCTTGGGCGTCGCTCCTTCAGGGACATGCACGTGGGTATCGAACTTGTTGTGGAAATCAACATCCAGCCCGAGCTGCAGGCTGCGGGCACGGACCACGGTATAGGCGGCTTTTACGGACTCCTGCATCACATCACCGAGTTGGCCGGTCAAGATCAGCTGCCCTTTACCCGGCATCAGAGTTGCCTCGATCTGCAGCAGCTCGCCGCCGACCTCGGTCCACGCAAGTCCGGTAACCAGACCGATCTCGCTCTGCTCTTCGGCGCGTCCGAAATCGAACCGGCGAACGCCGAGATAGCGGTCGAGATTGGCGGAATCGACTTTCTTCAAAGCCGGGGATTTCGACGATTTCGTTTTCTTTGCGGGTTTGGTTTTCTTCAACGGGCCGGACAAGGCGATTTCTTTCACCACTTTGCGGCAGATTTTCGCCAACTCGCGCTCGAGCGAGCGCACACCGGATTCGCGCGTGTAATAGCGCACGATGTCGCGGATGGCTTCGGCATCGACCCGTAGCTCACCGTCCTTGAGTCCGCTCGCCTTCAATTGCTTCGGAAGCAGGTAACGCACTGCGATATTCAGCTTTTCTTCTTCGGTGTAACCCGGAATACGGATCACCTCCATGCGATCTAGTAGCGGACCCGGGATGTTCATCGAGTTCGAGGTGCAGATGAACATGACCTCGGACAGATCCAGATCGACCTCGAGATAATGGTCGTTGAAGTTATGGTTCTGCTCCGGATCCAGCACCTCCAGCAGGGCGGCCGCCGGGTCGCCGCGGAAATCATTGCTCATTTTGTCGATTTCATCGAGCACGAATAGGGGATTCCGGCTTTCAACCTTGTTGAGGTTCTGCACGATGCGGCCCGGCATCGAACCGATGTACGTCCGGCGATGGCCACGGATCTCGGCTTCATCACGTACGCCGCCGAGTGCCATCCGGACGAATTTTCGGTTGGTGGCTTTGGCGATGCTCTGACCGAGCGAGGTCTTGCCGACACCCGGAGGCCCGACCAGACACAGAATCGGACCCTTCATTTTCTGGACACGGGCCTGAACAGCGAGGTATTCCAGTATCCGGTCCTTGACCTTTTCCAGACCATAGTGGTCCTCATCGAGCACCTGCTGGGCAAGCTTGAGATCCTTGCGTACCTTGCTGCGCTTCTCCCAGGGAACACCGACCAGCCATTCGAGATAATTGCGGACAACCGACGCCTCCGCGGACATCGGCGACATCTGCTTGAGTTTGTTGAGTTCATTCCTGGCCTTGGTTTCGACCGCCTTCGGCATCTTGGATTCGGCGATTTTCCGTGCCAGTTCTTCGAGCTCGTTGGGCGAGTCCTCGGAATCGCCGAGTTCTTTCTGGATGGCCTTCATCTGCTCATTGAGATAGTACTCGCGCTGGCTTTTCTCCATCTGCGTTTTCACGCGCGAACGGATGCGCTTTTCGATGTGCTGGACATCAATCTCGCCTTCAACCAGACCGATCAGCATTTCGAGGCGCGCCTCGGGCGCCGCCGTCTCAAGCAACCGCTGTTTATCGGCCAGACGGACGCTCAGATGTGCCGCCACCGTGTCGGCGAAGCGGCTTGGATCATCGATTCCGGCAAGCGTCGCCAGGAGTTCCGGTGGCAACTTCCGGTTTGATTTGACATATTGTTCGAACAGACTGAGCAGGCTGCGCTGCGCCACTTCCGCCTCGCGCGCATCCTTCACCGCCACGATTTCAAGCTCCATGGCGTTCGCCATCAGGGTGTCATCTTTCAAAACAATGTCGGAAACCTTGATACGCTGCATGCCTTCCACGAGCACCTTGATGGTTCCGTCCGGAAGCTTGAGCAGCTGGATGACCGTGGCAACGGTACCGATGTCGTAAAGGTCTTCGGCCTGCGGATCATCGATATCCGGGCTGCGCTGGGCCAACAGCACGATCTGCTTGTCGGGACCTTCCATCGCCAATTCAAGCGCTTTCATGGAGCGCTCACGGCCGACGAACAGCGGGATCACCATGTTCGGATACACCACCACATCGCGCAGGGGAAGCACGGGCAGAAGGGTAACGCTTGCCTGTTTTTTATCCATATCGACTCCATTGCGGAAATTCCCGCCATACGTCCTTTATGGGGCTTTTCGGGGCGTCTTGCAAGTACCCGGATGCAAAAAAACGGAGCCCTCTGGCTCCGTTTCATTTCACGCCGGAAAAGTGAGGCTTATTCGCCGGAGGCCACTTTCGGAGCGCTGCTGTTGGAGTAGATCAGATAGGGCTCGGCCTGATGGTTGATGACCGACTCGTCGACCACCACTTTGCTGACATTTTCCAGAGACGGCAGCTCGTACATGGTGTCGAGCAGGACCGATTCCAGGATGGTACGCAGGCCGCGTGCGCCGGTTTTGCGCTTCATCGCCTTCTGGGCCACCGCGGCATAGGCATCCGGCCGGATTTCCAGCTCGACGCCCTCCATTTCGAACAGCTTCTTGAACTGCTTGCTGATGGCATTCTTCGGCTCGGTCAGGATCTTGACCAAGGCGGCCTCATCCAGCTCTTCGAGCGTGGCCACGACCGGAAGACGGCCGACGAATTCGGGAATCAGTCCGAATTTGATCAGATCTTCCGGCTCGACGTCGTGCAGCAGCTTGGAAAGATCCATCTTGCGCTCGGAGGATTTGACCTTGGCGCCGAAACCGATGCCGCCGGATTCGGTGCTGCGCTGCTGGATGATCTTGTCGAGGCCGGCGAACGCCCCGCCGCAGATGAACAGCATGTTCTTGGTGTCGACCTGCAGGAATTCCTGCTGCGGATGCTTTCGCCCGCCCTGCGGCGGCACCGAAGCGACGGTGCCTTCGATCAGTTTGAGCAGGGCCTGCTGCACGCCTTCGCCGGAAACATCCCGGGTAATCGACGTGTTTTCCGACTTGCGGGAAATCTTGTCGATTTCATCGATGTAGACGATGCCGGACTGCGCTTTTTCGACATCGTAATCGCATTTCTGCAGCAGCTTCTGGATGATGTTCTCGACGTCCTCGCCGACATAGCCGGCTTCGGTCAGCGTGGTGGCATCGGCGATGGTGAACGGTACGTTGAGCAGCCTGGCCAGTGTTTCGGCCAACAGGGTCTTGCCCGATCCGGTCGGGCCGATCAGCAGGATGTTGGACTTGGACAGCTCGATATCGTCATTCTTGGCGCGCGACTCGATGCGTTTGTAGTGGTTGTACACGGCCACGGACAGCGTTTTTTTGGCGCGCGGCTGACCGATGACGTACTGGTCGAGCACCTCGAGGATTTCCTTCGGTTTCGGCAGGTGGCTGCGGGCCGAACCGGCTTTTTCCTGGAGTTCCTCGCGGATGATGTCGTTGCACAGGGCCACGCATTCATCGCAGATGAATACGCTCGGGCCGGCAATCAGCTTGGTGACCTCATGCTGGCTCTTGCCGCAGAACGAGCAATACAGGATTTTGGTCGTGTCACCGGAGCGGGTTTTACGGTCGTCGGTCATAGGTCTGTGTTCGGCAAAGGACACTCACTCTGAGCATATCACAAGCCGCTCAAGGGGAAAGCACCGGGGGGTGGGGGTCAGGCCGGCTGGATGCTGTCTGCAGGGCGGCGGTCGATGACGGAATCGACGACACCGTAGGCCTTGGCTTCTTCAGCCGCCATGAAGTAATCACGCTCGACATCAAGCTCAATTTTTTCAATGGCTTGGCCGGTGTTGGCGGCCAGCTCGGCGTTCAGGCGCGAACGTAAGTAAAGGATTTCCTTGGCCTGAATCGCAATATCACTGGCCTGCCCCTGAGTACCGCCAGAGGGCTGATGGATCATCACGCGCGAATTCGGCAGGATGTAACGTTTGCCTTTGGTGCCGGCAGCCAGCAGGAACGAACCCATTGAACAGGCCTGACCGACACAGATGGTCGAGACGTCCGGCTTGATGAAACGCATGGTGTCGTAGATCGCCAATCCGGCAGTAACTACTCCGCCGGGCGAGTTGATGTAGAGGCTGATGTCTTTTTCCGGATTATCGGCCTCCAGGAACAGCAGCTGCGCGACAACGACATTGGCCACATAATCGTCGATCGGGCCGACAAGGAATATGACGCGTTCTTTCAGCAGACGCGAGTAGATGTCGAACGAGCGTTCACCGCGCGGGGTCTGTTCGACCACCATGGGGATCAGGTTGAGTCCTTCGGTAACGGCCATGGCGGTCTCCTTCGAATGCGCAGTGGTCAGGGTAGATTAAACCGGACGCATCGCTTCGGTAAAGGAAAGTTCCTGATCGGTCGATTGTGCGCGCTCGGCGACCCAGTCGATGACCTGCTCTTCCATCACGCGGTTCTGCAGCCCTGACATTAAGTTGGGGTCGTTTCGGTACAATTCAATGACCTGTTTCGGTTCTTCATAGGTCGAGGCAATCAGCGAAAGGGTTTCCTTGACGCGGTTGAAATCCAGCTGAAGCGCGTTCTGGCGGGCAATTTCACCCACCAGCAGGCCGGCGGCGGTACGGTTGCGGGCCGGCACCATGAACTGATCAAACGGATAAACGGCATCGGCCTGACCCTGCTGACGGGCTTGTTCCTGGGCATTGGCAGCCAGCTTGCGGGCTTCCTGCTCGATCATTTTGGCCGGCAGTTCGACGTGGCTGTAGGCAGCCACCAGCTTCTGGGCGACTTCCGCACGCAAGCGGCTCATCAGCATGCCTTTCAGTTCGCGTTCGAGATTGGCGCGCACTTCATTGCGGAACACTTCGAGTTTGCCGCTCTTGACGCCGAAGCTCTTGACGAAGGCCTCATCGGCTTCCGGAATGCGCGGCTCGGAAACCTGGGTGGCCTTGATGGTGACATTGGCGGCTTGGCCGGCCAGCGCCGGAACACGCCAGTCGGCCGGGAATGTGATTTCAACCGAACGCTCATCGCCGGCATTCATACCCGACAGCTGGGCTTCCAGTTCCGGGAACATCACGCCCGAACCGAGCACGGTAGCGCCCTTCTCGGTACCTTCTTCGGGTACGCGCGCGGCGGCGGTGCTGGCGAAGGTTTCCACGGCCACCAGATCACCGACCTGTGCGGCACGGCTGACCGGCTCCCAGGTCCGACGCTGCTGGCGCAGGGTGTCGATCATGTGGTCGATATCGGCATCGGCGACGTTGGCCTGCACGCGGGTAATCTGCAGCTGGGTGACGTCGATGGTGCCGAAATCCGGAACGATTTCGAAAGTCGCGGTATAACGGATTTCATTTTCGGCTTCGGTCGGCTCGGCTTCGATACTCGGCTGACCGGCGATGCGGACGTTTTCCTGACGGACGGCCTGATCGAAACTGGCACGGATCAGCTCACCGAAAGCTTCGGAACGGACCTGCGGGCCGAAACGCTGTTCGATCACCTTGGTCGGTACCTTGCCCTTCCGGAAACCTTTCAGGTTGGCTTTGCTGGCCATGTCGCGCAGCCGGCCATCGATGACCGAAGACAGACGGTCGGAGGGGATTGAAACCGTCATGCGGCGTTCGAGCGTGCTGGTGTTTTCGACTGAAATTTGCATTACAACTCCTACATGCGCATTGCGCAGCTAAAAATGAAAAACCCGCGGAAAGCGGGCTTGACGACTGAAGCACCCTTCCATGCTGATGGTGCGAAAGGAGAGACTCGAACTCTCACGGGTTGCCCCACTGGAACCTAAATCCAGGGCGTCTACCAATTCCGCCACTTTCGCATGGACCGAGCAGATGATTCGGACGACGGACGGCTCGGAACCCGGACAACCGGGGCTCGCAAAGCGCGGACCAACGCCGTTTCGTTACAACAACGGACTGCCGCTATTATGCCGTAATTTGAACTGGGGTGGAAGACGGGATTTGAACCCGCGACCCTCGGAATCACAATCCGATGCTCTAACCAACTGAGCTACATCCACCACTGGAGAAACTGGCGCGCCCGGAGGGACTCGAACCCCCAACCAACGGAGTAGAAGTCCGTTGCTCTATCCAGTTGAGCTACAGGCGCTCAAAGGGGATTCTGCACCACGATACGGTTTCAGGGAAGCCTTTTCGTGCATCAGATTGGTCGGGGTTGAGGGATTCGAACCCCCGACCCTCTGGTCCCAAACCAGATGCGCTACCAGACTGCGCTAAACCCCGACGGGCTGTTGAAAAAATGGCGCGCCCGGAGAGATTCGAACTCCCGACCTACAAGTTCGTAGCCTGTTGCTCTATCCAGCTGAGCTACGGGCGCGCTGAGGGATGAAATTATGAATGAAAGCGGCTTTGCCGTCAACCGCCATTTCCGGCAAGTCATCGGCGGTTAAGGCCGGAAATCTTCCCGATTCCGCCTAAAACCAAGCCCTGAAGCCGAGCACCAGCTGATTTTCCCGAACCGGCTCGCCGGCCAGACGCCGCCATTCCGCGCTTTCACCGAAATGACGCACATAACTCCAGCCGACATAAGGCGCGAATTTCCGGCTGATTTCATAGCGCAGACGCAGGCCGGCCTCGAGGGAGTTCAGGCCCTCGCCGAGGCCGCGCTGCGGATCGGATTGACCGTAAAACTCGGCCTCGAGCGATGGCTGCAGCATCCAACGGCTGCTCAGCAAAGTCTCGTACTCGGCGCCCAGGCGCAGCCCGTGCTGGCCGCCCTGCCCCAGATAGGCGGTTGCCTCGACCTCGAATTTGTAAGGGGCAAGACCAATCAGGCCGACGGCCAGGAAATCCTGGGACGGCCCGGGCTTGATATCGTGGCGCACGCCAAGCACGGCATCCCACCAGGCAGAAACCGCACGCCCGTAGAGCAGTTCCACATCGGCGGCCTCGGTGTCACCGGCAACACGCTCTCCGGCGGTGCGTAGCCAGAGCCGGTTGATGTCGGATCCGACCCATGCCTTGCCTTCCCAAGCCAGACCGGTGCCCGGCTCGGCATCCCAGAACTCGAGCCGTTCCATCAGCACTTTGCTTTGCCATTCCGAGGCATGCGCATGGTCATGCGCCAAGGGCGGGAATGCCGCGGCCCGGTCTGCATCGGTGACCGGCGGAATCGGCGTTTTCGGGGTTTCCATGTTCCAGAAATCATCCGCACTGGATTCCGTGCTGTCCTGCGCCATTGCAGGCAGCGCACATGCGGCGAAAAGACCGAACATCAAAAGCTTCATTCGACCACCCGCACTTCGCGCATCATGCCCGATTCCATGTGGTACAGCAGATGGCAATGGTAGGCCCAGCGGCCCAGTGCATCGGCACGCACACGGTAACTGCGCTTGCTGCCGGGAGGCATGTCGATGGTGTGCTTGCGCACCATGAAGGCGCCTTTGTCATCCTCCAGATCGCTCCAGAGACCATGCAGATGGATCGGGTGGGTCATCATGGTGTCATTGACCAACACGATGCGGACGCGCTCGCCATAGTTCAGCTTCAAAGGCTCGGCACCGGCGAATGGAATGCCGTCGAACGACCAGGCGAATTTTTCCATGTGCCCGGTCAGGTGCAATTCAATTTCGCGCTTCGGCCAGCGTCCGTCGGGATCCTCGAAACTGCTGTGCAGATCGGCATAGGAAAGTACGCGCCGGCCGTTGTCGCGCAGGCCGATACCCGGGTCATCCAGCTTCGGCACCGGCACCATGGTCTGCATGTCAACCAAGGGATTGCCGGCTTCGCTATCGGCGTGTTTCTGCATCGCCGCGCCGCCGTGATCCATGCCCGCCATCGCGGCCATATTGTGCCCGCTGTGATCCACGGCTGCCGAAACCTCAGGTTTTGCAGATGCCCCATGCGAAGAATGATCCATGCCGCCATGGCCCATGTCCTCCATGCTGAGGATCACGCGCGGATCGGGCGCCGGCACCGGTGCGCGCAGGCCCTCGCGTACTGCCAAGCTGCCGCTGACGAAACCGGTCCGGCCCATATCCTGAGCGTATATGCAGAATGCATCCTGGCCCGACGGCTCGACGATGACATCGAAGGTTTCCGCCACGGCGATACGGAATTCATCAACGGTGACCGGATGCACGTTCTGGCCGTCGGCGGCGACCACCGTCATCTTCAGTCCCGGAATGCGCACGTCGAAATAGGTCATCGCCGAACCGTTGATGAAACGCAGCCGCACTTTTTCCCCCGGCCTGAACAGGCCTGTCCAGTTGCCCAGCGCGGTGGTTCCGTTCATCAGATAGGTGTAGGTGTTGGCATTGACGTCGGAGAGGTCGGTCGGGGTCATCCGCATGCGCCCCCAGGCCCCGCGGTCATCCAGCGTTTCAGCCAGCCCTTTGTTATCGGCATCGCGCAGGAAGTCGGAGACCGTACGCTTGCCGTAATTGTCGTAACTCGACATCTTCTTCAGCCGGGCATACAGATCCGCCGGCGATAAATCGGTCCAATCGCTGAGCAGAACCGTATAGTCACGATCATACTTGAATGGCTCCGGCACCTGCGGCTCGACGATCAATGCCCCGTAAAGACCGGCCTGCTCCTGGAAACCGGAATGGCTGTGATACCAGTAGGTGCCGGATTGTTTGAGCTGGAAGCGGTAAAGCCAGGATTCACCGCGGCGGATGCCGTCGAAGCTCATGCCCGGCACGCCGTCCATGTTGGCCGGCAGCAGGATGCCATGCCAGTGGATCGAGGTCGTGTCGCCGAACAGGGACCCGCGCGGCAACAGATTGTCGACGCGCACGGTCACGGTATCGCCTTCACGCCAGCGTATTTCGGGGGCCGGCAGGCTGTCGTTGACGGTCACCGCGGTCCGGTTCTTACCGGTGAAATTGACCGGCATCTCGCCGATCCGCAGATGCAGATCGGTGCTGCGCAGTATCGGAGCGCCTTGCCCTGCGCGCGCCGACACCGGCCAGGCGCCGAAACCGGCCATAATTCCGCCGGCGGCAAGACCCTGAACGAAACGGCGGCGGCTTGGATTTCGGAAGGACATACGGGTACGTTGCGAATTGGCGGAAAACCATCATACCGCCGTCGATAGAGACGATGCGTCCGGATACTGTGAATTCCACAAAAAAACCACCCGCAAGGGTGGTTTTTTGGAAGTTGGCGGAGAGAGAGGGATTCGAACCCTCGATAAGGCTTTTGACCCTATACTCCCTTAGCAGGGGAGCCCCTTCAGCCTCTCGGGCATCTCTCCGGGGTCTGAAACGGCAGCGCCGCACAGGTTGACCATGATACGGCTTTTGGCCGTTCCGGTAAACCTCAATCTGCCTTGGGTTCGGTGTTTTCCGCGGAATCCCTACCGATTTTCTGGTAAATCTCCTCCCGGTGCACGCCCACGTCCTTGGGCGCGGTGATGCCCAAACGGACCTGATTGCCTTTCACGCCGAGCACGGTCACGGTGATTTCATCACCGATCATCAGCGTTTCTCCGACACGTCGGGTCAGGATTAACATGCACCTACTCCTTTTGTTGCACAGCCATTATCCATTGTCGCAAGCAAATCCTAGACCACATTCGGGCCAAGGGCAAATGACTCAGGCCAAACGGTCGGCCAACCAGTCATCCAGCTCCGCCATGGCCTTGAGCAGCGCCGGACCGTCCTCGCCGCCGCCCTGGGCAAAATCCGCACGGCCGCCGCCCTTGCCGCCGATCTGGGCGGCAATATGCGCCAGAACATCACCGGCTTTCAGCTTGGCCTGTGCCCTGCCCTGCACGCCGGCAACCAGCGAGGCTTTGCCGTCCTGCGCCGCGGCTAGAACAATGATCGAATCCGGAAGTTGGACCTTGAGATTGTCGACCAGTTCCCGGAGACCTTTGGGGTCGCCGCTCTCGATCCGCAGTTTGACCAGCTTGATTCCGGCAATATCAATTGCCTGTGCGGCCATTTCGGCGCTCTGACCGGATGCCGCTTTGGCCTTGTAGGCATCGAGTGCCTGTTCAAGTTTCTTCTGGCGTTCAAGCAGTTGGTTCAGCTTATCGAGGACATCATGGCCACGGGCTCCGATAAGTTCCGAGGCTTTCTGCAATACCGATTCGCTGTGTTTGAACGCCGCCACGGCATGGGCGCCCGTAGTTGCCTCGATCCGGCGCACGCCAGCGGCAACGCCGGCTTCGGACAGGATCTTGAACACGCCGATATCGCCGGTGCGGTGCACATGGGTACCCCCGCAGAGTTCGGTCGAAAAATCACCCATCCGCAGAACGCGAACGCGCTCGCCGTATTTTTCACCGAACAGCGCCATCGCTCCGAAATCGAGGGCTTCCTGCATGCCCATATGATGGACCTCGGCTTCGGCATTGCGGCGGATTTCGCTATTGACCATTTCTTCGATGCGCTGCAGCTGCTCGGCCGTAACCGCCTGGAAATGCGAAAAATCGAAACGGGTGCGCTCCGGTGTCACCAGTGATCCCTTCTGGCTGACATGCTCGCCGAGCACAGTTCGCAGCGCCGCGTGCAACAGATGGGTCGCCGAATGGTTGGTGACCGTCGACTGGCGGCGGCCGGCATCGACGCGGGCGGAAAGCTTGTCACCGATGGCGATGCGTCCGCTCTCAAGCGCCCCGACATGGCCATGGAAGATGGCGGACAGCTTTTGGGTATCTTCGACCGAGAAACGCACGTCGGTGGATGCGCACAGCACGCCGGCATCACCGATCTGACCGCCAGATTCGGCATAAAACGGCGTTTTGTCGAGCAGAACGATTCCGCGCTGACCGGCTTCGAGTACCACAACCGGATTGCCATCACGGAGCAGTGCCACCACGCGGCAGCCATCACATTCCAGCTTTTCGTAACCCTTGAATTCGGTGGCATGCAGACTGGCGACCAACTCGGCGGGCAGCCCGACCGTTCCGGCGAATTTGCTGGCACCGCGGGCACGATCCCGCTGCTGATCCATCAAGGTTTCATACTGTTCCATTGCATCCGGCGCAGGGTCCAGGCCACGCTCACGCAGGATATCGATGATCAGATCGGGTGGACAGCCGAATGTATCGTGCAACAGGAACAACTGTTCGCCGCTGACCGCATCGGCGCCATCGGCCAGCATACCGTCCAGACGGACCATGCCGGCATCGAGTGTGGTCGCGAAGGCCGCTTCTTCGGCCCTCAGTGCCTGCTCGATCAGCGTACGTTTGCTTTCCAGTTCCGGATAGGCTCCGGCCATTTTTTCAGCCAAAGGCTGCAGCATGCGCCAGAAAAGGCCTTCAGGACGCAGAGCGCCGAGCTTCCAGAGATGGCGTACGGCACGGCGGATGATGCGCCGCAGCACGTAACCGCGGCCTTCATTGGAGGGCAGAACGCCGTCGACAATCAGGAAACTGCAGGCGCGGATGTGATCGGCGATGACACGGAGTGACTTGTTGCCGAGATCATCGGTATCCGTCAATGCCGCCGCGGTACGGATCAGATGATCGAACAGATCGATTTCATAGTTGCTGTGGACATGCTGCAGCACGGCGGCGATGCGCTCGAGGCCCATTCCGGTGTCGACGCAGGGCGCTGGAAGCGGCAGCAGGGTGCCGTCGGGCTGCCGGTCGAACTGCATGAATACATTGTTCCAGATCTCGATGAAGCGGTCACCGTCTTCATCCGGAGAACCGGGCGGACCGCCGGCGATATGGTCGCCATGATCGAAAAAAATCTCGGTGCAGGGCCCGCAGGGGCCGGTATCGGCCATCTGCCAGAAGTTATCCGACGCAAACGGCGCCCCCTTGTTGTCGCCGATGCGGATGATGCGCGATTCCGGCAGGCCGATCTGCGTATGCCAGATATCAAACGCCTCGTCATCGGTGTGGTAGACCGTGACCAATAACCGCTCTTTGGGCAGCTTCCAGACCTCAGTCAGCAATTCCCAGGCGTAATGAATGGCGTCTTTCTTGAAGTAATCGCCGAAGCTGAAATTTCCCAGCATTTCGAAGAAGGTATGGTGGCGTGCGGTGTAGCCGACCTGGTCAAGATCATTGTGTTTGCCGCCGGCCCGCACGCAGCGCTGCGAACTGACGGCACGGGTGTAGCTGCGTTTTTCGGCACCGAGAAACACATCCTTGAACTGCACCATGCCGGCATTGGTGAACAGCAGGGTCGGATCATTGCCGGGAACCAGCGGGCTGCTGGGCACTACGGTATGGCCTTTACCGGCAAAGAAATCCAGGAAATCCTGGCGGATTTGCGCACTCGAGCGCGACGTCATCTGTGTCATGGTCAACCTGAAGCGTGGGACGCGGCACAGAATGCACCGCTACGCCTTGATTTTAAACCATTTGCCGACGATTTTAGGGACTTTCGTCGATTAAATCGGATGCCGACGGCCATTCCCGTATTTTTACGGCAGTAAAGGCCGTTTTCTGGTCAAATCCCCGGCGCAGCAGAAAATCAACGGCTTTCCGGCTTTGCGCCGGATCAGCCTGTATTTTCCGGAGATAACGTCTCGCCACCAGGCCCTGCGCAGTCTCGAGCCAGTCTTCGGACAAGCAAGCCATCGTTTCCGCAATGACCTCGGTTCCAAGGTTGTGCTGTGCCAGTTCAGCCCGGATCCGGACGGGACCGTACCCCGCTGCCTGGCGGGATCGGGCCAACGCCATTGCAAACCGGGCATCGTTCTGGAAGTCCTGCCGTGACAGCGATTCCAGCGCCGTATCGATCTCATCCGCCTCTTTTCCCCGCTGCCGAAGCTTCTGTTTCAGCTCGCGGCGTGAATGTTCACGCCGCACCAGCAGACCCATGGCCTGCTGGTAGGCGGGAAGATCCGAGGTTTTTCTGCGCATCAGGCTTCGATGTCTTCAATCGGCTTTTTCGGCACGATGACCGGCTTGAGCTTTTCCTTGATTTTGGCTTCAAGCTCAAGGGCCATTTTCGGATTGTCTTTGAGATACTGGCGGGCGTTTTCTTTACCCTGTCCGATGCGCTCACCGAGTGCGCTGTACCAGGCCCCCGATTTTTCAACGAACTTGGCATCAACACCCAGATCGAGGATTTCGCCTTCCCGGGAAATACCCTCGCCATAAAGGATTTCGGTAATGACCTGCTTGAACGGCGGGGCCATCTTGTTCTTGACCACCTTGATGCGGGTTTCATTGCCGATGATTTCATCGCCCTTCTTGACCGCACCGATACGGCGGATGTCCAGACGCACTGAAGCATAGAATTTCAGGGCATTGCCGCCGGTGGTGGTTTCCGGATTCTGGCCGGGCATCATCATGCCGATTTTCATTCGCAACTGGTTGATGAAAATGACCATGCAGTTGCTGCGTTTGATGTTTCCGGTCAGCTTACGCAGGGCCTGGCTCATCAGACGGGCCTGCAAGCCGACCTGCATTTCACCCATTTCGCCTTCGATTTCGGCGCGCGGCGTTAGCGCTGCAACCGAGTCAATCACGACCATATCGACGGCATTCGAGCGCACCAGCATATCGACGATTTCAAGGGCCTGCTCACCGGTATCCGGCTGCGAAATCAGCAAATCATCAACATTGACGCCGAGCTTCTGGGCATATCCCGGATCGAGCGCATGTTCGGCATCGACGAAGGCTGCCGTACCGCCTGCTTTCTGGCATTGGGCAATGGTCTGCAAGGTCAGTGTGGTCTTGCCCGAGGATTCCGGCCCGTAGATTTCAACGACACGGCCTTTGGGCAGACCGCCGATTCCCAGCGCAAGATCGAGCATGATCGAACCGGTACCGATGACTTCGGCCGCCTCGATGCTCTTATCGCCCATCAGCATCACGGTACCTTTGCCGAATTGTTTATCGATCTGGGCCAGAGCCGCAGCCAGCGCGCGTTTTTTGTTCTCATCCATCGTCGGTTCCTCAGGGTTGTTTCGTTGGGGTAGTTGAATCGTAAAAGGCGGCAGTCGCAAAAGCTGAGACCGTCGCGAAACCAGTGTGCCCTTGGGCCGTCTCCGGAACAGTCAGGCGACAGTGGTAGTCGGTATCGGAATTTATGGGCATATTCATTTACCGGAAGGCCGGATCAGGCCACAGTAGAGGCCTTCAATGGCGAAATCCTGATCCGGGCGGACGTCAATCGGCTGGAAATCCGGATTGCGTGGCAATAACCGGATGCCCTGCTTGCCGATTTTCAGGCGCTTGATGGTGATTTCATCATCGATGCGGGCGACAACGATTTGATCGGAAAGCGCCTGCTGGGTGCGGTGGATGCCGACCAGATCGCCGTCGAAAATGCCGTCATCGCGCATGGAATCCCCTTTCACTTTCAGCAGATAATCCGGCGCGGGGGAGAAAAACGCCCGGTCCAGCAGCACGAAGTCATCGGTCGGGATGTCGGCGCCGATGGGCAGGCCGGCCGCCACCCGCCCCAATACAGGCAGACGCAGGGCATCGCCGGCCGATTCCACCCGGGTTCGAGGCAGGGGAATCTCCACATCCTCATCGGATTGCGGGTGGCACAGGCGGATGCCGCGCGCCTGACCGGGCAGGCGGCGGATGTATCCGGCTTGTTCGAGAATGTCCAAATGGTATTGCGCGGCGCGAACGCCGCGGAAACCGAGTGCGTTGGCAATTTCGGTCTGTGAGGGCGGCACACCCTGTTCATCGATGCACTGGGCGATGAAGGTGAGAATGGCTTGTTGGTTGTCGGAAATGTTCATTAGTAGTAATACTACTAATAAAATCCGGTCTGTCAAGCCCTTTTCAAGAATAATTCCTGATACAGCCCCAAGCATTTGATTCAAGGGTAGTATTAGCCAAGGCACGGGGGCCTAGGGGAACGATAAAGGGCATGGCGGTTCAACGGCATTACAGGGCATTCATCAGCTACAGCCACAGCGACGAGGCTTGGGCGCGCTGGCTTCAGCGTGCGCTGGAAGGCTACCGCCTGCCGAAATCACTCCGCCAGAGTCATCCGAATCTCCCCGCCCGCCTGTTCCCGATTTTCCGCGACCGCGACGAATTGGCCTCAGGCGGTGATCTTTCCGAGTCGATCCGCAAGGCCATGGACGACTCGGATGCGCTGATCGTCATCTGTTCTCCGGCAGCCCGCGCCTCGCATTGGGTCAATGAGGAAATCCGTCGATTCCGCGCATCCGGCCGCGGCCACCGCATTTTCTGTCTGCTGGTCGCCGGCAGTCCGGACCCGCATTCTGTGGACTGCGCCTTTCCAGCTGCGATCCTGCAGGATGATAACGGAAACATCAGCCATGAACCCTTGGCTGCCGATGCCACTCCCGGCGGCGATGGCAAGCGCAACGCCATGCTCAAGATCGCCGCAGGGCTTCTGGATGTCGGCGTTGACGATCTCAAGCGCCGCGACGCGCAGCGTCAGGCCCGGTTCTGGTCGATTGTCGCCGCAGGCGCGCTATTCATCGCCATGCTGACCATCGGTCTGGCGGTCTACGCCTTGAATGCCAAGCGCGAGTCGGAAATCCGCCGCAGCCAGGCCGAAAACCTGATCGGTTTCATGCTCGGCGACCTTCGTGAGCGGCTTGAGCCGATCGGCAAACTCGAAATCCTGGACTCCATCGGCGACCAGGCCATGAATTACTTCGCAACGCTCGGTGACCGCGGCACACCCAAGGAATTGCGCGAACGCGGCAAGGCCCTGCATCAGATCGGCGAGGTGCGCAAATCAAAAGGTGACCTCAAGGCCGCACTGACCGCCTTCGAAGAGTCGCTCAAGCAGATGCAGGCTCTTTACAAAGCCGATCCGGA
Organism: uncultured Gammaproteobacteria bacterium; assembly: GCA_903942465.1. Taxonomy (GTDB): domain Bacteria; phylum Pseudomonadota; class Gammaproteobacteria; order Xanthomonadales; family Xanthomonadaceae; genus Arenimonas. The sequence continues at coordinate 70,605 of CAJAPA010000012.1, forward strand.
AAACAATGACAATCTGTTCGAGCTCGGTCAGGCCGAATTCTGGGTCGGCGCGGTCGGCTGGGAACGGGGCGATTTGAAACTTGCGGAACATGCCTTCAACAAATACATGCAGTACAGCCGTGAGCTCCTCGAGCGAGACCCGGGAAACTCGGTCTACAACATGGAACTCTCCTATGCGTATTCCAACCTCGGGAGCCTGGCGCGAGCGCGCGGAGACACGCGCGCAGCGCTCGATAATTTCATCCGAAGCCGCGACATCAATGCCGAGGAACTGAAAAAGAACCCGGACGATATCGAGCTCGCCTACAGCCTAGCCGAGGCCTGGTCCTGGATTGGTTCCAGCAAAATGGACCTTGGCGATCTCGCCGGCAGCGATGAGGCCTTTACCGAAATCGCGAAACTGCTCCGGCCCATTTACATGAAAGATGAGAATGCGCGGGCAACCTTTACTTTTGCGTCCAATATGACGTTCCAGACCGAGGCAAAACTCTACATCGGTGATGTCGGCTCCGCAAAGCGTCTCAATACGGAATCTTTGAGAATACTTTCGATGCTGACACAGAAAGATCCTAATAACGCCGATTGGCTTCAGGTGCTGTTCAAGGCCGAATTGCTTCGTCTGTCGATGATTCCCCGCGGCGACTGGTCGGACAGCCATGAAACCGATTTGGATGAGTTGATTGGCCGGGGAAATACCCTAATTGCGAAGGATTCGTCAAACACCAAAAATAAAATCTTAGTTTCTGGCATGTATCGTGAAAAAGCACTGCGTAAACTCCAGCGTGGCAAAACCGTGGAAGCCATCGCATCTGCCGAAACGAGCCACATGCTGATTGCCGCTCTGCTTAAGGAATCCGACCAATCCCCCCTGCTTGTCGCGGAATTGGCGAAATCGGCCCTGATTCTTGGTTCAGTGCAGATGGCAGATGGTCAAGCAGGCCTGGCGAAGAAGACCTGGAGCGAGACCGCCAAGCATCTAGACAGCCAGGCCATACGGATTTTTGATTTCAGCCCGATACGCCGTCTACTGGCAATCAATCTTGGTGAAACCGCAAAAGCGGCAGAAATCGAATCCGAATTGTCGAAGGCCGGCTACAAAGATCCCCGTTTCGCTCCGGACCCCTCCGGGCCCGGTATTTTGGTTTCATCCGCTTCATCCATCAACCCCCTCTAAGGAGAATTAACATGCCCAACTCAGATCAGCAGGTTTCATTATCCGTACAGAACGGCAGCTACCAGTATTCCGGTGGCAACAAAGGCAATGGCAATGTCGAGAATTCGGTCGGTCAGGGGCCTTCGAAAATCCACGTCTCGCTGAATGCGGCATCGAACTACTTCATTAAGGATGTCCAATTCCAAGGCCGTGGCCTTGAAAATTTAAGCTTCGACATCAAGGGCAATGAACGCCGGGTCGATATCGACGACAATTGCCGAACACCGGCCGACGTCAAATATACGGTCATCGTCGGCGACTCCAACGGTGGACCCGATGTACTTTGTGACCCGAGGATCGTCAATCAATAAACCGATACGACACGGACCGTCCATAGACAATCCGTCCATCCTACCCTTCCAGAACCTTATGCCCTGCATTCCTCAGAGGACTACCCATGAAATACAGTCAAATACAGATTCTTGTCCTCGCTCTGGCGATGTATACCGGGGCAAGTAGCAGCTTGGCACAGGATGGCAATGCGCCGGACTTCAGAGTCGAGCTCAACATCAATGGCTGCCAGTTCAGCGGCGGCACGGATGGCTACGGCAACGTCGAGGTCATGCAGAAAACGGGCGGCAAGAAAATCCAGATCGAGCTTTTATATGGTGACGACATGGTTTTCGAACCGACGACATTCACGGGTCCGGGCTCGGATCAGATCAGAGAAACGGCTGGCGGGAACGCCAACGTGCTCAACATATTCAATGCCAATACAGGCCCGGCGGATGTCTATTACCAAATAAACCTTCGGAACAAACAGACCGGGGAAACTCTGAAATGCGACCCCCGGATTGTGAACCAGTAATATCCGACCATGGCTGATATACAACAAAAGACGGGGGCTGCGGGTCTGGTCATTGGCGTGACCGGACACCGTAACCTGCGGCCTACTGAATTACCGCGCCTGAGAACACAGATCCATGCGTTGTTCGATCTTCTTAAGCAGGATTACCCGGAACTGCCACTGACGGTACTCTGCCCACTGGCGGCAGGTGCAGACCAACTGGTTGCAGGCATTGCTCTTGAGCGCGGCATCCGCGTGATTGCCGCGCTGCCGGTTCCGGCGATTCTATACCGCAGCGATTTCGATAATCCCACCGAACTGGCCGAATTCGACAGACAGCTTTCGCAAAGTGCCTGCCTCGAACTCGCTCTTCAGGACGCCCGAAACCCGGATGATCTGCGGCATGGCGGCTATGCCCGCAACAGGCAGTATGCGCATGCCGGAATGTTCACTTCCAGCCACTGCCATATACTCCTGGCTCTGTGGGACGGGTCAGGGAACGGCCACTTCGGAGGGACCGCGCAAGTCGTCGAATACCACCTGCATGGAACCCTGCCCGGCACCCTCGACCGCCGGCAGGCGGCCATTGGCAATCTCGGACTGGGTGAAGAATCGCTGGTTTATCATATTCCGGCCGGGCGCCGTAGCAGTGAGGCCGACATCGATGGACCATGCCACTGGCTGACCTCGGGCGATGATGCACAGCCCTCCGAACGCATGCCGGATTCCTTCAGCACCATGTTCCGCCGGCAGATCGAATATCACCACGACTGCCAGCAGTACCGCGAAGAAATCCTGAAAGCCGGAAGCCTTGGCGATACCGATTGCCCGATAGGATGCTATTTCGGCGGTGCTGATTGGCTGGCAACGACATACCGGCGGCGCGTCAGCCGCATCCTGCTGATCACCTACGTGCTCGCCGCACTGATGGGTTATGCCTTCATCATGTACTCGGACATCATGGCCAAAGACGTGATGATCTATCTATTCCTGCTGTTCTTCCTTGCCGGAATCGGCATCAATAGCGTGGCCAAGCGCCGGGAATGGCATCGACAGTACATCGACTACCGCGCATTGGCTGAAGGACTGCGTGTGCAGTCGTACTGGCGGCGCGCGGGCATCGTCGATACCGCAAAGCTGGCTTTTGCGCATGATAATTTCCTTCAGAAACAGGATGTGGAGCTGGGCTGGATCCGCAATGTGATGCGCGCTGCCAGCCTCGAAGGCATGCTGAAACCGTTGGATTCCGCCTGCGACGGCATTGACACCGTCATCCGGGAATGGATCGGCAGCACGGACTCGCCGGGACAACTGGCCTACTATTCGGCGACCTCCGAAAAAAGGGTACGCCACCATCGCCGCAACGAGTGGCTGGCGGCATCCTGCCTGTGGATCGGCATCGGCATCAGCGTGGTACTGGCGGTATTCGCGCGTGCCATGGACGGTCTGGCACAGAATGTCATGGTCGCCACCATGGGGCTGCTCTCGGTCACTGCAGCCGTGCACGAAGCCTATGCCTACAAAAAGGCCGACAAGGAACTGATCAAACAGTACCGGTTCATGGCGCGCATTTTCAATGCCGCCAAACGCCGGCTCGACAGCAGCCGATCCGATGAGGAGCGGCGGCGCATCCTGCGCACGCTGGGCGAGGCCGCTTTGGCCGAGCATGCCGAATGGACACTGATGCACCGGGAGCGGCCCCTGGAGAAATCGAGAATCTGAGACGCATCACGCCTTTTGGCTCCAGTGTTACGGCACCGCCCGCATCATTTCTTCAAGGACCCGCCATTTAATGGAATATGGGCTGCGCGTAAAACCGCCGCCTGCTTGGCCGGCACGGTGAACTCCACCTCTGGGCGCTGGCCCGCATAGGTCCGGTCATTCAGTAGATCTTCGAATTCGTCGAAGTTCCCGCGTGGCAGGCGTACGCGGCGTTCGCTGGTTGAATTGTTCAGAATCACCCAGAGCACCTCCCCGCCGGCCTGCCGTTCGTAGGCGAACACCTCGTCGCTGTTGTCGGCCAGCAGGGTCCGGTAACTGCCGATGTGCAATGCCGGATGGGCATTGCGGATACCAATCAGTTTTTTATAGAACGCATGTAGATCCAGATTCTGTGCCACCGTGTCGGCTTCGGATTCCGGACGCAGGTTCTGCTTCGGCAGTGCACGCTCCTTTTCATAGACGATGTCCGGCCAGATCATCGGCTTCCGGTCATCCGGATCATTGGCGCCCCACATCCCCACTTCATCGCCGTAATACACCATCGGGGCGCCGACGTAGGTCATCTGCAGCACCACGAACAGTTTCTGCAGCTGCAGTTCCGCGGCATTCGGTTTACGCACGCTGTAATCGGGATTATTGACCGGCTGCGACATCTGGAACCATTTTCCCCAGTCGCGGAAGTTACCTAGGGATCGGTTGACGATGTAGGAACCGATGCGGTTGGTATCGTGGCTGCCGAACAAGTTCTGGTTCACATAGGCCACTCCCGGCGGATACATCGTGCGCAGTTCGGCCAGCTTGCGGTCGAATTCGCGGGCCGTGATGCGGTATTTGCTCTCGTTGAACAGGAATTCGGCCGCGGTGAACGCGAAGTTGTAATGCATTTCGCCATCGAATTCATCCCCCTGCAGATAGGGCTTGACCACGTCCGGGGTGTTCACGATCTCGGCGGTGAGGTAGGCCTCGGGATTGATGGCCTTGACGTGCCGCCGCCAGTCTTTCCAGAACGGATGCGCGACCATGTAAGCCACGTCCAGGCGCCAGCCGTCGATGCCGTGCTGTCTGCCCTTTCCTTTCGGGTTCATCCAGCGCTCGGTGGCGGCATAGATGTAGGCTTTCGGACCGGGCACGATTCCATTGGCATCTTCGCGAAGCTCGGGCAGTGATTTGTTGCCCCACCAGCCCTCGTAGTCGAATGCGATGCCGGAAGCCGGGTCATCGAAATTCTTGATGGTGAACCAGCTCAGATAGGGCGATTTCATCTTATTGCGGCGGACGTCCTGCAGGGCGAAGCTGTTGAAGCCCATGTGATTGAACACCCCGTCGAAGATGACCCGGATACCGCGCTTGTGGGCTTCGGCAATCAACGTCAGCGCCAGCTCGTCGGCTTTGGTCCAGACCCAGGTTTTCGGGTCGCCGGGGTTTTCCTTGGCCATCAAGGCCCGGTCGCCTTTCGGGTCGGGGCCGAAATTCGGGTCGATGTGGTGGTAACTGGCGCCATCGTACTTGTGGTTCGAGGGCGCATCGAAGACCGGATTCAGATAAATGGCATTGACGCCAAGATCCTGCAGGTAATCGAGCTTGTCGATGACCCCCTGCAGATCGCCGCCGTAGCGGCGACGCTGCATGTGCTTCCAGAGCTCCGGTTCGCCGTTGGCTTTTTCGTAATCCTGCAACTGGTACCAATCACTGCCCCAAGGGTGCGCGCGCCACTGCTTCGGCGGTTCCATCGGATCGGCACCGGCGATGTCGGCCACGGTCGGGTCATTTGACGCATCACCGTTGCGGAAGCGATCGGGGAAAATCTGATACCAGACCACTGATTTCGCCCATTGCGGAACGAATTCCACCGGTTTGTCCTGTGCCGATGCGGCGCATGCTGCCGTGGCGAGAAAAACAATCAAAAGCGGTTTGATTGCGTGCATTTCAGTATCCCTTGCGTGAGTGGATGCGGCGGTCCGATGACGGCGGAAAACAGACGACTACTTTATCAGCGGCATCAGCCCTTTCAAGGCCACAGCCACCGTCTGCCGGCGGACGGCTTCACGGTCACCCTCGAAATGAAACACTTCGGCGCCCGGATACTGTCCCCGCCGCTTCCAGGCGATCCAGACCGTGCCGACCGGCTTTCCCGGCAAGCCGCCGCCCGGACCGGCAATACCGGTGACCGCAACGGCCAGATTGGCGCCGGAAGTAATGAGTGCGCCGGACACCATTTCCAGTGCCGTTTCCTTGCTAACCGCACCGTGTTCCATCAGGGTTTCCGGACGCACGCGCAACAGGGCCTGCTTGGCCTCGTAACTGTAGGCGGCCATGCCGCAGTCGAACCAGGCGGAACTGCCGGGGATGTCGGTCAGGATTTTGGCAATCCAGCCGCCGGTGCAGCTTTCGGCAGTACACAGGGTCAGGTGCTCCGCCAACAGGCGGTCGCCGAGCTGCTTCGCGGCCTCTTGCAGGGCGGTATCGGATCCATCAACGAAAGCGTTCAAGCAGGGCCTGCCTCGGGTTAGACTATGGCCATAGCATAAGCGAAAACCCCATGTCTTCGAACGATTTCTCCCAGCACACGCCGCTCATGCGGCAGTTCTTCAGCGCCAAAGCCGAATACCCCGATGTGCTGCTGTTTTTCCGCATGGGCGATTTTTACGAACTGTTCTATGACGACGCGCGCAAAGCCGCCCGCCTGCTCGACATCACACTGACCCAGCGCGGCCAGAGCGGCGGCAATGCCATTCCGATGGCGGGCGTGCCCTATCACGCCGCCGACGGCTATCTGGCACGTCTGGTGGCACTCGGCGAATCGGTGGCCATCTGCGAGCAGATCGGCGACCCCGCTCTGGCCAAAGGCTTGGTCGAACGCAAAGTCGTGCGGGTCATCACACCAGGCACCCTCACCGACGAGGCGCTGCTCGACGACCGGCGCGAACAATTGCTGCTGGCGGTTTCGCAGACCAAGCAGGGCTATGGACTAGCTTGGGCGGATGTCGCGGCGGGACGTTTCCTGCTCAGCTTTGCCGCCGATGCCGAACAATTGGGTGCCGAGTTGGCGCGCCTGAATCCCGCCGAGATCCTGATTCCGGACAGCGATGAACTGGCGAACCTTCTGGCCGGCAGCAAGGGACTGCGCCGGCGGCCGGTGTGGTATTTCGATACCGAAACCAGCACCCGGCAACTGCTGCAGTTTTTCGGCGTCGCGGATCTCAGCGGTTTCGGACTGAATGTGGGCACGCCGGCCAATGCCACGGCGATTGCCGCCGCCGGGGCACTGCTGGGTTACCTGGAAGAAACCCAGAAGCAGCGCCTGCCGCATCTGAACTCGCTGCAATGGGAAGCCGCGGATGACGCCATCGCCATGAACGCCGCCACTCGCCGGCATCTGGAGCTGGACGAACGCTTTGACGGCCAGTCGCAGCACACCCTATTGGGCGTACTCGACACCACCTGCAGTCCGATGGCCGGACGCCTGTTACGGCGTTGGCTGCACCGGCCGCTCAGGGACTCGAAGACCGTCCGGAAACGCCATCAGGCGGTCGGGGAATTGATGGACCGGCGAATGACGGAGCCACTCGGCGCCGTCTTCCGCGGCATCGGCGATCTGGAGCGCATGTTGACCCGCATTGCCCTGCGCAGCGCGCGTCCGCGCGATCTCAGCGGACTGCGCGACGGATTGCTGCGGCTGCCTGAAATCGAAGCGATACTGCAGCCGGCCGATGCACCGCGGCTGCGTGAATTACGCAGTGCCTTGGGACGGCACCCCGATCTGGCGGCGCATCTGCAGCAGGTACTGATGCCACAGCCTGCGGTTTTGCTGCGTGACGGCGGGGTATTCGCCGTCGGCTTCGATGCCGAACTGGATGAACTGCGCGTGCTTTCCACCAATGCCGATCAATTCCTGATCGATCTGGAAGCAAGGGAGAAGGCTGCCACCGGCATCCCCACGCTGAAAGTCGGCTACAACCGGGTGCATGGCTATTACATCGAAATCAGCAAAGCCCAGGCGGAAAAGGCGCCGGCGCACTATACGCGACGGCAGACCCTGACCGGTGCCGAACGCTTCATCACCGAGGAACTGAAAGCCTTCGAAGACAAGGTGCTGTCGGCACGCGAACGTTCGCTGGCACGGGAACGGTTTCTCTATGAGCAATTGCTCGACCGGCTCAACAACGACCTGCAGACCCTGAAAGCCTGCGCCCAGGCATTGGCTGAATGCGATGTTCTGACGGCATTCGCCGAACGCGCGGAAGCCTTGAACTGGTGCCGCCCGCAGTTGCTGGATGAGGATGGCATCCGCATCCGGCGCGGCCGGCATCCTGTCGTGGAGCAGGTACGCGAGCAGGCTTTCGAACCGAACGATCTCGTCCTCGACGGCGAGCAGCACATGCTGTTGATCACCGGCCCGAACATGGGCGGCAAATCCACCTACATGCGGCAGAACGCGCTAATCATCCTGCTCGCCTATATCGGCAGTTTCGTTCCGGCCGAATCCGCTGAAATCGGTCCGATCGACCGCATCCTGACCCGCATCGGTGCCGGCGACGATCTGGCGCGCGGCCAATCGACCTTCATGGTGGAAATGGCGGAAACCAGTTTCATCCTGCGCAACGCCAGCCCAAGGTCCTTCGTGCTGATGGATGAAATCGGCCGCGGCACCTCGACCTATGACGGTCTGGCATTGGCGCAGGCCTGTGCCGAAGCGCTGTGCGACAGTAACCGTGCGTACTGTCTCTTTGCCACCCATTATTTCGAACTGACCGCGCTGCCGGAAACCCATTCCGGCATCCGCAACGTGCATCTGGATGCAGTGGAACACGGCGAACAATTGATTTTCATGCATGCGGTAAAAGATGGTCCCGCTAACCGGAGTTTCGGCCTGCAGGTGGCTTCGCTGGCCGGCCTGCCCAAACCGGTTCTCACGCGTGCGAAACAGGCGCTGCTGCAATTGGAAAACAAACCGCAACAGCCTCTGAATCTGCATCCGCAGTCACTGGAACAACCGGCACAACTCGGTCTGTTCGTTGCCGATGATGCCTTGGCCAATGCCGTCGACGGATTGAATCCGGACGAGTTGACGCCGAAGCAGGCTCTGGAAGCACTTTACCGGCTGAAGCAGTTGCGCTGATTCAGAGCGCGTCGATGTCGCCGAGCGCCTGGATAAGGCGGCGAGCGCGCTTGTCGGGTTTGCCCAGCGGCGCCTTGTAACCGGCATTGGCCAAGCGCTTCATCTCGCGTTCGCTTTCACGCTTGATGCGTGACGCTTCGGATTCGCTGTACAGGGCTTGTGCCACGGGCGCCGGGCCACGTTGCTCGCTCAACCCGAGCACGCTGATTTCATAAAGCTCATTGGCGCGCAGGATCTGCAGGACATCACCACAGCGCAACATGCGCGAGGGTTTGATGGCCTGGCCGCCGATCTGCACCTTGCCGCCGGCCAGCATCTGCTTGGCCAGGCTGCGGGTCTTGAAAAAACGTGCGGCCCACAACCAGACATCGGCACGGACTTCGGTGAGGGGTTCTTTGTTCATGCGCTTAAAATGCAAACGGCCGCGTGAGCGGCCGTGTGTGCAGTCGGTCAGGCATCAACTCAGGCTTTTTTGCCGTAGTTGAGGTCTTCCTTGATGCGGGCTTTCTTGCCTTCGAGATCGCGCAGGTAGTACAGCTTGCCCTGACGGACGTCGCCACGGCGCTTGACCGACACGGAGTCGATGGTGGCGCTGTGGGTCTGGAACACGCGCTCGACGCCGAAACCGTGCGAAATCTTGCGGACGGTGAAAGCGGAATTCAGACCGCGGTTCTTGATCGCGATGACCACGCCTTCATAGGCTTGCACGCGCTCGCGGTTGCCTTCTTTGACTTTGACGTTGACCACGACGGTGTCACCGGGACCGAAGTCAGGCAGCTTGCGGGTGATTTGTTCGGCTTCGAATTTTTGCAGGAGGTTCATAGGACACCACGATTCTGTCGTTCTGGGGGACGCCTCTCGGCGTGTTTAGCCGCTTATTATAGCCCGAAACTTGGGGTTTTGACTAGTGGGCGTGTCCATCTGCGGGGGAATTGCCGGTCTGTTCAGCTTTGAACTCGGCCAGAAGCGCGGCATCGGCCTCGGACAGCTGGCTTTCATCCAGCAAATCCGGACGTTTCAGCCAGGTCCGGCCCAGGCTCTGCTTGCGGCGCCAACGGGCAATCAGGGCATGATTGCCGGACAACAGCACCTCCGGAACGCCCACGGTGCCAAGGGTCTCGGAGCGGGTGTAATGCGGGCAGTCCAACAGGCCGTCTTCAAAACTGTCCTGTATGGCCGAATCGGCGTCGTTCAGCACGCCATCCAACAGCCGGACCACGGCATCGATGACCGTGGCCGCCGGCAGTTCGCCCCCGGACAACACGTAATCGCCGAGCGAAATTTCCTCGTCGATGTGGGCATCGACAAAGCGTTGGTCGACACCCTCGTAACGCCCGGCCAACAGAATCAGACGCGGCCGGCCGGCCAATTCACGGGCCTTGGCCTGGGTAAACGGCTGACCCTGCGGACTCAGATAGACCGTGTGCGCGGGGCCGTCATCGGCCTGCACCACCGCATCCAGACATTCCATCAGCGGATCGACCATCATCACCATACCCGGCCCGCCGCCGAATGGGCGTTCATCGATGCGGCGGTAGTTGTCGTGGGCGAAATCACGCGGATTCCACACGTGCAACCCGGCCAAGCCACGCTCGAAGGCACGACCGACCACGCCGACCTGCAGGCACTGGCGGAAATAATCGGGAAACAAGGTAATGACATCGAAACGCATCAGAAGTCGGCATCCCAGTCCACACGGATTTCACCAGCGTCGAAATCAACCGCATCCACGAACCGGTCCAACAGGAAGGGAATCAGACGTTCGCGCTCGCCAATGATGACCATGACCGGATTGGCCGGCGTTTCGAAAAGGTGCGAGACCGTGCCGAAATCAACGCCCTCGCGATTGCGCACGCGCAACCCCTCCAGGTCGATCCAATAGTATTCGCCCGGCTTGGCCTTCGGCAGCTGGCTGCGTGTCACCCACAGCTCGGCGCCATGCAGGGCCTGGGCGGCATCGCGGTCGTTCACATCCGGAAGCCGTATGACCGGCCCTTTCGCGGTCATACGGCCGCTCAGGCTTTCCAATAGCTGCTCACGGCCTTCATGCACAAGAATCAGCGGCTTGTATTTCAGCAACTGCTGCGGCGGATCGGCAAAACTCTGGCATTTGATTTCGCCCGAAATGCCGAAAGCGCCGACCATCCTGCCAATGAGGATGCGGCGCTCCGGATTAATGTCAGGCCCTCGCGTCATGGCCGCGAGGACGGGCTCAGGCAGCGGCCTGGCTCGAGGCTTCTTTCACGAGCATGCGGACTTTGTCAGTCAGCTGCGCGCCTTGGGAAACCCAGTGGTTGACGCGGTCGGTGTTCAGCTCGACGCGCTTTTCGTTGCCTTGGGCAACCGGGTTGTAATAACCCAGGCGCTCGATGGAACGGCCATCGCGCTTGTTGCGTTGGTCGGTCACCACGATGTGGTAGAACGGACGCTTTTTGGCGCCGCCGCGGGTCAGTCGGATCTTGACCATAATGTAATGTGCTCTGTAGTTCGGGGTGGAATCGGGGCCGAAGCCTCGGGTAGCCCGATATTATAGCCCCAAACCGGCTTTATGGAAAGCCGGAAGCTTAACGACCGCCGAATCCGCCCGGGAAGCCGCCGCCGAGCATGCCTTTCATGCCGCGCATCATGCCCTTCATGCCGCCGCGCGAGAGCTTGGCCATCATGCCTTCCATCTGCTGGTATTGCTTGAGCAGGCGGTTGACATCGGCCGGGGTGGTGCCCGAACCCCGTGCGATGCGGGCCCGGCGCGAGCCGTTCAGCAGGCCGGGATTGCGGCGTTCTTTCGGGGTCATCGAATTGATGATGGCGATCATGCGCGGCATTTCCTTGCCGGTGACCTGGTTCTTGACGTGATCCGGCACCTGGGCCATGCCCGGCAGCTTGTCCATCAGACCGGAAATCCCGCCCATGGCCTGCATCTGCTGGAACTGCTCACGCATGTCGTTCAGGTCGAATTTCTTGCCTTTGGCCACTTTCTGGGCCAGTTTGGCGGCCTTTTCGTGGTCAACCTGCGACTGCACCTGCTCGACCAGACTGAGCACATCGCCCATGTCCAGGATGCGGCTGGCGGCCCGGTCCGGGTGGAACACATCCAGACCCTCGGGTTTTTCACCGACACCGACGAACTTGATCGGCTGGCCGGTAATGTGGCGGACGGACAGTGCGGCACCGCCGCGGGCATCACCGTCGGTTTTGGTCAGGATCACGCCGGTCAGCGGCAGTGCCTCACTGAACGCTTTGGCGGTGTTGGCGGCATCCTGACCGGTCATGGCATCGACCACGAACAGCGTTTCCACCGGATTCAGAGCGGCATGCAGCTGCTGGATTTCGGCCATCATGGCGGCATCGATGGCCAGGCGGCCGGCGGTATCGACCAGCACCACGTCCATGTAGGTTTTGCGGGCTTCGCTGACGCAGGCTTTGGCGATGTCGACCGGCGACTGGCTGGCCTGGCTCGGGAAGAAATTCACCCCGACCTGCTTGGCCAAGGCTTCCAGTTGGGCAATCGCGGCTGGGCGGTAGACGTCGCAGCTGACCACCATGACTTTTTTCTTGCGCTTTTCTTTCAGGAATTTGGCCAGTTTGCCGACCGTGGTGGTTTTACCCGCACCCTGCAGACCCGCCATCAGGATGATGGCCGGCGCCGGTACATTGAAGTTCAGATCGACGGCCTCGGCTCCCATCACCGCGGCGAGTTCGTCGTGCACGATTTTGATCAGGGCCTGGCCGGGGGTCAGGCTGGTAAGCACCTCCTGACCGACCGCGCGCGCCTTGATGCGCTCGGTCAAGGCCATCACCACCGGCAGGGCGACATCAGCCTCGAGCAGGGCGATGCGCACTTCACGCAGGGAATCCTTGATATTGTCTTCGGTCAGCCGGCCGACGCCGCGCAGGCGTTGCAGGGTTCCGGACAGGCGTTGGGTCAGCGATTCAAACATGGGGCATCCTCGGTTCAGACGGCTATTATACGCCGGCACGGATTTGCCACGACCCCTCGATTTTTGCGCGGAATATGCCAAACTGTGG
>CAJAPA010000013.1 GCA_903942465.1 uncultured Gammaproteobacteria bacterium
CGCTCCAGGCCGTTTCTCCGGCAACCGTGACGACGGCAACATCAAATACGAAAAAGGCGATGCCTTCTCGAACGCTTTCAAGGTCACCTCCGAGCTGGAATTGACCTACCGCGACTGGGGCTTCTTCACCCGCGCCAGCTATTTCTATGATTTCGAAAACAGCGACCGGGACGACTTCACTCAGGCCGCCAAGGAAAAGGTCGCCAGCGACTTCCGCCTCTACGACGCCTTTATCTGGAAGAACTACGCCATCGGCGCCAATGACGAAGTGTCCGGTACCATCCGCTTCGGTAAACAAGTCGTGAGCTGGGGCGAAAGCACCTTCATCCAGAACGGCATCAACGTGGTCAACCCGGTCGACGTCTCGCGCCTGCGCGTGGCCGGTGCCGAGCTGAAGGAAGCCTTCCTGCCGACCAACATGCTGTTCGCCTCGACCAAGTTCAGCGAATCGGTGTCGATGGAAGCCTACTACCAGTTCGACTGGAAACCGACCGAAATCGATCCGTCCGGCACCTACTTCAGCACCAACGACTTCGCCTCGCCGGGCGGCACCTACATCATGCTGGGCTTCGGCACCGTGACCCAGCCGGTGAATAACCCGGAAAACTTCGCCAGCACCTGTATCCTGGGCAAGCCGGCCTCCGGGCAAACCAATGTCGCCAACTCCGACCGCTTCGCTGAGCTGTCCGCGATTTACGGCCCGACAACCGCCGCCGCCCTGTTGGCATCGTCCTGCGGCGCCGCCGGTGCCCGTCTGGCAGACAACGAAGCCCGTGACTCCGGTCAGTTCGGTTTGGCCCTGCGCTGGTACGCCGAAGGCCTGAACCAGACCGAATTCGGGTTCTACGCCATGAACTACCACAGCCGCCTGCCGCTGCTGTCGGGCCGTGCCGCCAATGTCATCCTGCCGGCTCCGGCTGCCAACTCGGCCGCGCTGATCGTCGAATATCCGGAAGACATCCACTTGTTCGGCGTCAGCTTCAACACCACCCTGCCGGGTGGCGTGGCTTGGCAGGGCGAGGTCAGCTATCGCCCGAACATGCCCTTGCAGGTGGATGACGTGGAAGTGCTGTTTGCCGGTTTGAGCCCGATCAATCAGGCTCTGACTGCCGGTGGCGCGCCGCCGGCCGCCTTCTTCTGCAGCCAGCTGCTGCCGGGTTGCACCTCGGTCGCGCCGGGCGCCTATGTCAAAGGCTGGCGCGAACATGAAGTGACCCAGCTGCAGATGACCTTCACCAAGGCCTTCAGCTCGGTGCTCGGCGCCGAACAGATCGCCCTGGTCGGTGAACTCGGCGGTACCCAAGCCAATCTGCCGGACAAATCGGTCCTGCGTTATGAAGGTGAAGGCACCGATACCGGTGGCGGTTGCGATGTCGGCGATGTCATGGCCGGTCTGCCGGGCAGCGTGCTGTCGCCGGGCTGCCTGCGCAATCCGCTGACCCAAGTGGGCGGTTTCCCGACCAACTTCTCGTGGGGCTACCGCGTGGCCGCGCGTGCCGACTATAACAGCGTGTTCGGTTCGCCGGTCACCCTGTCGCCGCGTGTCGCGTTCAACCACGACGTCAAAGGCATTACCCCCGGCCCGGGCGGCAACTTCCTGGAAGGCCGCAAATCCATCACGGTCGGCGTGGAAGCCAACTACCTGCAGAAGTGGGTGTTTGATCTGAGCTATACCGGCTTCAATGGCGCCGGCCAGCTGAACCAGATCTACGACCGCGACTTCTACTCGTTCTCCGTGAAATATTCGTTCTAACACTCCTGGGAGGGATTTTGAATGACTGCAACACATAAAAACAAATTGGCGCTGGCCGTAATGATCGGCGCCGGTCTCGCCCTGGCTTCGGCGGCAAATGCCAAAGTCGGTGCCGATAAGGCATCGCAGCTGGGCGGCACGCTGACCCCGCTGGGCGGCGAAAAGGCCGGCAACGGCGGCGCCATTCCGGCCTATACCGGCGGAATCGCCAAGCCGCCGTCAGGCTACAAAGCCGGCATGTTCCATCCGGATCCGTTCGCCGCTGACAAGGTCGAGTTCAGCATCACCCCGGCCAATTACAAGCAGTATGCCGGCAAGCTGTCGCCGGGCCAGGAAGCGATGTTCGGGAAGTACAAGACCTTCAAAATGAATGTCTATCCGACCCGTCGTTCGGCTTCCGCGCCGCAGCGCATTTATGACTTCACCAAACGCAATGCCACCCAGTGCGAGCTCGTTGCCGGTGGTGAAGGCGTCAAGAACTGCGCCGAGGGCATTCCGTTCCCGATTCCGCAGAACGGCTATGAAGTGATCTGGAACCACAAGCTGAAGTACAAAGGCGTGTCGTTCTCGCGCTTTGCCAACCAGGCCGCGCCTTCGGCTTCGGGTGCATTCACCCTGACCCGCCTGCGTGAAGACGGTCTTGGCCTGTATTACAAGCCGGGCAACACCACCGAAAACATCAACAGCATCCTGTTGTACTTCAAACAGGAAGTGCTGGGTCCGGCGCGTCTGGCCGGCCAGGTGCTGCTGGTGCATGAAAGCCTGAACTCGGTGGCCTCACCGCGCAAAGCCTGGGTCTACAATCCCGGTCAACGCCGCGTCCGCCTGGCTCCGAACGTCGCTTACGACAATCCGGGTACCGCCACCGACGGTCTGCGCACCAACGACATGACCGACATGTTCAACGGCGCCATGGACCGCTTCAACTGGAAACTGGTCGGCAAGCAGGAAATGTACGTGCCGTACAACTCCTATAAAGCCCACAGCGGCAGCACCAAGGTCAAGGACCTGATCCGTCCGAATCACCTGAACCCGGATCTGCTGCGTTATGAACTGCACCGCGTCTGGGTGGTCGATGCCACGCTGAAAGCCGGCCAACGCCACATCAACTCGCGCCGTACCTTCTATGTGGACGAAGATAGCTGGCAGATCCTGCTGGTCGACCACTACGACGGTCAGGGCAAACTGTGGCGCTTCTCGCAGGCCGACAGCATCAACTACTACGAAGTGCCGGTGTTCTGGGCCACGGTCGAAACCCATCACGACCTGAAGTCCGGCCGTTACATCGCCGGTCTGCTCGACAACGAGGACAAGCCGTTCAACTTCGGCTTCCAGAGTGCTCCGAGCGATTACACGCCGCAGAACCTCCGAAACGAAGGCGTGCGTTGATCCAACCAAGCCGCGCCTTCGGGCGCGGCTTTCTTTGTGCCAAATCCATCCGGGGGATCTCCATGGCTAATCGGCCGAAAACACCCTGGCGCCTTGTGGGCGCCGCTGCATTATTGACGGTGCCGTTCATCGCCCTGTCGCTGGACATCGCCGAAGATGACCCTTCGGTCAGCGATTCCGAAATCCTTCCGAAAGCCACCCACAGCCTGCTGCTTGATATCGCGCGTACCGACAGCGGCTTCGTCGCCGTCGGCGAACGCGGCCATGTGTTGCTTTCTTCTGACGGCAAGAATTGGAAACAGGCCGCCGTGCCGACCCGTTCCACGCTCACCACCGTTTCCGCGCAGGGCGCGTCGGTGTGGGCCGCCGGCCATGACGGTGTCATTCTTTATTCCGCGGACTCCGGCCGGACCTGGCAGCGCCAGCGTGCCCAGCCATGGTCGCCGGACAGCCAGGAACTGACCAACGGCTCGCCGGTGCTCGACACCCTATTCACCAGCCCGACCGAGGGCTATGCCGTCGGTGCTTACAGTCTGTTGCTGAAAACCGAGGACGCCGGAACCACCTGGACCGCTTTGTCGGTCGGCGGCAATGCGCCCGCACCGGCCATCGACATGACCGCCAGTGATACCGGCACCTTCGACGACAGCGCGCTCGAACTCGGCGCTGAATCCGATCCGCATCTGAACGCGATTGTGCGTACCGATGGCGGAACGCTGTTGGTCATGGGCGAGCGCGGCGCCGGCTTCCGTTCCGCCGATGGCGGTGCCAGCTGGAGCAAAGTGCGCCTGCCTTATGCCGGTTCGATGTTCGGCCTGCTCAGTCTCGGCGGCGAGCGCGTATTGGCCTTCGGTCTGCGCGGCAACGTCTATCAAAGCGACAACGGCGGCGGCAGCTGGCGCAAGATCGAAAGCAGCACCGACATCAGCCTGATCGGCGGTACGGTCGGTGCCGACGGCACGGTCGTGCTGGTCGGCAGCAACGGCACCCTGCTGGCGCGCCGCGCCGGCGAGGAAGTGTTCAGTGCCAAACACATCCAGCTCGGCACCGGCCAGGCGCCGGCGCTGTCCGCGGCAGTGGCCACCGATGCCGGTTATCTGCTGACGTCCGATCTGGGCGCCGTCAACACCAACGTTCAGTGAGGCTGCAGTCATGAGTAAATTCGATCAACTCGCCGAGCGCATCGTTTTCGGAAACCGTGCACTGGTACTGGCCGTATTCGCGCTGGTCACCGTGGCCATGGCCTTCTTCGCCAGCCAGCTGAAGGTGGATGCCGGTTTCAACAAGCAGGTGCCGCTGCAGCATGAATACATGCGCACCTTCACCGACTACCAGGCCGATTTCGGCGGCGCCAACCGCGTTCTGATCGCGGTCATGGCCAAGGATGGCAACATGTTCTCGAAAGAGTATATGGCCACCCTGGAAAACATCACCAATGACGTCATCAATCTCGATGCCACCGACGATGCCAAGGCCCGTTCGCTGTTCACCCCGAACGTGCGCTTCATCGAAGTCGTCGAAGACGGACTGTCCGGCGGCAATGTCATTCCGCAGGACTTCACCCCGAATCTGGAGGGCTTCGAGGCCACCCCCGAGCAGTTCGAGAAGATCAAGGGCAACATCGTCAAGGCCGGCATCACCGGCCGCCTGGTCGCCAAGGATTATTCCGGCGCGATGGTCTGGGCCGACCTGATTCCGGAAAGCGAGGTCAACAAGCTCGATTACCAGAAAGTCGCCAAGCAGCTGGAGGCAATCCGCAATAAGTACGAAAACGACAACACCAGCGTGCACATCATCGGCTTCGCCAAGATGGTGGGCGACATTTCCGATGGTGCGATGAGCGTCATCAAGTTCTTCCTGATCACCATCGCATTCACCTTCATTCTGCTGTTCCTGTATTCCAGCTCGGCCAAACTGGCCACGCTGACGGTTCTTTCGGCCCTGGTTTCCGTGATTTGGATGCTGGGTGCGCTCAAGCTTATGGGCTTCGGCATCGACCCGATGAACATGCTGACGCCGTTCCTGATCTTCGCCATCGCGGTCAGTCACGGCGAGCAGATGATCAACCGCTTCCGCGGCGAGATCTTCTTCGGCGGTCTGGAAGACGGCACCGTCGAGCAGCTGCGCTTGAAAGCGCGGCATGCGGTCGATCCGAAAACCGCGGCCATCCGCAGCTTCCACGCCCTGTTGGTCCCGGGCACCGTGGCTTTGCTGGCCGGCTGCATCGGTTTCGGCGCGATCATGGTGATCCCGATCCAGATGATCCGCGAACTGGCCATCACCGCCACCGTCGGCGTGGCGCTGACCATCCTGACCGATCTGGTGCTGCTGCCGATCCTGCTCAGCTATACCCGCCTGCGCAATCTCGACAAGAAGCGCGAGTTCCGTCTGCGCCAGTTGACCCAGTTCGACAAGATCTGGGTCGCGCTGTCCAAGCTGTCGCGCCCGAAAGCCGCGGCAACCGTGTTGGCCATCGGTGCCGTGGTCTGGGCTGCAGCGTGGTGGCAGGGCAACAAGGTGATGATCGGCGATGCCCAGCAGGGCGTTGCCGAACTGCGCCCGGAAGCCCGTTACAACCAGGACGCGCGTCTGATCAGCTCCCGCTTCGCGCTCGGCGTGGACACCATGAACATCATCGTGGAAGCCGGCCCTTCGGCCTGCACCACCAGCTACAAGGCGATGGAAACCATCGACCGCTTTGCTTGGCACATGGCCAATGTCGAAGGCGTCGAACAGGTCATCACCCTGCCGATGGCGGCCAAGCAGGTCAATGCCGGCTGGAATGACGGCTCGCCGCGCTGGAAAGTGCTGCCGCGCGATCCGGATACGCTGCGCCAGTCAACGCAGAGCTTTGAAACCGATTCCGGTCTGCTCAACGCCGACTGTTCGGCGATTCCGGTGACCGTGTTCACCAAAGACCACAAGTCGACCACCATCGACCGCGTGGTTGCCGAAACCAAGAAGTTCCGTACCGAGAACAATGCTTACGAGGAAGGCTTCGCCAAGAAGCGCGATGCCGCCATGGCCAAGTCCCAGGAAAACGGCGAGGAATACACCACCGATCAGGTCAATTTCCGACTGGCCACCGGGCCGCTCGGCGTGCAGGCCGCGACCAACGATACCGTGCGCGAGAAAGAGCACCTGATTCTCTGGCTGCTTTACGGTGCGGTGTTCGCCATGTGCTGGATCAGCTTCAAGAGCTGGCGTGCCGCGCTGTGCGTGGCGCTTCCGTTGATGATGGTGACCGAACTCGGCCATAGCCTGATGGTATATCTGGACATCGGCATGAAGGTCAACACCCTGACGGTGGTTGCGCTGGGTGTCGGCATCGGCGTCGACTACGGCATCTACATCTTCGCCCGCATGCGCGAGGCCATGAGCCACCGCATCGAATTCGTGGCCGCCGACAAGGACCGCGATCGGTCGGTTACCCCGGAAGAACTGCACGCGCTCAAGCACGGTCACCTCGAAGACGGCGGCGCGCACCCCGACGCGCATATCGCGACCGCCGCGCACTTTGACGGTCTGGACCGCGACACCGATGGCCGCCTGACGCACAAGGAGTTCAACGAGGGCCAGGAACATCTGCGTACGCTGTCGGAGAGCTACTTCATCGCGCTCAAGACCACCGGCATCGCCATCTTCTATACCGCGCTGACGCTGGCGGTGGGTGTGGCCATGTGGATATTCTCCGATCTGAAGTTCCAGGCCGATATGGGCATCATGCTGACCTTCATGTTCGTGGTGAACATGCTGGCTGCCATCGTGTTCCTGCCGGCGCTATGCCGCTGGTTGCTACGCCCGAACGAGAAAGACGATTGGGTCGCGCATCTGTAATACAAAAGGGCCCGCAAGGGCCCTTTTGTTATACCAAGTCCGCTGCCACCGGCGGTTCCAGCTTGGCTTTCTGAAGGTTGCGCAGCGCCACGCCGAGCACGCCCGACAGCACCATCGCGCCGCCGATCCAGACCCGGATGCCGACCTGGTCACCCAGCAAGACGACGCCGAGGATGGCCGCCAGCAGCGGTGCAGTGAGCAGATAGGGCGTAATCACCGCCACCGGATGGCGCTTGATCAACACGAAGAACAGGCCGTGGCCGACCAGGGACGCGATCAGCGCCGCGTAAAAGACGCCGATCCAGGCCTGCATGCCGGCGTTCTGGATATGCGCCAATGGGTTGCCTTCCACCAGCACGCTCATCAGCCAGATCGGAATCAGGCCGATGGCGGCGGTCCAGCCCTGCTGCTGGATCAGGTCCATCTGCAGGCCGCGCATGGCGATGGTGCCAAGCGCGATGAACAGGGCGGATACCAGCATCAAACCCAGCGGCAGCAGATCGGCCAGGATGGCCGGATCGAAGCCGAGCACCAGCACACCCAGAAAGCTGACCGCAATGGCGCTGCCGGTGCGCCAGTGGAATTTTTCTCCGAGCAGCCACCAGGCAAGGAGGGCAACCATCGGCACATAGCTTTGCATCACGATTGCCGGTGAGGCGATGTTGTGCGAGAGCTTGAGCGACCAGAAGCTGAGCGCGAAATGCAGCACGCCGTTGAACAGCGCCACCGCCAGCAGTCGCGGCCAGACCGCCCGTGGCGGAAGTTTCAGGAAGGCGCCGAGCAACAGAGTGAGCAGCAGAAGGCGCAGGGCCGTGAACAGGAACGGCGGAAAATCCTGCAGGGCCAGTTTCGAGGTGATGAAGTTGCCGGCCCAAGCCAGACAGATGAGCGCGACCAGGCCGAGTTCACGGCCGCTCAGGCGGCCGCTTTCAGATGGCAATGCCGGTCTTCTTGTAAAGCTTGCTCAGGGTCCAAAGCGGACCGACCAGCAGGTAGACCAGATCAGTGAAGAAGCTCGGGCGCTTGCCTTCCCATTTGTGCCCGATGAACTGGCCGATCCAGGCCACGATGAATACGCCGATGGCGATTTTGAGCAGGCCGTCGATGCCGAAGCGGGCGGCCAGCGCGTAATTGATGAAACCGAAGGCCACGAAACCGAGCAGGCTGCCCAAGGCCAGCGACTTGGACAGTTGCCAGTAGTACATCCAGGTGAAGAACAGCGCGAACGCGAACCAGAAGCCCGGCTTGAGCAGGCTCTCCGGCACCGGGATGCACCACAGCATGGCGGTGACCGTCCACACGATCAAGGGCACGCAGATCAGATGCATGCGCTGGTTGGCAGGGTTCTGGTGGTCGTTCGAATAGTTCGTCAGCAGTTCGTCGATGCGGCGCATGGCTTACTCCACGGTGATGTCGGCAAGGCGAAGCAGGGCTTCGGCGTATTTACCGCGGGTGGCGGCGATGATCTCGGCCGGCACGTGCGGGCCGGGCGCGGTCTTGTTCCAGTCCAGGGTTTCCAGGTAGTCGCGCACGTACTGTTTATCGTAGCTGGGCGGGCTGATGCCCACCTGATAGGTATCGGCCGGCCAGAAACGCGAGGAGTCCGGCGTCAGCATTTCATCCATCACGTGCAACACGCCGTTTTCATCCAGGCCGAACTCCAGCTTGGTGTCGGCGATGATGATGCCGCGCTCGCGGGCGTACCGGGCCGCGAAGGCATAAATTTCCAGGGTTTTGGCACGGACCTGTTCGGCCAGATCAGCGCCGATTTTGTCCACCACCACATCGAATCCGACGTTTTCGTCGTGATCACCGACGGCCGCTTTGGTGCTGGGGGTGAAAATCGGCTCCGGCAGCTGTTCGGCTTGGCGCAGACCGGCCGGAAGCCGGATGCCGCAGATGGCGCCGTTGGCCTGATAGTCTTTCCAGCCCGAACCGATGATGTAGCCGCGGGCGATGGCCTCCACCGGCAGGGCTTTCAGCTTTTTGGCAACCACCGAGCGCTTACCGTAAAGCGCGGCATCCACACCCGCCGGCAATACCGCGGCCACCGATTCATGGGTCAGGTGGTTGGGGCACAGATGTGCGGTCTTGCCGAACCAGAAGTTGGAAATCTGGCAGAGCATTTCGCCTTTGCCAGGAATCGGGTCGGGCAGGACCACGTCGAAGGCCGATAACCTGTCGGAGGCGACCATCAGCAGGCGGTTGCCGGGCAGGGCATAGACGTCACGGACCTTACCACGGTGCAGCAGGGGCAGGTCGAGATCGGAGGTGTGCAGGGTGGTGGCCACGGGAAACCTTGATGAGCGCGGACTTTCATTATTGTACCGCTAAGCGGGCGTGCTGACTGCTAGAATACCGGCATGTCCCGCGTCCTTTTCCTTCTCCTGCTCGCATTCAGCCCCTGGGCGGCCGGCCAAAGCAAGGCCCCGCCGAAATCCGGCCAGTGCACCGCCTGCCATGGCGTCGACGGCCAAAGCCGGGCGGCGGTCAATCCCATCCTGCGCTGCCAGCATGAGGCCTATCTGGTGACGGCGCTGAACGCGTACCGCAACGGCAGCCGCAAACACCCGGTGATGAACAGTATCGCCAATACCCTGCAGCCGAACGACATCAAAACGCTGGCCACTTGGTACGCCAACCAACCCGGATGCCGAAAATGAATGCATTGTCAAAATGGAAAGGCAAGATCATCGGTGGCCTGATCGGCCTGTTGCTCCGCCGCCCGGTGTTCATCATCATCGGAATCGTCATCGGTCATCTGTACGATTCCGGGGCCTTTTCCGGGAAACGCAAACCGGATTCACCGTCACCCGATGCCGGAATGGATCCCTATGCGGTGCTGGACATCGACGAAAGCGCCGCCATGGACGCCATCGATGCCGCCTACCGGCGCCGGATGTCCGAATACCATCCCGACAAAGTCGCCAATGCCGCTCCTGAAATCAAGGAGCTGGCCGAACGCCGCGCACGCGACATCAATACGGCTTATGAAGAAATCCGCAAACGCCGGCAACAACCCTGAGGCCCGCCATGAAACCGATCATTGCTCCGTCCATCCTGTCCGCCAATTTCGCCAAGCTCGGCGAGGAAGTCGATGCCGTGCTCGCCGCCGGTGCCGACTGGGTGCATTTCGACGTGATGGACAACCATTACGTGCCGAACCTCACCATCGGACCGCTGGTCTGTGAAGCCCTGCGCAAGCATGGCGTGACCGCACCGATCGATGTGCATCTGATGGTCAAGCCGGTCGACCGCATCATTCCCGATTTCGCCAAAGCCGGTGCCAGCCTGATCAGTTTCCACCCGGAAGCTTCCGAGCACGTCGACCGTACCATCGGCCTGATTCACGACAGCGGCTGCCAGGCCGGTCTGGTGCTGAATCCGGCCACGCCGCTGAACGTCCTCGACCACGTGCTCGACAAGCTCGATCTGGTGCTGATCATGTCGGTCAATCCCGGTTTCGGCGGTCAGAGCTTTATTCCGCAGGCGCTCGACAAAATCCGTCTGGTGCGCGAACGCATCCGCGAAACCGGCCGTCTGATCCGTCTGGAAGTGGACGGCGGCATCAAGATCGACAACATCGGTGCCGTGGCTGAAGCCGGCGCCGATGCCTTTGTGGCTGGATCGGCCATTTTCGGGGCCACCGATTACGCCGAGACCATCCGGCGCATGCGAGACGAGATCGCCAAAGCCCTATGACCGATCAGGCCGAATTCGACCGCGCCGTATCCGCGGGCTACAACCGCATTCCGGTCGTGCGCGAAGTGCTGTCCGATCTCGACACGCCGTTGTCGGTGTATCTCAAGCTGGCTGACGGTCCGAACACCTATCTGTTCGAATCGGTCGAGGGTGGCGAAACCTGGGGCCGCTATTCCATCATCGGATTGCCGGCACGGCGCAGCTTCGTGTTCCGCGGCCACCAGTTCGAAGAACAGGACTGCGGCGTAACCGTTGCGTCCGAGACCCTGACCGATCCGCTGGCGAAGGTGGATGCATTGCGTGAGCGTTACCGCGTGCCGAAACTACCGCAGCTGCCGGACTTTTCCGGCGGACTGGTCGGCTACTTCGGTTTCGAAACCATCGCCTGGATCGAGCCCAAGCTGGCGGCCTCGCACAAGCCCGACGCGCTACCGGTGCCGGATGCACTCTTGCTGCTCAGCGAGGAA
>CAJAPA010000014.1 GCA_903942465.1 uncultured Gammaproteobacteria bacterium
CCTTGGTGGCCGGCGTGCATTTCCCCGACGAAACATCTGCCGCCGACATCGGCTACAAGGCGCTTGCGGTCAATCTCAGCGACATGGCGGCGATGGGCGCCGAGCCGGCCTGGATGAGTCTGGCGCTGACCCTGCCCGAGATGGACTGGGACTGGTTGCAGGGCTTTTCCGAAGGTCTGCTGGAGCTGGCCGTCGAACACGGCGTGAGTTTGATCGGTGGCGATACCACCCGTGGCCCCTTGACAGTAACCGTCACCGTGCAGGGTTTCGTGCCCGAGGGTTCGGCGTTGCGACGCACTGGCGCCCGTGTCGGTGACGATGTCTGGGTGACCGGTTCGCTCGGCGATGCCGCGGCAGCCTTGCAGCAATACAAACACGGCCCGATGCAGTCGATGAAACTGCGGCATCGGCTCGACCGCCCGACGCCGCGCGTGGCTGCCGGTCTGGCTTTGCGCGGTCTGGCCAGCGCCGCTATCGACATCAGCGATGGCGTGGCGCAGGATTTGGGACATATCCTTTCCAGCAGCAGCGTCGGGGCCGAGTTGGAACTCGGTCGCTTGCCGGTGTCAGCCAGTCTGCTCGATTTCCACAAAGACGATACCGCCCGTTGGGCGCTGCAACTGTCCGGTGGCGACGATTACGAATTGTGCTTCACCGCATCGCCGGCCGAGGCCTTCGCCATTGAACAAGCCATGGCGGCCGCAGGGGTCACTGCCTCGGTCATCGGTCATACTACTGCCGAATCCGGACTGCGCTGCCTGACGCCGGATGGTGAACACTTAGCGCTGGAACAAACCGGCTACCGGCATTTTGCGGAGACAAAGCATGTTCACTGATTACCGCCTACTCAAGCACCCCTATGCCTGGATTGCACTCGGTTTCGGCAGCGGCTTGTCGAAAAAAGCACCCGGCACTTTGGGCTCGCTGCTCGCGCTCCTGCTGTGGTGGTGGCTGATGGCTGAGCAACCGGTTTGGTTGCAGCTGCTGGTGATTGCCGTCGGTTTCGAACTGGGCGTGCGCGCCAGCAACTGGATGATCGCAAAAACCGGGGTGCACGATCCGGGTTACATCGTCTGGGACGAATTTATCGGGCAGTGGATCGCGCTGCTGTTGCTGCCGAAAACGCTGATGGCCTACGTGCTGGCTTTCGTCCTGTTCCGTTTATTCGATATCGTCAAACGCGGACCGGTCGGTTGGGCCGACAAACACTTTTCCGGTGGCTTCGGGGTAATGATCGATGATGTCAGTGCGGGACTGATGGCCTTGGCGGCGGCGCAGACGGTATGGTACTTCACGGGTTTGGCTTAGGACTTACGCAACGATTTTCCCAGCCAGCGCAGACCCGCCGCCGCTACCAATACCGCCACGCCGGTGGCAACAGCCACGCTTTGCTGGCTAAGCGTCAGCGGGGCGAAATCCATCGCCGCGCGCAGCCAGGGCCAATGGATGGTCAGCGCGGCCAAGGCCAGCGCCAGCAGGATGATGACGTAGGCCGTGCGATTCGGAACGCGCAGACTGGCCAGAAAACCGCCGGCCGGTGCGCGGTTGACCAGAATCAGCGCGGCGTTCGACACCACCAAGGTCACGAACACCAAGGCACGCGTCTGTGCTTCGCTCAAGGGGTCCTGACCGAAGTTCGCCCATGCGTAGACGCCGGCAAGGCCGGTCAACACGCACAGGCCCTGGGAGGCCGCCGAGAACATGTCGGCCGCGCCGAATAGCGGCGCTCGGGTATCGCGTGGTGCTTGTGCCATCACCCTGGACTCGGCCGGTTCGCGCTCGAAGGCGATAGCACACGACGGATCGATGATCAATTCCAGTAACGCGATGTGCAGCGGAAGCAATAACGGTGGAAGACCCAGGAGCATTGGCAGCAGTGCGATGCCGGCGATTGGAATGTGAATGGCGAAAATATAGGCCATGGCCTTGCGCAGGTTGGCGAAGATGCGTCGGCCGGTGCGGATGCCGCGCACGATTGAACTGAAGTCATCATCGGTCAGCACCAGCGCCGCCGCTTCGCGTGCCACATCGGTGCCGCGTGCGCCCATGGCCACACCCACATGCGCGGCGCGCAGTGCCGGTGCGTCGTTGACGCCATCACCGGTCATCGCCACCACCTCGCCCGCGGCCTGCAATGCATGCACGATGCGCAGCTTCTGCTCCGGTGCGATGCGGGCGCACACGTTCACCGTGCGCAGGCGTTCGCGCAGGGCCTCGTCGTCGAGGGCCAGCATTTCGGTTCCAGTCAGCAGGTCGCCTTCCGGCAGGCCGGCTTCGTCCGCGATTACCCGTGCGGTGAGCGGGTAATCGCCGGTAATCAGAATCACGCGGATGCCGGCCGAGCGGCACTCGGCCACCGCTGCCGGTACGCCTGCGCGCAGTGGATCGCTCAAGCCAATCAGACCTTCCCAGACGAAGTCGAAATCGTGCGGCGACGCCGGAAACCCTTCGCCGGCATGACGGCCACGGGCCACGCCGAGTACGCGCAGGCCTCGTGCAGCCAGCGCCTCCACCTGCAGAAGCCAGGCCTTGCGCTCGGCTTCGGACAGATGGCAGAGATCCATCACCGCCTCCGGAGCGCCCTTGCTGGAAATCACATGATGCGCGCCTACGCCTTTCCAGGCCTGAGTGACTGCTTTCAGATCGGGTGTCAGTGCATAGCTTTGTGCTAAGTGCCAATCGCCGTGCAGATGTCCGCTGCCTTTCAGGTATTCATGTCCGGCATGGTGGAATGCGGTTTCCATCGGATCGAAGGGTTGCGGGGCACTGGCCAGAATGGCGTGCTCGATCAAGCCGTGGAATACGTCCGGCAACTGCGCGCCATCCGGCAAGGGCCAATGGAGGGTCTTGGGTGCTATCGCCGGGCCGGCGATCAGCGCGCTCACCCGCATACGGTTCTCGGTCAGCGTGCCGGTTTTGTCGGTGCACAGGACGCTGGTGGCGCCGAGTGTTTCCAGCGCATTGATCCGGCGTGTTAGTACGCCGTCGCGGGTCAGTCGATGGGCACCGAGTGCGGGGAACACGGTCAGTACCACCGGATACTCCTCCGGCAGAATGGCCATGGCCAACGCGATGCCGGATAATAGCGCCGGCAGCCATTGACCGGAACGGATGCCGAGTACAGTAATCATCAGTGCGCATAGGATTAAAGCCAGACCGGCCAGGGTCTTCACCAAGCGCGCGGTCTGTGCCTGCAGCGGAGTCTGTTGATCATCGACCTGCGCCAGTGAGCGGCTGATGCGTCCGACCTGGCTGTTGGCGCCGATGGCGGTGACGCGCAAACGGCCATGCCCGCGCACCACGAAGGTGGCGGCGTAGGCCCAGGGCCGATTATCACCGCCGGGTCCGTCGTCGTCACCGCTTTCCGAATCCGGTTCCGGAACTCCAGCGCATTTGTTGACGGGTAAGGACTCGCCGGTGAGCAGCGATTCATCAACCTGCAGGTCGTGCGCCTCCAGCATTCTGCCGTCGGCGGCGACACGGTCGCCTTCGGCCAAGAGCAGAATGTCGCCGCAGACCACTTCGCGTGCCGGGATGTCGCGTGCCGTGCCATCGCGCATGACGCACGCACGGGTCCCCGTCAGTTCGCGCAGAGCGGCGATGGCGTTCTCGGTGCGGCCTTCCTGGTAGAAGGTCAGTCCGATGACGGCCAGTACGAACACCGCCAGCGTCAGCCCCTCGCTGAAATCGCCCAGCAGCAGGTAGAGTGCGGCCGCCAAAACCAGCAGAGCGAACATCGGTTGCCGGAGCAGATCGAAAAGCCGCCGTTCGAGGCTGCGCCGGCGGGCCAGTTCCAGTTGGTTGGGGCCGTCTTTGACCAGCCGTGCCGCCGCCTCGGATTCCGTGAGACCCAAGGCGGACGACATCTCGGTCACTGTTGGCATCCGGCGGCATGAATCGGCAGAATCATTCCGGCAGCGTCTTGCCCGGATTCAGAATATTGTCCGGATCGAACAGGGTTTTGATGCCGCGCATCATCGCCAGCGTTTCCGGGGTGAAGGCCTGCGCCATGAATCCACGCTTGGCCAGGCCGATGCCATGCTCGCCCGAGAGCATGCCGCCCAGGCGCAGAACCTCAGTGAACAGTTTTTCCGCACAGGCTTCGGCCGTCGCAGTCTGCGTGGCTTCGGCTTTGTCGTACATCACGTTCACGTGCACATTGCCGTTGCCGATGTGACCGAAGCACACAATCAGCAGGCCGGAGTCGCGGCTGAGCGCTTCGACGAAACGCACCAGTTCCGGAACTTTCGACACCGGCACTACCACGTCTTCGTTGATTTTGCCGCTGGCCAGACTGCGCAGCGCCGGCGATAAAGCGCGCCGCGCCGCCATCAACTGCGCCTGTTCATCGCTGCTGGCGGGGATGGCGATATCGAGGCAACCCTCGCCGCCGGCATGCGTGGCCAGGGTTTTCATCAGTGCGTCAAGCCGCGCAGGATCACCGTCGCCTTCGATCATCAGCAGCGCACCGGCATCAGGTAGATCGGCACCGCCGATATCCCGCGCCAAACCGATGGCGGAGGCATCCATGAATTCCAGCATCGAGGGTGTTTCCGGCTGCGCCATCAGGCGCGCTACGGCTTCGGCCGCCGATTCGACATCGCGGTACAGCACGCGCAACATGCGGCTTGCCGCCGGTTTCGGATGCAGTTTCAATGTCGCTTCCACCACCAAGGCCAGACCGCCTTCCGAGCCGATCAACAGACGCGACAGATCGAATCCGGACGCATTTTTATTCGTACGCGCACCGAACTCCACCAGCTCGCCGGTTCCGGTCACCGCTTTCAGCGCCAGCACATTGTCGCGGGTGGCGCCGTACTTCACCGCACGCGGGCCGCCGGCATTGCAGGCGATATTCCCGCCGATGCTGCAGTACGGCGCCGAGGTCGGATCCGGCGGCCAGAACAGACCGTGCGGCGCCAAGGCCAGTTGCAGATCGCCGTTGAGCACGCCGGGTTCCACCACCGCGGTGCGGTCGCCGGGCGCGATGGCCAGAATGCGCTGCATGCGCTCGAAACTGATCACGATGCCGCGTTCGACGGGCACGCTGGCGC
>CAJAPA010000015.1 GCA_903942465.1 uncultured Gammaproteobacteria bacterium
CCATCGGTTCAGTACGCAATGCCTCGATCTCGGCGGCACTCAGCGCGCGTAGGCCATGACGTGATGGCATATCCGGCACCACGGGCAAGGCGCTGTCGCCTTGGCCTTCAGCATAACTGGCCCATCCGGCGACTTCGGCCAGCAAGCGTGAACCGCCATGGACGAGTACCCAGCGGGCCACGGCGTCGTCCAAAGCACGCCAGAGCTCGACACGCGGCAGATATAGCATGCCCCGGAAATGGTAAGGGGTCTCAATCCGACTATTCATACCATCGCCTGTCCTGCCGGTGTTCCGGCCAGAACCCGCTGCACATCGGACATCAAGGCCTCACTGAAGCGGTGACGCCAGATGCCGGCGGTATCGCCGAGCCCCACCGCACGTACGAACAGGTAGTAGCAATCCCCCAGATGCCGCGATCGCTCGTAGCCGACGATGCGTTGTGCCAGATAACGGTCAACCGCGACGGCATACAACAGCGCTTGGAACCGGTAATGATGGCTGTCCATCGCCGCTTTCAGGGCTTCCGGGCGGTAATCGGAGAGGCTGCTGCCGAGCCGGTTGCTCTTGTAATCGAGCACATGAAAGCGGCCATCATGGCGGAACACCAGATCGATTTTGCCGTTCATCAGACCGGCCAGCCGGCGCGAGGGCACCGGTACCAGATCCGCATCGCCGTGTGCCGCACAGACCTCCCGCAGGCGGCCGAGATCGGCATGGCCGAGAACATAATTGAACTCCATTTCGGCGCGCAGCGCCGATGCCGGCAACGCGCCCAAGCGGGGACCCTGGGGACACAAAGGCGTCTCCAATACCCTCTGCAGGCGATTGCTCAGAATGTCTGCCAGACGCTCCGGATCTCCGTCGCGGTGCTGCACGTTGTTTTCGGCAAGACAACGGCGGATCAAGGCTTTCTGCTCGGGTAATCCACGCATGGGTTCCCGATGCTCGAAAATGGCATGCACGGCATTGCCGAAGTCGGTGCCGGCCACCGACATCAGTTCCGTCAGCTCCGGATGCGGCGCATCAGCGAATGCAGCAGCCGGAATTGCCGCGGACTCCAAGGGCTCGGATATGTCCAGGCGTTCATCGGTCGCCGCGCTGTCGTCACTAAACGTCGCCACGCCGGTTTTGGTCAGCGTGCTGAAACTGTGCTTGAACGGCAAGGGACCTTGCGGCATGTCCGGCATGGGCCGGGCCATGCGTTGGTCACGCGCAGCTTCGGCTTCGGGCATGGCCGGAAGGGCCTGGCGCGGCTGCCAATCGTCCTGCCAGGCGATGCCTTCAGCGTGGTCAATGTCGGTTCTCCACTCTGCGCGCGCTTGGAGCCGCGAGACAGAAACATCAATGGCCGTGCATGCCGTACCCGAAAGTGGATTGCCGCTTTTTCTGTTGCCGCTTTTGCGCTCCGGCGGCAGCACATAGACATGACAGGCATGTATGGCGCGGGTCATGGCCACGTACAGGACGCGGAAGCGCTCATCCTGCATGTCCTGCAAGGCCACATGTTTGGCCGATTCGCCCAACTGCCAGAGACGCAGGCCTTCGGCACTGTCACCGGCCTGATGCAAGCCCGATTCACGCCGCTCGTTATGCGCCCACATCAGAGGCAGGAACACGATGGGAAATTCCAGACCCTTGCTGGCATGCAGGGTCATCAGATGCACGCGTGCAGCATCCGACTCGATGCGCAGCTGCCGGTTATCGGCGGCCTCCTCGGCATCCTCCCCGCCCTCTTCGCGTTGGGCGGAGAACCAGACCAGCAGCTCTTCGGCGCCGTTGCAGTCTTCCATGCGGGTCTGCAGCAATTCGCCGAGATGGCGCAGATCGGTCAGGCGGCGTTCCCCGCCGACGCAATCCAACTGCATGGCGGCAATGCGCGCAATCAGGGCATCGACCACGGCCTGGATGCCGCGCTGCTGCCAGAGCAGCTGCCATTGGTGGAAGACACGCACGGCCGCCTGCCACCGGGCCGCATCGGCATTCAATGCCGCAATGGCCGCGAAAGACGCACCCCACAAACGGGTGGCCATGGCGGCACGCAGCGCGCCGGGCTGATCGGCATGGGCCACGGCAAACAGGATGATCTGCAGCTCGCGGGCGGATTCGGTTGCGAACACGCTTTCCCGCGTGGTACTGACGCAGGGCACGCCCCGGTCCTGAAGCAAATCACGCAGCTGGCCGACCTGGCGATGCGCGGGCAGCAGCACCGCAATATCCGCAGGCTGCACCAGACGATCGCCGATGGCATGCTGGCCGCTGTGCAGCAGCTGTTGAATCTGATTGGCACAGACCGTGAGCGCTTCGCGCACGCGGACCGGTGCCGCGGCCTGATCGAGATCCGCAGCGGCATGGAACTGCAGGGGCCGGTCACAGGGCTCGCCCGCAATGGTGTAAGGCGATGTATCGTTGCGGTCACTGGCATGCACCGGGTGGTAATGCACGCCATCCTCGGTGTCGCGCGCGCTCAGGGCCGCGCCGCATAGCCCATGCCAGGCATTCATGGCGGCGACATACGTCCGGGAGCTCCGGCGATTGGTGTCCAGACTGATTTTGCCCTTATCCGGAACATCCGAGGCGGCCCGTTGATAGGCGCGGATATCGCCGCCACGGAAGCGGTAAATGGCCTGCTTCGGATCACCGATCATGACCAGATGACCGCGCGGCGCATGATCCGGTGCGCGGTAAATCGCATCCAAAATGCCGTATTGAATGCCATCGGTGTCCTGGAATTCATCCACCAGCGCTACCGGCCAGGCCATATATAGTGTTTCAGCCAATGCCTGTCCGGCATCGCCGTGCAAGGCGGCATGCACATCGGTCAGCAAGGCATCGAAACTGCGTTGGCTGCGCGCGGCCAGGCGGAGCTTGGCCTGGGCTTTGGCCCAGTCGGCAACAGCCGCCCAGAAGCGCAGGGTTTTGAAATGCAGCACGCCACTGTCGAT
The DNA here is from genome assembly GCA_903942465.1 of uncultured Gammaproteobacteria bacterium. GTDB lineage: Bacteria > Pseudomonadota > Gammaproteobacteria > Xanthomonadales > Xanthomonadaceae > Arenimonas. The sequence continues at coordinate 2,944 of CAJAPA010000015.1, forward strand.
CACGGATTGCACATACGCCATGGCCGGAGGGATGCGCGGGTCTGCTTCGTGTGCTTTCAGGATACCTTTGCCTTCGGAGACAGCTTCCTGGAGTTGGCTCTCGAATTTATCCGGCATCTGCCAGGCCTCACGATCCTCGAGTAAAGCGATCAGCGGCTGAAGTCGCGTCATGGTCGCGGCATTGGATTTGAAAAGCGGCGTCAGCTCGCGTAATTCCTGGGCACGAACCCGCGGCAGCAGACGATCCAATTCGGCATCATCGAAGGAACGGATCATGCTTCCCGGCATCAGCAGCTGACCGAGTGTGCGCCTCAGTACCGATGCACTCGGTTCCACGCCGGCACTGTGCTGCAGCCGGATCAGCGCGTCCAGCTCCGGATCGCCTTGCAGCAAACGGCGTCGCAGATCCTTGGCCAGCTCATCGAGCAGCGTCGTACCGCTGATCAGTTCGCCGCCATTGAACAGCGCCCCGGAAGCAAACGGATGATCAGACAGAATCCGCTGGCACAGGCCATGCAGGGTGGTCACCGGCGCCATATCCAGCTCGGCCAAGGCCACCTGAAGGGTTCTGAAATCCGCTTTCCGTAACTCCGGGTGCTGCTGCCAACGCGCATGCATGTACTGTTCGTCCATGGCATCGGCTTTCGGGGCGAAGGGCTTGCGGGAATCGGCAAGCGTGACCGTCCAAAGTAGGCGGGCCCGCAGCCGCTCACGCAGTTCCTCGGCGGCAGGGTTGGTGAACGTGGTGACTACAATCTGCCGCGGCGTCAGCCCCTGCTCCAGAAGCAGGCGCAGATACAGCACGCTGATGGTCCAGGTTTTACCGGTACCGGCACTGGCCTCCAAAAGGCTGCGGCGCGCCGGGGACAAGTCCAATGCGCGCCAATCGCGGGACGTGCTCATGCCTGCACCTCCGGGAAACTGATCAGCGCATTCAATTCCCGGGCGAACGCATGCAACGCCTGAAAGGCTTTCGCATCGGTTTCAAAATCGATATCGCCGGCCAAGAGCAGGTTATAGCCCTGCCCGTGGGCATGCTCGCCGCCGTTGTTATGGCCGGAATGCCAGGCCTCCTGAACTTTGCCGGCATTCTGCGCGTCCGCGTCCTGGGCGGCGGCCCAACTGGTGCGTGCGAAATACAGGGGCGGCTGTATTTCCGCCTGATGCCAACGGGACAGCAGCCCCGCCACGCGACCCTCAAGATCGGCCCGCAGCTGCTTCTGCTGTGCGCCATCGGCGTCACGAAATTCCGCATCCCAGCGGGTAAGGCTGTCCTGCCACGGGCTGTCGCCCTTGCACAGCAGCAGCGGTCGCACGGGAACCGTATCGGCGCTGTGCAGCCGCAACAAGGCCCAATCCAGGAAGAGTGAAATACGCTCACCGAAATGCAGATCGGCTTCGGACTTCAACTCGCCTTTGGCGGGATACATCCGCAACAGGATGCGGCCCGAAGGATTTTCCGCCATGGCAAACACGCCGCCGATGCGGCCGGTGATGCGGCACAGCCGGGCATCGACCGGAATCTGGACATCCACTGTTTCCTGCAGGACGTTCGCCATGCTGTCTGCATCCAGCAGCGCACTGGCGTAAACACCCGCCAGCGCCGCACGCACCGAGGCCGCCTCGTGTTCCCAGGCCGCAAGCCCGATCGGTCCGGGCGGCAGCAGCCCGCTCAGGCGAACCCAGTCCGGAAGGACGGACGCATCCCAGGCCGCGCCGGCAGGCAGGGCGTCGGCGAAGAACACCCGGCGCGCGACGGTCGCCATCGGATCCAGTCGCTCGTCCATCGGCTCGTCTTCAGGCAAACGTCCGCTGTCCAATGCCTCCAGACGCAGTTGCAGCCGTTTTTCCAGAAGGTGCCGGGCCGGATCGCGGTAATAGTCCTGCAACACCGGCAAGGCCACCTGCCCCGGCAATGCGGTTTCGAGGGCCGGCGTTCCATCCAGAAAGCGCGAAGGAGAGCTGCGGCCATTGCCCAGCATGCGGGCAAACCGGGCATCAAAGGAAAACAGGCGCGGATCGCGCTTGTCGAAATAACGGGCATCGAAGGGTTGCAACGGATGCTTGACCCACCAGTGCGGTGATGTGTTTTTGTCCGCGCCGGGTTCCAGCTCGGCCATCAATTCCGCCAAGGGAGCGGCCGGATTGCGCGGCTTGCCATTCTGTACGCTTTCGCCCAGATAGCTCAGGTGCAGGCGATCACGCGCCGCCATCAGGGTTTCCAGAAACAGGTAGCGGTCATCGCTGCGCACATCGCGGTCACCGACACGACGCAAACGCGTCATCAGATCCAGACCGCCATCGCTGCGCCGGCGCGGAAATTCGCCATCATTCAGGCCGAGCACGGCCAACATCCGGAACGGAATCGCCCGTTGCGGCACCATACCGCAGAAGGTGATGCCGCCCATCAAAAACCGTTGCCGTTCGGCCACACCGGACAGGCGCTCCAACAGCACTTCACGCATCACCGCGAAATGCAGCCGTGGCTGTTCCTCGGCGACTTCGGTTTCCAAAGCCAACTGCCCGACAAACCGGAGCAAGGCATTCCATGCACTTTCGGCGGCGGCATCAGCGGGATCAATGCGAAGCAAGGCTTCCAGACGCTGGGTGAGCAAGGTCTGCCACTCCGTGGCCGTGCATTCGCGGCTGGCCAGATCGCACCAGGCCTGCACTTCCTGCAACAGATGATCCAAAGCCCCCAGGGCCTGGGCTCCGGGCCCGTGAATGCCGGTCACCGGTAGCACCTCGCTGCCATCGGGCAGACGCAGGGCATGATCACGATCACTTTCCGGCGCATCCGACATCAGATAGCCGGCAAGCATGCGATCGACCGCCCAGGCGAAGCCGTGCTCGCTGACCGCCGGCACATCGAAGCCGGCGCGATGCCGGGCATCCAGCGACCACGCCACCCGGCTCTGGCGCAACCAATCGCGCAGCGCATCGGTGGCATCGGCATCCAATCCCACACGGCGTTGCACTTCAGGAACGGCCAGCAGATCGGCGACTTCCGGTGCGGTAATGCGTTGGCCGGGCAAGGCCAGTAACTGCCGCAGCAGGGTAAACAGGCCGTGACTGCGTGACACCGGCACATCGGCCAGATGGTAAGGCAGGAGTTCGCGGGCAGAAGCGGCTTCGCCGAACACGGCCGGAATCAGCGGCACATAGGCACTGATATCCGGCGCCATCACCATCATCTCGCCCGGTGCAATACCGCTGGCCAGCGCATCGAGCAAGGCATCGCGCAGCACTTCCAATTCGCGTTGACGGGTATGGCAGGCATGCACACGCAAGGACGCATCGGCCAATTCGGTGGCAGCATCGCATTTCGGCGTCATCAGATCCGACTTCAGTTGCCGAATACTTTCCTGCAGGCGTTGCAGACGATTGACCGGAACCGGTTTGTCCTTGTCCTGCCCGTGCCGCAGGTCATCGCGGATCGGCCCCTCGGCCAGTTGACTGAAAAAATGCTGACCCAGGCGGCCCCAGCGTGCCAACAATGCATGGTCCAGTTCCTGCCAATACTCACCCTCGCCGGCCGCCTGCAGGCGTTGCTGTTCTTCGCTGCGATAGGTCTGCCAGTCCGCGGGCGTACTGATTTTCAAGCCGCCCCAATATTCCTGACAGGGATCGGGAATATACAGCACCACCAAGGCGCGTTCGGCATAGGCCCGCAGCACCTGCAACTCTATCGGTGCCAAATGGCTGAGACCAAAGACATGCAGCACCGGCCGTTCGATAGCATCGGCTTTCAAGGCCGTGCTCAGTTCCTGCATGGCATGCCCGCGGTGGCGGCCGAGCCGGCTCTGCACCGCCCGCCACAAGGGGCCCAGCAGTTCCGATTCCAAGGATTGACCGCCGGCATAGCTGAATTTTCCGGCTTCCCAGGCCTGCAACCAATCCGGCCGGTAGATGACATATTGCGAGTAGATGCGCGCCAGGCGATCGGCCAGCTGGAAACGGCGACGCGCCGCTTCGGCGGTACTGCCGGCACCGCTCAAATAATTCGCCACCCGCACATCCTGCATACCGGGCACGCCCTGCCGGGAATCCAGCAGGCTGTGCAGACTCCAGCGCAAGTGGGCGACCTGATAGCGCGGCAGCGCGACGGCACCGGCGCCGAGATGCGCATGCGCCTGACGTTCAATCCAGGCACTTGGCAACAGGATGTCGAGATTGGCGACGATGCCCTGCGTGCCCTGATGCCGGGCCAGCGCGCCGGTGAGCCATTGCTTCATGCCCGGATGCGCGGCGATGACCGTGTGCGCTTGCAGCACATTGTCCGGCCAGGTTTTATCCAGCAAGGTCCACAGCGGATCGATCAAGGCTTCCAGACGACTGGCGCGGTAAAGCTGAAAGCCGGTTTCGGTCCCGCCATGCATGCTGGAATTGCCTTGCGCCATTGCCAATTACCGCTCCTTGGTTCTGTTTCGATTATAGCGCGGCGCCGGACAAACACCTTGCCGGATTCCATCTGACCACGAGCCAATCTCAGGATATGAGAACGCCCTGTTTTAAGCTGTGTGCACATCCCGAGGAAGCCCATGCCACTGACTGAAACCGACGCCCTGACCGCCTATGCCAAAGCCCTGAACACGCTGAATGCGGAGGATTTATGGCCCTTACTGGCTGAGGACTTTGAATACGGGTCGCAGCTCGTGTTGGGCGACATTACCAGCAAGGCGGTGTTCCGGGAGTACTTCAGCCAGAAACTGGGGGCGGTGCGTTGCAGTGGCCGCCTGGTGTTTGCCGAAATCGGCCGCATCCAGGCCTACGGCCACGAACATTGCGTGATTCTGGCGCAGGACCGAAAAGACCATCTCGTCGGACTGGCATTTGCCGATGTCGCCGACGGCTTCATCCGCCGCATCGATGTGTGCATCGTTCCCGATGCCCACGACGCACGACGCAGCGGCTTCTACCCGGCCTGAGCGCGGCTTACGCGCACCCGCCGGCTTTTCACGGCATCACGCCGAAAACCCAAAGGAGAAAGACCATGACGAACCCGCAATCCACCCATATCACCCTGATCCTGGACCGCTCCGGCTCGATGAGCGACATCACCGACGACATCATCGGCGGCGTCAACAGCTTCTTCGACAAGCAGCGCAGTGTCGACCTGCCCGCCAGCGTGACCTTGGTGCAGTTCGACAGCCAGAACCCGTTCGAAATCCTGGCCGAAAACCTGCCCTTGTCCAAAGTGCCGACGCTCGATCACGGCAACTACCAGCCCCGCGCCTCGACCCCGCTGCTGGATGCCATCGGCACCGGCATCCACCGGCTCAGCGCCCATCTGGACATGCACACTCCGGAAACCAAGCCGGATGCGGTGGTATTCGTGATCGTGACCGACGGCATGGAGAACGCCAGCACCACGTTCACCCGCGCCCACATCACTGACCTGATCAAGGCCAAGCAGGATGCCGGTTGGGAGTTCGTTTTCCTGTCCAGCGATCTGTCGGCGGTGCGCGAAGCCCGCGAGTTCGCGGTGAATGACACCCGCTCGGCCAACTTTTCCAAGCGCAATGTGCGGGAAAGCATGAACATCGTGTCGGACAAAATGATGAGCTACCGGCGAAGCCGTACCGATCTGGCGTTCAGCGACAAGGAACGCAAAGACATGGAAGGAAACGAGTAACACAGGATGTGTTGAACCGGCTCCGGTTCGGGGCGGGCTTCGGCCCGCCCTTTCCGGCGGTGCTCGTTAACCCGTACGGAGGATTTCCATGGATTACCATTTTGGCGCAGGCAATCGTTACGTCATCACCCCATTCAGCAACAGCGGCCGTTTCCGCATCGACTTCCTGACCCTGGAGCGTCCCGGCCGGCCGGAAGCGATTTTGGAATATCATGCCGCGCTGGAAGACGATCCGGATGCAGTCCCGGACATCGAGGACTACCCGTATCTGTCGCGTTTCATCCGCATCACCGATTCCGTGGGTGGCTCCCAGAAAATTTTCAACCACCAGCAAGCCGACTATTTCGCCCAGTTCAACGGGTTTCTCAGCGGGCACCCGGTGATGGTTTACGACGCCTGCCTGGAGCGCTGTTTCGAGGTCGGCGATTTCAGTTGGCTGTTCAAAAGCGATGGCGTCGAGTACCTGCAGCGAGCAACCGATCTGGCGAAGCTCTTCATCGAGGCCCAGGAATTGGTGAGGACCAAACAGCGCACGGCCTCAAAGCCCTCACGCAAGCTGGTAAACAAAAAGACCGGCGCGGCGGAAAGCAAAACCCTGAATTAGGCCTGCTATAGTGTTTCCAGATTCATTGGAAATTCCGTCATGCCCGCCGCCGACCTGAAAGCCGCCCTCAAAGCCAATACCGCCCATGCTGAAGCCTCCGCCATCCGGCTGCACCGCGCCATCAGTTGGCTGGCGCGTTCCGAGCAGGAGACGGACGATCCCGATGCCCGCTTCATCTTTCTGTGGATTGCTCTGAATGCCGCCTATGCCAAACAGTTCGGCTTCGAGCGGGTGGAACGCGAAAATCTGCAAAGCTTCATCAATGTACTGGTCCAGGCGGATGCTGAGGGCAGCTTGAAACAGGCGGTATTCAAACAGTTCAGCGGACCGATCCGGGTCCTCATCGACAACAAGTATGTTTTTGACGGATTCTGGAAAGCCCTGCGCGATCACGATGCTTCCGACCGTTGGAAAACGGAGTTCAGCACCGCCAACATGCGCGCCATGCAGGCGGTGATGGCCAACCAGACCGGCGTGGTGCTGTCCATCGTGTTCGACCGGCTGTACGTGCTGCGCAACCAGCTGGTGCACGGCGGCGCGACTTGGAACAGCCAAGTCAACCGTCAGCAGATCAGCGACGGCGCGAACATACTCGGCACCCTGGTGCCCTTGATCATCGCCTTGATGATTGCGCACCCCGAGCTTGATTTCGGGGAAATCCTGTACCCGCCAATCGCTGCCCTATAAGCCTGACAAATCGGCGTCACATCGCCGAAACCCCTGATTTCCTCTACAATCGCCCCATGTGCGGCCGATTCACCCAGGTTCCGATCACCCTCCCCGAGCAGGTGCCTTGGCCGGCCTTGCGCGCCGATTTCGCGTTGCTGCCGGCCCGCTACAATTTGGCGCCGAGCCAGACCGCCGGCGTGCTGATCCGCGATGGCGAAGACACCCGCTTGGTGAAGCTGCATTGGGGCCTGATGCCGTTCTGGGCCAAAGAGACCGCCTTCAGCCACCACACCTTCAACGCCCGCATGGAAAGCCTGGATGAAAAACCGGCGTTCCGCGCCGC
>CAJAPA010000016.1 GCA_903942465.1 uncultured Gammaproteobacteria bacterium
CATTGAGGCCGTGAGCGCCGACAGTGTGCGCATCCGCTGGGGCATTGCCGAAGGCTACTATCTCTACAGGCACCGCACCGCCATCGAAAGCGACAACCCGGAAGTGACCCTGGAGCCGTTGCAGCTTCCGGCCGGCAAAGCCTATCGCGATGAGTTCTTCGGCGATGTGGAAACCTACCGGAAGGAATTGGTCACTACGATCCGCTTCAGCGCACCGGCCGGCACCGGCCATGTGCTGCTGCGTCTGCAATACCAAGGCTGCGCCGATATCGGCATCTGCTACCCACCGCAGAACAAGCGCCTGCGGATTCCACTGCATACCGCCGCAGCGGCGGACGGCAAAGCTCTGCTCGGCCTGAACGGCGCAGGCACCGATGCGACGCTGCCGGAAGATCAGGCCTTCCAGATCGAAGCCATCGTCGGCGACGCGGGAGCCTTGCTGCTGAAACTGACGCCGGCCGAGGGTTACTACCTTTACCGCGACAAGATTGCCTTCAGCACACCCCAAAACGCCATCGCCACGCCGGGCAACGCGAAACTGCCGGAGGCGGTGTGGTATCCGGACCCGGAATTCGGCACCGTGCCGGTGTATTTCGAACCGGTGGAAATCACCTTGCCGTTGCAGCGCCGTGTGACAGACGCCGGCTCATTGGCCCTGACCGTGGATTATCAGGGCTGCAAGGAAAACGGCATCTGCTACCCCCCGATGAAAAAGACGCTGACGCTCGCGCTGCCCGCCGGCGTCACCAGCGTCGCTGCCGGCGCGCCAGACGCAACTGCACAAAATGCATTGCTGCAATGGCTGCCGGCACTGTTACTCGCGTTGCTCGGTGGTTTAATTCTCAACCTGATGCCCTGCGTGCTGCCGGTGCTGTCCTTCAAAGCCATGGCGCTGGCGAAGGCCAACACGCCCGGACATGCGCGCAGTCATGCCCTGTGGTACACCGCCGGCGTCATGAGCAGTTTCGCCGCACTCGGCATCGGCGTGCTGGCCCTGCGCAGTGCCGGTCAGGCCCTGGGCTGGGGCTTCCAACTGCAACAGCCGATCATCGTCGGCGGCCTGGCCTTACTCATGTTCGGAATCGGTTTGATGATGTCGGGCCTGTTCAACTGGGGCTCCGGCTTCGCCGGCATGGGGCAATCACTCACCGAGAAATCCGGCCCCACCGGTGACTTCTTCACCGGCGTGCTGGCGGTGGTGGTGGCCAGCCCATGCACGGCGCCGTTCATGGGCAGCGCACTGGCCTTCGCCTTCACCGCGCACTGGGTGCTGGCGCTCTCGGTGTTTCTGGCCTTGGGCCTCGGTCTGGCCTTGCCGTTCCTGCTGATCGGCTTTCTGCCCGGACTTGCCGGCAGACTGCCGAAACCCGGTGCCTGGATGGACACGCTCAAGCATTGGCTGGCCTATCCGATGTACCTGACCGCGGTCTGGTTGGCCTGGGTATTCGGCAACCAGAAAGGCGTGAACGGTCTGGCCTTGCTGTTGATCGCCGCCACCACGCTGACCGCGGCGCTGTGGTGGTTCGAACGGCAGAAGATGTCGCCCAGCCTGCGTGCCAAAGCCATCGCGCTGGCACTGGGCGTGCTGGCCGCTGCCAGCTTCGGTTTCGCCCTGCAGCAAGCGCAGCCGGGCGCCGCAATCAGCACGCAAGGCAAGAATTACGAGGCGTTCAGTCCGGAGCGTCTGGCCGAACTGCGCGCACAGGGCACGCCGGTGTTCGTCGACATGACCGCCGACTGGTGCATCACCTGCAAGGTCAATGAAAAAGCGGTACTGCACACGGAAGCGTTCACGCAACTGCTGAAAGACACCGGCACCGTGTATCTGGTCGGTGATTGGACCAATCAGGATCCGGACATCAGCGCCTACCTCGATCAATACGACACCCCGGGCGTGCCACTGTATGTGGTGTACCCCGAAGGTGCGGGCGATGGCAAAAAACTGCCGCAGTTGCTGACCCTCGACATCATGCGTGACGCGCTGGCGCAATGAAACCGCTGAAAGTGGTGGTGCTGGCCGTGCTGGCTGCCCTTCTGGGGCTGGCGGCCGGTATCTTCATCGCCGGCCCGGGCATTTTGCTGCGCACGGAAATCGGACAGGCCTTGTTCGAGTGCTTGGTGCCGCCGAAATATCCGGCACCGGGCGGTGCCGCCGCCATCGGCGACACGGTGCGGCCTTTCACCGTGACCGACTTCGGTGGCAGCCCGCGCACCCTGCCGACCCCAGGCCGTTGGCAGATCATCAACTACTGGGCCAGCTGGTGCGGCCCATGCCGCGTGGAGATGCCGTGGCTGGACGCACTGCACGCCGACAATCAGGGCCGATTTGAGGTCATCGGCATCGCTTTGGAAACCCCCGATGCGGCCGCTACCCTGCTGACCGACATCCCGGTCCGATTCACCCAACACCACGAGCCGCCCGGCGCAACAGACAGCTCGGTACTGCTGGGCAATGGCTGGGGGGTGCTGCCGTTCACGGCGCTGATCGACCCACAGGGCCGCTTGGTCAAACGCCATATCGGCGTGTTCGCCGGCGAAGCCCAATTGCGGCAATGGCTGCAGGACGGCATGCACTGAGTTCTTGTCGTTAACAAAAATCAAACAGCATTCATTTTCAGCGAAATCCCGTCATTTTCTAGACAAATCCCCTCAAGTTTGCGAAACTGAGCGTTCGCTTGGGGAGGGTGCTGTGGCGTATTTTCTGGTGTTGAACGGTCCGAATCTGAATCTGCTGGGGCAGCGCGAGCCGGGAATCTACGGCACGCAAACCCTGGCGCAGATCAATGACGCCCTGAAAATCCAGGCCGAAAGCGCCGGCCACCGCATCGCCTTCCTGCAGAGCAATGCCGAGCACGAGCTGGTCGAGGCCGTGCAAAAAGCGCCCGCCCAGGGCGTGGATGCCATCCTGATCAATCCGGCAGCCTTCACCCACACCTCGGTGGCGCTGCGCGATGCCTTCGCGGCGGTCGGCCTACCCTTCATCGAAGCGCATCTGTCGAATCCGCACAGCCGCGAACCGTTCCGGCAGCATTCCTATTTTTCCGATCTGGCCAAAGCCGTCATCTGCGGCTTTGGACCGGACAGCTACCGATTTGCCCTGGCGCAGCTGATGCAGTGGTTTCCCGCATCCGCCGCCGATACCCCCTGAACCACGTACCTGAGGTCATTATGGACTTACGCAAAATCAAAGCCCTGATCGAACTGCTGGAAAAGTCCAGCCTGTCCGAACTGGAAATCAAGGAAGGCGAGGAAACCGTGCGCCTGGCACGGCATAGCGGCATGGCCGTTCCGGCCCCGGTCATCCATCACGTCGCCGCTCCGGCGGCCCCGGCAGAAGCGCCGGCGCGTGCGCCGGCCGCCAGCGCCGGACCGTCCGCGGAAGCGGTCGGCAAATCAGCCAAGTCGGTTCCGGACGGCCACACCGTACGCTCGCCGATGGTCGGCACCTTCTATGCCTCGCCGAGCCCGGAAGCCGCGCCTTATGTGCGCATCGGCCAAAGTGTGAAAGCCGGCGACACCATCGGCATCATCGAAGCGATGAAGATGTTCAATCCGATCGAAGCCGACGTGTCCGGCACCGTGACCGCCGTTCTGGTCCAGCCGGGCCAAGCCATCGAATTCGACGAAGCGATGTTCATCATCTCCTGAGCAGGTTGAAGCCATGTTGAAAAAAGTCGTCATCGCCAACCGCGGCGAAATTGCGTTGCGCATCCTGCGCGCCTGCCGCGCGCTCGGCATCAAGACCGTGGCCGTGCATTCCACGGTCGACCGCAACCTCAAGCACGTGGCGATGGCCGACGAATCGGTCTGCATCGGTCCGGCGCCGTCGATCGAAAGCTATCTGAACGTTCCGGCCATCATTGCCGCCGCGGAAGTGACCGATGCCGACGCCATCCATCCGGGTTACGGATTTCTCTCTGAAAACGCCACCTTCTGCGAACGTGCCGAAGGTTCCGGTTTCATCTTCATCGGCCCCACGGCCGATGTCATCCGCATGATGGGCGACAAGGTCGAAGCCATCCGCGCCATGAAGGATGCCGGCGTGCCCTGCGTGCCGGGCTCGGGCGGACCGCTCGGCGACGACGCCATGGCCAACCTGAAAATGGCCGAAGACATCGGCTATCCGGTGATCATCAAAGCGGCCGGTGGTGGCGGCGGACGCGGCATGCGCGTGGTGCGCGAAGCCGACAGCCTGATCACTTCGATCACCACCACCCAACAGGAAGCCAAGGCCGCGTTCAACAACGACATGGTCTACATGGAAAAATTCCTGGAGAACCCGCGCCACATCGAAATTCAGGTGCTGTCCGACGGCCAGGGTAACGCCATCCATCTGGGCGAACGCGACTGCTCGATGCAGCGCCGTCACCAGAAAGTGGTGGAAGAAGCGCCGGCACCGGGCATTACGCCCGAACAACGCGCCGAGATCGGCCGTATCTGCACCGAAGCCTGTGTGCGCATCGGCTACCGCGGCGCCGGTACCTTCGAATTCCTTTACGAGGACGGCCGCTTCTACTTCATCGAAATGAATACCCGCATCCAGGTCGAACATCCGGTCACCGAGATGATCACCGGCGTCGATCTGGTGCGCGAACAGCTGCTGATCGCCTCCGGCCAGAAACTGTCGCTGACCCAGGACGACATCGTCATCCGCGGCCACGCCATCGAATGCCGCATCAATGCCGAGGATCCGGACAGCTTCCTGCCAAGTCCGGGCCTAATCAAACATTTCCACTCGCCGGGCGGCCCCGGCGTGCGCGTCGATTCGCACATCTACGAAGGCTACAAAGTGCCGCCGAATTACGATTCGATGATCGGCAAGCTGATCGTGCACGGCAACACCCGCGAACAGGCGATTTACCGCATGCGCTGCGCGCTGTCGGAAATGATCGTGGACGGCATCAAGACCAATGTGCCGCTGCAGCAACGCATTCTGGCCGATGCCGGTTTCTTCCAGGGCGGCACCAACATCCATTATCTGGAAAAACGCCTGGCCGAACGCAAAGACAAAGGCCTTGGCCTGACCTGATGCCGTTTCTCGAGCTGTCCATCGCCTGCAAAGCCAGCGAGGAAGCGCGGGTAGAAACCGCGTTGAACGAACTCGGCGCGCTCAGCGTGTCACTGTTGGACGCGGCCGACGCCGAAAACGAAAAAGCCATCCTCGAACCCGGCGTTGGCGAAACCCCGTTGTGGAACGACATCGTGCTGCTGGCGCTGTTCGATGCCGGCACCCATGAAGGCCTGTTGCTGCATGCCTTGGATGCCTACGACAGCGGCATCGACTGGTCCAGCGCCACGTTCCGAACGGTGGAAGACCAAGACTGGGAACGGGCCTGGCTGGATCAATTCGAACCGATGCGCTTCGGCAGTCGCACTTGGATCATTCCCTGGCACCGTGACGCCCCGCCGGAAGCGGCCGAAGGCGTCATCATCCGTCTGGATCCGGGCCTGGCCTTCGGTTCGGGCACGCACCCGACCACCGCGCTCTGTCTGCAATGGCTGGACGGCCTCGATCTGCGCGGCAAGGACGTGCTCGATTTCGGCTGCGGTTCCGGCATTCTGGCGCTGGCAGCGTTGAAACTGGGCGCGGCCTCGGCCGTCGGTGTCGACAACGATCCGCAGGCGCTCATCGCCACGCATGAGAACGCCGCACGCAACGGTGTCGGTCATTTGCTGCAGGTCTATCTGCCGGAGGCCGAACCGCTGCGCCAGTATCCGGTGGTGCTGGCCAACATCCTGGCCTCGGCGCTCATCGCCCTGCATGACACGCTGGCGGCACGCACGCAGACCGGTGGCCTCATCGCCCTGTCCGGCATTCTGAAAGGTCAGGAACACGAGGTGCTGGCAGCTTTCGCCCCGCATTTCGAGGCATTGACGGTAACGCAGCAGGACGATTGGATCCGCATCGATGGCCGCAAACGCTGAGCGAAACCGTCGCGCGTTGCTGGCCGGCATTTCCGTGCTGGTTCTGGCATTGGGCCTGCAGATCATTCTGGCCAAACGCGATGCGCTGGCCGAAAATCCGGCCTGGCGGCCGCTGGTCAGCCGCCTGTGCCTGCTGGCCTCCTGCCAGCTCGAGGCCTGGCGACAGCCGGAGGCTTTCGTGCCGGTGCGTCAGGCGGTTGCCGCCGACCCCGAACAGGCCGGGGTTTTGCGGGTCCAGCTGAGTTTCCGCAATGAGGCACAATGGCCGCAACCCTGGCCGCAGATTGAAATCCGCCTCACTGATGTCACCGGTGATGCCCTCGCCATGCGTCGTTTCCGTCCGCGCGAATACCTCAATGCCGCGCAGGACGGCGACATCAAACCCGGACAGACCGTCTCGGTGGAAATCGCGCTGCAGGAAACCTCCGGCAAGGCCGCGGGCTTCGCTTTCGATTTTCACTGAGGCGTTCAGGTAAGGGTTGGCAAATCGGGATAAACTACACGGCCGGAAAAAATTACCCGCACGAGCCGTAAGTGAACACCCTGCACCTCATCCATAGCACCACCCCCGAAACCAAAACCCAACCCTGCCTGAAAGATGTCGTGGCCCGCGTGGTGCGCCGGTATCTGCAGGATATGGGGCATGCCCAAAGCAACGATCTTTACGACACCGTGCTGGCCGAAGTCGAGCCGGCACTGCTTCAGGAAGTGATGATCCACTGCCGGGGCAATCAGAGCCGCGCGGCCGAAATCCTCGGCATGAACCGCGCCACCCTGCGCAAGAAACTCAAGCAATACGCCGTTTCCGAGGGCTGATCCAGCCCCAATGCATCACCCCGAGGGTTTATAATTAAGCCCCTTTCGGAGTGATTTATGCCTGCCATCCACCATCCCGTCCGTCGCGCTCTGCTGTCGGTGTCTGATAAATCCGGCCTGCTGCCGCTGGCCGAAGCCCTGATTGCGCATGGTGTGCAGCTGCTATCCACCGGCGGCACCGCTAAAGCCCTGCGCGACGCCGGCCTGACCGTCACCGATGTCAGCAGCGTCACCGGCTTTCCGGAAATCATGGACGGTCGGGTGAAAACCCTGCATCCGAAAATCCACGGCGGCCTGCTGTCGCGTGCCGGCACCGATGACGCGGTCAGCGCCGAGCACGGCATCGAGGCCATCGACCTGTTGGTGGTGAACCTGTATCCGTTCGCGGCCACCGTCGCCAAGCCCGACTGCACGTACGACGACGCCGTCGAGAACATCGACATCGGCGGGCCGGCCATGCTGCGCGCCGCTGCCAAAAACCATGCGCGTGTGGCGGTACTGACCGATCCGGCCGATTACGCCGGCTTCATCGACGCGCTTGCCGGCGGTGGCAGCACCGACGCGCAGCGTCGCAGCTGGGCTGCGAAAACCTACGCGCACACCAGCGCCTATGACGGACAGATCACCGAGTGGCTGTCCAAGCGCGCGGAAAATCCCGATGAAGCCACCGCATGGCCGGCCAGCCTGCATCCGGCCTTCGCACTCGGCAGCGCCCTGCGCTACGGCGAGAATCCGCATCAGGCCGGCGCCCTGTTCGTCGAAGCCACGGCCGGCAGCGGCATCGTCGCCACCGCCCGCTTCATCCAAGGCAAGGAACTGTCGTTCAACAATATCGCCGACGCCGACGCCGCGCTGGAATGCGTCAAGGCCTTCGATGCGCCGGCCTGCGTCATCGTCAAGCACGCCAATCCCTGCGGCGTGGCCGTGGCCGCTAACATCGGCGACGCCTACGACCGCGCCTTCGCCACCGACCCGACCTCGGCCTTCGGCGGCATCATCGCCTTCAACCGCGCGCTCGACGGCAAAACCGCAAGCACCATCGCCGAACGCCAGTTCGTGGAAGTGGTCATCGCGCCCGGCATCAGCCCGGATGCGCAGGCCGCATTCGCGCGCAAGCCGAACGTGCGCGTGCTCGACTGCGGCGCGCTCGACGGTCATCGCGGGGACTGGGATTACAAACGCGTTGCCGGCGGACTGCTGGTGCAGAACACCGACAGCGACACGCTGGGTATCAAGGACCTGAAAACGGTCAGCGATACCCAGCCGAGCCTCGAACAATTGGAAGATCTGCTGTTCGCCTGGAAAGTGGCGATGTTCGTGAAATCGAATGCCATCGTATTCGCGCAGGACCAGCGCACCATCGGCATCGGCGCCGGCCAGATGAGCCGGGTGATCAGCGCGAAGATTGCCGGCATCAAGGCCGACGACGCCGGCTTGGCCGTGCCCGGCGCGGTGATGGCCTCCGACGCCTTCTTCCCGTTCCGCGACGGCATCGATACCGCTGCCGCGGCCGGCATCCGTGCCGTCATCCAGCCCGGTGGCTCGATGCGCGACAACGAAGTCATCGATGCCGCCAATGAACACGGCATCGCCATGGTATTTACCGGCCGCCGCCACTTCAAACACTGAGGAACACCCATGAAAATTCTCGTGATCGGATCCGGCGGGCGCGAACATGCACTGGCCTGGCGTTTGGCGCAGTCACCGCGTATCACGGAAATTCTTGTGGCTCCCGGCAATGCCGGCACCGCCCGCGAACACAAATGCCGGAATGTGGCCGTTGCGGCCACTGACATCGACGGCCTGCTGGCACTTGCACAAGCCGAGAACGTGGCGTTCACCTTGGTTGGTCCGGAAGCACCGCTGGTGCTGGGCGTGGTCGATCTGTTCCAAGCCCACGGCCTGCGCATCTTCGGGCCGCGCCAGGCCGCCGCGCAGCTGGAAGGCAGCAAGGCTTTCGCCAAGGATTTTCTGGCACGGCACGACATTCCGACCGCGCATTACGCGGTGTTCGATAGCGAAGCCGAAGCGTTGGCGCATGTCGATCACGTCGGCGCACCGATTGTCATCAAGGCCGACGGCCTGGCCGCCGGCAAAGGCGTGGTGGTGGCGATGACTCTGGATGAGGCCAAAGCCGCAATCACCGATATGCTCGGCAACAACCAGTTCGGCGAAGCCGGCGCGCGCGTGGTGATCGAGGAATTCCTGACCGGCGAAGAAGCCAGTTTCATTTCGATGGTGGACGGCCGTACCGCACTGCCGATGGCCACCAGCCAGGACCACAAACGCGTGGGCGACGGCGACACCGGCCCGAACACCGGCGGCATGGGCGCGTATTCACCGGCCCCGGTGGTCACTCCGGAAGTACACGCGCGGGTCATGCGCGAAGTGGTCGAACCGACCGTGCGCGGCATGATCAGTGACGGCATGCCGTTCACCGGATTCCTTTACGCCGGCCTCATGATTGACGGCGCCGGCGCGCCGAAAGTGATCGAGTTCAATGTGCGCTTCGGCGATCCGGAAACCCAACCGGTGATGCTGCGCCTGCAATCCGATCTGAGCACACTGATCGAAGCTGCCATCGACGGCCGCCTGCACGCCACCCAAGCGCACTGGGATCCACGTCCGGCACTCGGCGTGGTGATGGCCGCCGAACATTACCCGGGCACCCCGCGCACCGGCGATGTCATTCACGGCCTTGATATCGACGCCCCACCCGGCAGCAAACTGTTCCACGCCGGAACCGTACTCGAAGACGGGCAGGTGCTGACCAGCGGCGGCCGCGTGCTGTGCTCCACCGCGCTCGGCAGCAGCGTGGCCGAAGCGCAGAATGCCGCGTATACACTGGCCGATCAGATCAGCTGGCTGGGCGAATTCCACCGCAACGACATCGGTTGGCGCGCCATCGAACGCGAGCGCGGCTGAGTCGGCTATAGTGGGCCTTGGTCACCGAAACCGCGCACCATGGCCCACTCCCAATTCGAACTGCTCAAGCAACGCCGCTTCCTGCCGTTTTTCCTGACGCAGGCGCTCGGCGCATTCAACGACAACGTATTCCGCAACGCCATGCTGGCGCTGATGGTGTATCAAATGGGCTTGAGCACCGAGCAGTCCACGCTGTATGCCAATCTGGCGCCGGCATTGTTCATCCTCCCGTACTTCCTGTTTTCCGCCACCGCCGGCCAGATCGCCGAGAAGGTCGAGAAAGCGCGCCTGATCCGCATCACCACCGCCATGGAAATCGGAATCATGAGTCTGGCGGCCTTTGGCTTCATTTACGGCCTGCCCACGCTGCTGCTGTTCTGCCTGTTTTTGACCGGTGTGCAATCCACCCTGTTCGGCCCGGTCAAATACGCCATCCTGCCGCAGGTGCTGGCGCCGGAAGAACTCACAGGCGGTAACGGCCTGGTGGAAATGGGCACCTCCATTTCGATTCTGATCGGCATGATCGCCGGCATGTCGCTGCTGATGATTCCCGGGCACGGACCGCAGGCCGCGGCCGCGGCGATGATCGGCCTGGCGATTACCGGGCATCTGGTCAGCCGTGCGATTCCGATGGCACCAGCCATCGCACCGGATTTGAAAATCAATCCGAATATCCTCGCCGAGTCCCTGCATGTACTGCGCATGGTCCGACACAATATGGTAGTGCGGCGCGCGGTGTTCGGCGTGTCCTGGTTCTGGTTCGTCGGCACCCTGCTCAGCGCACAATTGCCGAATTACGCCAAGCTGCATCTGGGTGGTTCGGAATCCCTGAACCTGCTGGCGCTGGCGCTGTTCTCGGTCGGTACGGGCCTGGGCTCGCTATGGTGCGAAAAACTCTCGCAGCGCACGGTGGAAATCGGTCTGGTACCGTTCGGCGCACTCGGCATGACGATATTCTGCGCCGATCTTTATTTCGCCCGTCCCGGGTTCGCGCCGGAAACCGGCATCACTCTCGCGCAGTTCTGGCAGCAGGCCGGAAGCTTCCGGATCATGGCCGATCTGACCCTGATCGGCCTGTTCGCCGGCTTCTTCATCGTGCCGCTGTTCGCGTTGATCCAGAGCCGGACCGAGAAACACCATCTGTCGCGCGTCATCGCAGGCATGAACATCCAGAATGCGGTGTTCATCGTGTCGGCCGCCGTTACCGGCATCGTGCTGCAGCGCTATCTCGGTTTCAACATTCCGGAAGTGTTCCTGCTGCTGTCGCTGCTGAATCTGGCGGTGCTGGTTTACCTGATGCTGCTGGTGCCGGAATTCTTCCTGCGCTTCCTGGCCTGGATCTACATCCGCATCATGTACCGGGTCGAAGTGCACGGCATAGAGAAACACGTACCGGATGAGGGGCCGGCGCTGCTGGTGTGCAATCACGTGAGTTACATGGACGCCCTGCTGCTGAGCAGCGCCGTGCCGCGCCCGATCCGTTTCGTGATGTATTACAAAATCTTCAATACGCCCGGCGCACGCTGGGCGTTCAAGGCCGCCAATGCCATTCCGATTGCCGGCAGAAGTGAGGATCCGGAACTGATGGAGCGGGCATTCGCCGAAGTCGATAAGGCCTTGGCCGAGGGCGAACTGGTCTGCATTTTTCCCGAAGGCCGCTTGACGCCAGACGGCGAAATCGGCCCGTTCAAACCCGGTATGGAACGCATTCTGGCCGCGCGCCCGGTGCCGGTGGTGCCGCTGGCGATCCGCGGCATGTGGGCCAGCATTTTCAGCCGCAGCGGCGTGATCAACACCCTGCGTTTGCCCAGCCGCATCCGCGCGCATGTAACGATCATGGCGGAAGCGCCGGTGGACGGCGCCCATGCCACGGCTGCGGATCTGGAACAAAAAGTCAAAGCGATGCGCGGCGAGTGGGCCTAGACGCGCATCGCAGCGTGCTATGCTGAGCGCACATGGGAGAGGGGAATCCTGATGGCAGAACCGAGTATTCAAGATCATTTAGCGATGGCCACTGCAGTCGTGGGCTTCATCACCTTGCTGGGCGGCACCTGGGCACGCCTAGCGGCGTGGACCGAGCAGCGCAGCATCAAAGCCAAATTCCAGGACGAAATCGGCTTGGCCGAGCGCCGCATCGCCTTTCTCGGCACCTGGGTCAAAGCCCAGGAAGGGGTATGCACGCCGGAACGCTTCGCCGAGGTCAAGCAGGAATCCGCACGCGAGCTCGACGAACTGCGGAGCAAGCTGACGGAGTTCATGCAGCAGGCCGATGAGCGCAAAGACAAGGTCAGTGCGGGGAAATCCGTACGCCGCATGTTTCTGCTTTTCCTGCCGCACAATCTGGGCGGATGGGTCTGCCATCTGCTGTTCTACGGCTTGGTATTGTTCGTATTGCTGGTTGCGCTGCAGCCACCGGGCGTCGATTTGGAAACCGGACAGATGGAAACCTGGGGCGAATGGCTGCAAATCCAGCTGTTTCTGAATATTATGTTCGCGATCCCGATTCTGCTCGTGCGTAGCCTGGCAATCCGTTACTACCGCAAGCGCGACTGAACCGCTTCAGTTCACCAGACCCGCCAGAACGAAAACGGCCAGCACCGCCAGCCACAGCAGCAGCATGCGCCAGGCCAGACTCATGGCATCGCGCAGTTCCAGCAGCGCCGGTGCCGAAGACGGACCGTCTTCGGCATCGGCTGCTTCATCCGCCAGCTCCGAAGCCACGCTGGCGTTGGCCGCGGCGGACAGAAAGGCATAGTCCAGACGCAGACCGCCCTCGGCGTACCAATCGCGCCAGACCTGTACCACCTTGTCGAAGTTGGCCGCCAGCGCCATGGCCAGGGTCATCAGATGCGCCGGCAGGCAGTGTGCGGCGTTGAGGGTTTTTGCGGCGGCATCGCGCAGCCCCACCGGCAGGGCCATGTCGTGTTTGTGATGCACCAGCAGATACAGCAGACGGTAAGCGAGTGCGCCGCCCGGGCCCAAGAGCAGAAACCAGAACAGCACCGCGAACCAACGCGTCAGCGCGTTTTCGAACACCGCCGCCACCGCCACCGGACCTTCCAAGGACACCGGCTGGCCTTCTTCGTACAAAGCCGCGGCGGCGCGTTCTTTCGCCTCCAGGCCTTCGGCATCCATGATCGCATTGACGTCCAGATCGAGATCGCGTGGGCCCCAGGTGTACAGCATGGCGGCCAAAGCCACCAGGAAGGCGAAGATGCCGTCCAACCAGCCCACCAGCAGCGCAATCACCAGCGCCGGCAGACCGGCACACAGGAATACGCCGGCATACGCATGCCATGGCGAGGACCCGAACTCGGCACGGCGGACGATTTCCAGCCAACGTTCGTACCAGCTGAAATCCCGCCAACGGCTGACCTGCGGCAGGACATGGCCGATCAACAATGCTGCCACTACCGCCATTACCGTCCAGGTCATGCGTGCCCCCTTGTCAGGCTGTAGTATGCCAAAATTCGGCCACGGCGGAATCGGCATGCAGCCAGCGCATAATCAGATAGCGCGAAATCGACAGCGGGTCAGGCAAGGTCAGTTCATCAGCCACGACCAGCGCCTTGATTTCCTCACGGCTGAACCAGCGTGCAGCCTGCAACTCGTCGCTGATGTGAATCGTCTGCATCGCCGCATAGGCATCGAAACCGACCATCAGCGCCATCGGCATCGGCCAGGGCTGCGAAGCGACATAACGCACGCGTTCAACGCGCACACCGGACTCCTCCCAGACCTCGCGCACCACGGTCTGCTCGGGCGTTTCGCCGGGCTCGACGAAACCGGCCAGCAGCGACCAGCGTTTTTCCGGCCAAGCCGCCTGCCGGCCGAGCAGCAGATGCTCGCCGTCGCTGACGCACATGATGGTGGCCGGATGCGTCTGCGGGTAGCTGGCCAGGCCGCAGCCGCCGCAGACCGCGCTGTAGCCGGCGGTTTTCAGATCGAGCAAACCCCCGCAGCGGCCGCAGAATTTGGACTGTGCCTGCCAATGCAGAATGGCTTTGGCCTGAGCGAAGATGGCGGCATCCATTTCCGGCCATTCCACGGCAGCGGCGCGGATGCCAATCATCTCCTGCGGTGCGTGCGCCACCGCATCCAGCGGCAAGGCGAAGGTGGCCTGGCCGGCATCGAAACCCAGCAAAGTCGCCGATTCCGGACGACGCAAGGACACCCGGGTGGCCGGGTAATAAATCTCGGACGCGCTGTAACAGCAGGCTTCGCCTTTTTCATTCAGAACCAGAAGGCGGGCGCCCGCCCAAGCCGCATCCAGTTCGGCCGGATGCGTGCGCATCGGTTCGGCGCGGTCCAGACCGGGATGACGGAACGCGAAATCGGGAATGCGCATCAGGCCGAGAAGCTGCTGCCGCAACCGCAGGTGGTTTTGGCGTTGGGATTGCGGATGACGAACTGCGATCCCTGGAGGCTTTCGCGGTAATCCACTTCGGCACCCATCAGGTACTGCAGGCTGAGCGGATCGACGATCAGGGTCACGCCGTCGCGCTGCACCGCCAGGTCATCGGTTTCGGCCTGTTCGTCGAAACTGAATCCATACTGGAATCCGGAGCAGCCGCCGCCGCTGATGTAAACGCGCAGCTTGAGTTCGGGATTGGCTTCCTCGGCAATCAAGCTGGCGACCTTGGCCGCGGCCGAAGCGGTCAGGCTCAGCGGGGCGGCAACGGTTTGGTAGGTCGGTTCGCTCATGGACTACACCTCGGAATGGGGTTATTCGGCCGTCTGCTGATGGATCAACTGCCCGCTGACGGTGGCACCGGCGGTGATTTCAATCAACCGGTAATGGATATTGCCCTGGATATGGGCGGTTTCAGTGAGTTCAATGCGTTCGCGGCTGTGGATGTCACCGGTCAGCCGGCCGGAAATGACCGCCTTCGGCGCGCTGATGCTGCCCTCGATGACGCCGCCCTGGGCCAGGGTCAACAGCGAATCGGCGCCGTCCTCGGCGATGACCTTGCCGAGCACTTTGCCCTCGATGTACAGCCCGCCCGAGAACAGCAGGTCGCCCTGAATCACCACATGGCGGCCGATCAGGGTTTCCACATTGTCCGATCCGTTCGCGGACAGCTTTGTTTTTTTACTTCCCAACATTTCGATGACGCTCCATCACTGATTGAATGAAAAATTAAATTTCCGGCGTTGCGGGCGGACGGCTGACCGTCCAGTCGAAACGCTGCTCCTGTTTGCCGAAACCGCCGCTGACGCTGACCCGGACCCGTTGCGGAGTGAAGCCCGGCGGCAACATGACATCGCCTTCGATCTGCTGGAAATAGCGGAAGGAAAAGGCCTGCGCCGGCGCATTCGGTTTCTGCAACAACTGCGTCCACTCCACGCTCTTCAGTTTACCGCCGGAAACGCCATCCACGGCGAATCGCATCTGGCCCGAGGTCAAGCCGCCGCGGTTGATGTTCTGGGTCAGGGTGATGGTGTAGTGCCAGGCGTTGCCGGCGCCGGGCGTGAACTCGGCGTTATGCACGCTCAGGCCGTGCCGGCGGCCGCCGGAACCGACCAGGCGTTCATAGAAATCCATATCGGCGCGAAGCCCGGCGATCTGTTCGTCTTTCTCGGCCAGGGATTCCTGGATCTGGTTATTGGCGCTGCGGGTGATGAATTCGGCACGCTTGGCGTTGGCCAGCTCCTGCTTCAGGCGCGCTTCGCTGTTTTTCAGCGTTTCGCTTTGGGCAATCGCCGTATCGCGCTGTTCCCGCAGCTGCCCGGCATCGGAATGCAGACCCCGCCAGAACAGCCAACCCCAGGCCAAGGCCAGCAGCAGCCAGAGCCCGCCCAGCACGACGGCGAGCCCCTTGAAACGGGGCGTTTGGCTGACGATTGAAAAGCGTGGCAGATCTTTGTTTTGCACCGCCATGGCAGCGACTCCCGGCGCGGACTACGCCCATCATTATAGCGGTTCCCGCCCGGCCCGGCCGCTCTCCTCGGCCCGGCTGACAAAGGCTTGATTTTGCGTGCATAATAAGCGTTCAGGCGCGCTGAAGAATCGGTCGCAGAACGCGCGCAAACGGATAATGGCAAGCCGCAGATGATCGACCACCACAATCCTGCTTCCGCAGCACCGCTCGGCCTTCCGGCACGGATTGCCGGCTATCGGGTATCGCGCTGGGACCTGAATGCACTGTGGCAGATGCGCGAAGACGTCCGCGGCATGCTTCGGGCGGGCCTGTATACCGAGGCAGAGCCTCTGCAAGGTATCGACGGCATCCTGAGCGCCTGTCTGGCCGCGACGAAACTGCCCACGGACGAAGAGGCGGCACAGTTGCAGGATTTCAGCGACGCTTCCGGCATGCCGATGGCCAAGCCGGCACCGGTCAGCGCACCCGTCCCGGAATGGCAGGCACAGGTCCCGGTCAGCGCCAGCGCCGAAAGCCGCTATGAAACGCCGCCCATCGCCTACTGGCGGCAATGGTCGGAAGGCGCCGGAACGCCGACGGCGGTGAATGCCGAACCCCCAACAACGCCCCCCGCAGCCGATGCTGCGGCCCCTGCTAGGATGGCATCCATGAACGAAACCACCAAACCCGCGGCCGATCACGGATTCCGCAACCAACGCATCTATCACCTGACCCGCCAAGGCACTCTGGCCCAGGAAATCCACCTGCAGCTCGAGCAGGCCGGTGTGGATCTGGAATTGCTGGACAGCGTGGATGAGTTGTCGGAGCTGTTGCAGGCGCTCCCGGCCGATCTGCTGCTGATCGATGCCGAGTTCGCCGAGGATGTGCTGCACATCGGCGGCATGATCGGTGACTACCGGCGCAAACATCCGAAATACCTGACCGCCGTGCAGCTGTTACCGCCGGACGGCGATGCCGAGGCCGCTGCAGAGCGCTTCGCGATGATGGATGCGGTCATCAGCGGCAATGCCGACGCCCGTGGCGTGGTCGCCCGCATCGACCAGATCCTGCGCTTCGGAAAAACCGAACGATACCGCGTGATGATCGTCGAAGACGACCGCTCGCAGGCGATGTTCGCCGAAGGCATCCTGCGCAATGCCGAAATCAGCACCAAAGTGCTGCTGGAAGCCGACAATCTCATCGCTCACATCGAATCGTTCAAACCCGATCTGATCCTGATGGATCTGAACATGCCGAAGGCCAGCGGCATCGAACTGACCGAAATGATCCGGCAGTCCGAGCAGTTCCAGAACATCCCGATCGTGTTCCTGTCCGGCGAATCCGACGAAGAACGCCAGATGGATGCCCTGGAAGCCGGCGGTGACGACTTCCTGAGCAAACCGATCCGGCCGCGCCGGCTGATCACTGCGGTACAGAACCGGATCAAACGGCACCGCGCACTGCGCGGAGAGAGCGCCGGGGGCATGAAGGATACCGGACTGATCCGGCGCTCGGACATGCTGACCCTGATGGAGCAGCGCATTGAACGCAGCGACCAGGCGCTGTTCTTCATCGAAATCAACGGCATCAATCTGCTGAAGGACCGCCTCGGCCTGAGCGCCTTCGAAAACCTATTGCGTGAATTTTCCGCCTTCCTGGCCGGCATCAGCCAGCCGGCGCCGGTCGCGCGTTTCGGTGACGGCGCTTATGCCTTGCTGTACCAGGGCGACACCCATGAAGCCACCATGGCCGCTCAGGCCGCAAAGGTGCGCACGCGCATCATGGTGCAGAAATTCGAAATCCAGGGGCAGAGCATCGAGTTCCGCGTGCATATCGGCATCTGCGCCTTCGAGCACGGCAAAGGCAGCACCGACATCCTGATCAATGCCGCCGAGCGCACCGCACGCAGCGCACGCAGCGATGCGACCGGCACCGTGGTTTACCGTCCGCAATCCAGCGCGGAAGTGCAGCGCGAGGAAGCCATCATCGCGCTGCTGGCCAACGCCGACAGCAACAACTGCCTGTCGCATCTGTATCAACCGATCGTGGCCGTGGCCGGCGGCTCTGAAAAACAGTTCCAGTCTCTGCTGCGCTTGACCGACGGCAATGACGGCATCGTGCCGGCCGCCGAATTCATCCATATTGCCGAGAAAAGCAATCTCATCATCACCCTCGACCGCTGGTCGATGACCAAAGCCGTCGCCACCATCAGCGAACGCGTGGCGGCCGGCGACCAGATCAAGCTGTTCGTCAATCAATCCAACATCACCCTGCTCGATGAAGGCCAAATGACCTGGCTGAAGAATCTGCTGAAAGCCTACGGTGTGCCGGAAAACAGTCTGGTCATCGAAATCAACCACAACGACGCCCTGCTCAACCAGCAATCCATCAAGGACCTGTGCCAGACCCTGAGCGGCGACGGCGTGCAGTTCTGCCTGAGCCGTTACAACCCGCGCAACGACGAACCGGATCTGCTCGGCAGCCTGCCAATCAGTTACGTGAAGCTGGCCAACCGCTTGACCGCCGAGCTCGGCAACCAGAGCGCGCGCGACCAGGTCAAGGCGCTGGCCGACAACGCCCACCGGCGCGGCGTGGAAGTCATCGGCCATTGCGTGGAGGACGCGCAGAGCGCGGCCGCGCTGTGGATGAGCGGCATCGATTTCATCCAGGGCAACCTGGTGCACTCGGCCGACAGCAGCCTCGAGTTCGGCTTCGACCAGTCGGTGCTCTGAGATGACACCAGACGGCGAACGCCCGCAGCAATCCACGCTCATCCGTTGGCTGGCTCTGGCCTCGGCCGCCGGCGCCGCCATCTCTTCCGGCATCAGCCTATGGCTGAATGAATCGGTCTGGCTCAATATCACGGTCATCACGTCGCTGCTGACGGTGTCGTTCGTGGCGGCGCTCTGGCACCGCATTGAAAGCCATCACAGCCGCATCGCACAGACCGAAACCAACACCGAACATCATCTGCAGGAAGTGACCGGGCTGCGCACTGAATTGGAAAAGCAGCGCAGTCTCGAATTCGAGCTGAAGAAATCCAAGCTGGCCGCCGAATCGGCGGCCATGGCCAAAAGTGAATTCCTGGCGACCATGAGCCATGAAATCCGCACGCCGCTGAACGGCATCATTCCGATGCTGGATCTGCTGTCGACGACTCCGCTCGCGAAGGACCAGACCGACATCCTGAGCACCGCCCGCAGCTCGGCCGGGCAGATGAAACGCATCGTCGACGACATCCTCGATTACTCGAAACTGGAAGCCAATAAGCTGCAACTGGAAACCACCGGCATGAACCTGCGCGACGTGGTCAATTCGGTGATGCGCATGTTCCAGAGCCAGGCCGATGCCAAACATCTTGGCATCCAGGTCAACCTGGATTCTTCGCTGCGTCTGGCCGTACGAGGCGATCCGGTGCGTCTGCGCCAGGTACTGAGCAATCTGCTCAGCAACGCCATCAAGTTCACCGACAAGGGCGCCGTGACGATTTCGGTCAAGGCCAAGTCGGAAACCCGCCAGCACCACATCCTGCGCTTCGAAGTGAAAGACACCGGCATCGGCATCTCGCCGGAAAATGCCGGCGGCCTGTTCAAGGCCTTCAGCCAGGCCGATGCCTCGACTACGCGCCTGTATGGCGGAACCGGTCTGGGACTGGTCATCTGCAAGCGCATCGTCGATCTGATGGCGGGACAGATCGGCGTCGATTCGCAGCCCGGAACCGGCTCCACGTTCTGGTTTGAAATCCCGATGCTGAAAGCGGTGGGCGACAGCCACGGCCTGGCGGCCGAACTGAAGAACGCCAATGTGCTGCTGTATTCCAGCGACCCGATCCTGACTGGCAAGATCGAGAAAGCCAACATCAATGCCGGCGCGCAGCTCAACGTGGCCAACACCGTGTTCGAAGCGCAACGCATCCTGAAGGAATCGGTGTCGGTCGGCAACATGTCCGACCTCGACCTGCTGGTCATCGACGTCAGTTCCGGACGGCAGAGCGCCCTGCAGTTGCAGAAGAGCCTGCTGGCCGATGGCGAGTTCGAGCGCCTGCGCATCGCCATGCTGCATTCGGTGGAAGCGCCCGCGCTGGAACTGGATAAAGCGCCGCGGCGGCGCGTGATCGCGCGCAACACCGACATGTCGACCCTGTTCGCCGAACTCAACCGGCTGCTGGCCAGCACCGCCAGCGAACTTCAGCCGCCCAGCTACCATGAGCAGAAACCGGCGGTGAACATCCTGCCGGCCGACCTGCTGTTCGTGCCCGGACAATCGCGCGGTCTGGTGCTGCTGGTGGAAGACAATCCAGTCAATCTGCTGGTGGCGCAGCGCCTGATCCAGATCTGCAATTTCGACTGCCTGAGCGCCGAGAACGGCGAAATCGCCATCGACATGCTGCAGCAGAGCCATGACTTCGACCTGGTGCTGATGGATTGCCAGATGCCGGTGATGGATGGCTACAAAGCCACCCAGACCTGGCGCCGTATCGAAGCGGAAAAGTCGCTGCCGCGCCTGCCGATCATCGCGATGACCGCCAATGCCATGGCCGAAGACCGTCAGCGCTGTCTGGATGCCGGCATGGACGACTACCTGTCGAAACCGGTCGACCGCAAACTGCTGGAGCAGGTCATGGTGAAATGGTTGATGCACAGTAACGAAACGCCGGCAATTGAAGCACCGGCAATTGAAGCACCGGCGAATGTCGGCGCCACAACCGAAGCCGCAACGGCCAGCGCGGAACTGCCAGCGCTCGACATGGAAATCGTCGAGGATCTGCAGGAGATGATGGGCAGCGATTACCAGAGTCTGGTCCGCATCTATCTGGAAGACAG
>CAJAPA010000017.1 GCA_903942465.1 uncultured Gammaproteobacteria bacterium
AAAAAGGAAAGCGCCGTTGCCGGCGCCTTCCAGTGTAGCAAAGCACAGAGCATCAATCGCCCTGGGCTTCCAGGGTCGGCCCGTATTCCTGACCGACGCTCAGACCGCTTTGCTGGCGGTTGAAGTAGAACTCCGGTGCAGGGCGCTGTTTGCCACCGATTTCGGCCATGGTGGCGGCATCGAACAGACGGCCGTTGACCATCACGTAAGCGGTATCGATGGTGTTCTCGATCTTGTCCAGCGGGTTGCTGTTGGTGATCACGAGGTCGGCGCGCTTGCCTGCTTCCAGTGAACCGATTTCGGCGCTGAAGCCGAGATAATCGGCGCCATCGATGGTGGCGGCGCGCAACGCTTCCCAGGGTGAGAAGCCGCCCTGTACCAATGACCAGATTTCCCAGTTCGGCGACAACCCCTGCATCTGGCCATGGCCGCCGATCTGGATGCGGATACCGGCATCGCGCAGACGTTTGGCCTGCTGGGCCACCTTGATGTGGTAGTAGTCCCAGTCCGGCGCGGTTTCCCGGCGGATGGAGCGGGCATCCAGGGCTTCGCGTGGGTAGAAGTTCAGGAAGCGCTGGTTTTCCCAGATGTTCATCTTGTCGTACCACCAGTACTCGGCATTCAGCCCGCCGTAGTTGACCACCAAGGTCGGTGTATTGCGGACATCGGTGGCCTTCCAGGTCTCGACCACGTCCTTGTAAAGCGGTGCGACCGGAATGTTATGTTCGACGCCGGTGACGCCGTCGAGGATCATGGTCATGTTGTGGTTGAAGGTGGAGCCGCCTTCTTCGACCACCAGAACACCCTGTTCACGCGCGGCCTGGTTGATCTGCTGGCGTTGGTCGCGCCGCGGCTGGTTGTAGCTCTTCACGCTGAATGCACCGACCGCCTTCATACGCGCGATGGTGTTGCGGGCATCCTCGAGCGAGTTGATGACGGCTTTGAAATCGCCGTCGGCGCCGTACAGGATGGTGCCGGTCGACATCACGCGCGGGCCGACCAAGGTGCCGGCCTTCTGCAGTTCGGCCTGCGAGAACACCGTTTCCGAAGTTGCCGACGGATCATGCATGGTGGTGATGCCGAACGCGAGATTGGCATAGTAGGCCCAGTTCTGCTGCGGCACCACGCCGCCGCCGAAATGCGCGGCATGCGCGTGTGCATCGACGATGCCGGGGAAAATGGTCTTGCCGCGGGCATCGATGACGCGCGCACCGGCCGGCACCGCAACGCTCGCGCCGACCGCGGTGATTTTGTCACCCTGCACCAGTACCGTGCCGTTTTCAATGACCTCCTGCTGGCGTTCGGCATTCTTCATGGTGATGATGCGGGCGCCGGTGAAGGCCACGGTTTCAGAAGGGCGATCGCTCGGCACGCTGAAGGCCATCGATGTCGATGCATTCGAAGCGCCGGGTTTGATGTCCCGGCTGAAATACTGGTTGCCCAGCATCCAATGCACGCTATCGGCATCCGACCAGTGCAGGTAGGGGCCGGCGCTGCTGGTCAGTTTGGTGACCGGCACCGCGGTGCTGTCCTTGCTCAATTCGATGCTGCCGCCATAGGCCGGCAGCGGCGCGACATAGGCATTGAACAGCTCGGTGAACGCGACATGTTTGCCGTCCGGGCTCAGCTGCACCGAGTCGGCGTATTTCAGGCTCAGGATTTCACGTTTATCCTGACCATGAAGGCCGATGCGGTTCACCTTTTTGGAAAGCCCGCCACCGCTCATGTACAGCAGCGATTTCGAATCCGGAGAGAACTGCGGTTCGCCGCCATCGGCAATCTTCTGCGGAGACCAGCTGGCGGTCGGGGTGATGTAGATGCCCGGGGTGCCGGTGTTCAGGCTGCCGGTAAGGCCGCCACCGCCATCCTTGATGAATACCAGATACTTGCCGTCCGGCGACCACTTCGGCTGGTAGTAAAAGCCGGGCTCATCGCTCAGGGTGCGGATGCTGCCGCTGGCCAGATCGATTTCACGGATGCTGCCTTGGTTTTTGTCACTCCAGGCGGTGTAAAGCAGCTTGCGGCCATCACGGCTGAAATGTGGCTGGTACTCGAAGGCAACGCTCTCGCCGGTGAGCCGGGTGATGGCGCCACTTGGCAGTGCGCGCTTCCAGAGATGGCCGACCGCATGGAACACCACGGTTTTGCCATCGGGCGAGGTCGCCACATCGCGTAGCATTTTCGGGGTGAAGCTGTCACCTTCCAACGTATGGCTGAAGCGGATGGGAGCAGTCAGTTTCTGCTGCACTTCGGCGCTGAAGGCAATCGGACTCGGCTTGCCACTGGCCATGTCAACGCGCCAGAGTTTGCCCTGAGCCCAGATCACCACCGACTGCGAATCCGGCGTCCAGTTGAAATTCGCGTACGGGCCGAAAATCGCCCAGACTTCCTGCATGTCGTGCGAAAGGCCATCCCAGACCGGAGTGACTTTGCCGGATTTCAGATCGAGCACGTGCAGCACGGTTTTGTCACGCACGCGTTTGATGAAGGCCAGACGTTTTCCGTCGGGCGAGGGCTGCGGCCGGATGGCGCCGCCGGGCGTATTCACCAGCGTTTCGGTGTCGCCGGTTTCACGGTCTAGGCGTTTGATGGCGTAGATCACGCCGTGCACGTTCTTGTTGTATTCGAAGGAGCTGCCGGGACTGACGTCTTCCGAGTAGTACACGTAGCGGCCATCGGGACTGACTGCCGGTTCGCCCAGATCCATTTGGTCGTTGCGGCGCTTGGTCAGCTGCAGGCCTTCGCCGCCGTTACGGTGGGTCATCCACAGCTCACCGGCGCCGAGCGAGCGGCCCGAGGTGAAATGCTTGCGGCCGATCAGATACTGGCCGTCCGGCGTCCACACCGGGTTGTTGAACAGACGGAAATTCTCTTTGGTCACCGCGACGGCATTGCCGCCATCGGCGGCCATGCGCCAGAGATTGTTGCCACCGCCGCGGTCGGACGTGAACGCGATTTCGCGGCCATCGGGCGAAAACCGCGGCTGTACGTCCCAGGCCGGACCGGCGCTGATGCGTTGGGCGGTGCCGCCGGAAATCGGCAACAGGTAGATGTCGCCCATCATCGAGAACACGATGCGTTTGCCATCCGGACTGACATCCAGATCGAGCCAGGTGCCCTCATCGGTGCTGAAGCGCACGCTTTTGGTTTTGCCGTGGTCGGCGGAAACATCCCAGGCCGGTTTATCGGCGGCGGCCAGCGGGGCAAGCAACACGGCGCTGCAGAGCAGCGCCAGCGGTTTGATGGTCATGGAAATCGTCCTTTAGGGTTGATAGGCGCGCGGCAGGGGGCCTTCCGGAGCCAGATAGCGGTCACGCAGCAGGGTCTGACGCGACACCAGCGGGGTATTTTTACCGGCCAGCCACATCACGGATGCCGTTGAAGCCACATCCAGCGGGTCGCCGGTCCACAGCACCAGGTCGGCGGTTTTTCCGACTTCGATGCTGCCGATTTTGCCGTCCACACCCAGTGCCTTCGCCGGTGCCGAGGTAATGCCGGCAAGGCCCGCTTCCCAGGGCAGGCCGTTGGCCACCGCCACACCGGCGACCTGACGGACTTTGCGCGCGTTGTGCGAGGAATCATTGCCGTTGATGAAACTGACGCTGACCCCGGCGCGGTGCAGGCGCACGGCATTCTCTTCACTGGCGCCGATCTGCTCGAAGCTGCCGGGCAGGTTGTCCATGGCATCCAGGAACACCGGTACCTTGGCGGCTGCCAGTTCGTCACTGAGGCGCCAGGCTTCAGCGCCGCCGACGATGGCGATGCGGATGCCGGTTTTCGCCGACAGCTTCAAGGCCTGCCGGATATCGGCTTCACGGTTCACCGTGACCAGAAAACGATTGCCGAGCGACGCCGCGTTCAAGGCATTGCGTCCGGCCGCGGTCAACAGACGCGGATCGCCGGCAACCTGCATCTTGGCTTCGGCAAAGGCCTGCTCCAGCAACATGAACTGGCCCGCGCGGCTGGATCCGCTTTCATTCAGCTGGCTGCTGCCGATGCGAATGAAGGGTGTACGGCGCAGCGGTTCATAACCGCCGTCCAGGCGCATCACGCCGCCTTGACCGGGCAGCAGGCTGCCGCCGGTACCGAGTGCGGTGAAACTCATGCCACCGACGCGCGCAACCGCCAACAGGGTCGAGCGCGGGTTGTAGGCGCGGGTGACATCGAATTCCGGGCGCAGGCTTTCAATCAGACCGGAGTCACCGGTCTTCAGATTCAAGTTGGCATCAACGGTCGAACCTTCCTGGCTGATTTCTTCGAGGCCGATGTCGGTAATGCCGCCGAACAGGCCCGGGGTCAGCGGTTTGCCGCCGGCATCGATGACCGGGACATTGCCGGCATTGGCCAGATTGCGGCCGACCGCGCGGATGATGCCGCCCTGCACCAGCACGTCGGCATTCTGCAGGGTGCCCTGCGCGCCGGCGGTATGCACGGTGGCATTGCGGATGAGAACATTCTGCGCTTGGGCGCCGAAGGCGAAGGCCATCAGGCCGATGAATGCGATGCGACGGCTCATGGTTGGCCCTCCTGTCCGAGAATGAAATCGACCCGTGGCTGCAGTGCGCGGTTGCTGCGGTCATACAGCAGCGCCCCGTCGATATAGACCTTTTCCGCTTTCGCGTAGGTCGTGAAAGGCGTGCCGTTCCAGACCACGACATCGGCCATTTTTCCGGCTTGCAGGCTGCCGGTTTTGTCGTCGATGCGCAGCGCCTTGGCGGCGTTCGAGGT
>CAJAPA010000018.1 GCA_903942465.1 uncultured Gammaproteobacteria bacterium
ACGAACTCGGATTTGCTCAGGCTCTGGGCCAGGGCGTTGCCTTCCTGGTGGGAAGCCGCTTCGATGGAGTCCAGAGCGATCTTCGAGAACGGCTCATTGGATTTCTGTTCTTCCAGGAACTGGCGCGCTTCACGCGGGTTCTTGAGGGACCAGAAGGTCTCGATGATGCGGTCGGCATTGGCGGTGATGCGGCCATTGTTGATCGCATTCATCACGGTGTACCACCATGAACCGACCGACATGACGATTAGGGTGATGAGCACCACCCAACCGACCAGATCCATGTTCATGATCATGTGGCTGAAACCCATTTGCTGCAGGGCTTCAGCGTTGTTGGACGATCCGCCCGCAGCGGGAGCGGCGGCAGTAGCGGTTAAAATGAGGTCCTGCAACATAAGGAATACCTTTATAAGTTGGTTAATGAAGAAAAAACGGTACTACGGTCAAATTACATCGTGAAGTCAACGCTTACCAGAGCGGTGCCGCCTACCGGCTGACCGTTCTTTTTACCTGGATTGATTTTCCACTTCCGGATACCGGCGAGCGCTGCGCGGTCGAGGTCCCGGTTGCGGCTGGATCTGTGGACCGAGGCTTCCAAGACCGTACCGTTGGCATCGTAGGTCACTTGGATGACGACAGTCCCGGTAGCGCCGACGCGGGCAGCGGCCGGCGGGTATTTAATGGGGTACTGGGCACGGGTCGAGGCATCGACATCACCGCCACCGAAATCGGCGGGCGGGCCGGCCGGCGGTGCAGGCGGGGTCGGTGGCGACTGGGTATCCATTGGGCCGGGGGTGTCATACACCATCGGCGGCTCATCCGGCGGTGGCGGCGATTTCTGCGGCGTGGTCTGGATGATCTGTTTTTTCAATTCTTTCGGCGGATCCGGCGGCGGCGGTGGTGGCGGCGGCGGTGGTGGTGGCGGCTCGGCAAACGAAACCAGCGTTACGGTATCCTCGCCCTTTTTGCTGTCCGGTGCCGAAACCGGGGCCATCAGCATCATGAAAATCAGCACGTGCACGGTAATGGCCGCGGCGTTTGCCGCGACGCGTGGCACGCTGATCCTGTTCTGCTGCTCGTATTTAGATTTCAAATCCGTCATGTGGCGGCGGCTCTGCTTAAATGGATGTTCAATGACGCTTCTGCGCCGTGACCCGCAAACACGCGGGAACCTAGAAGTTTACAACAGTTTCCCAAGCCCTGCCAAGCGCTTACTTGGCGCCGGCCTGTTTCAGACGCTTGTTGGCCTCGGCCTGGGTTTCAGGGTCCTTGGCGGCCTCTTTCAGGGCGGCAATCATGGCGGTGCGGTTGTCGAGCCCGAATTCGGATTCGGCCTCGGCGATGATCAGGTAGGCGTCACCCCTATTCTCAACACCTTTACTTAACCCGCGCTGAGCGGCGGTCTTGGCTTTGGTGTATTCGCCCTCTTCGGCATAGACCCGGGCCTGAAGCACGTCATATTCGCCCTTGGCCGACAGCTCGGCGGCCTTGCCCCAGGCCTCAATGGCCGATTTCGGCTGGTCGGTGTAGTAATAGGACTGGGCCAGAATGTTGTAGACGGTGGCATCGGGCTTGATCACGCCTTTGCCCATGCCTTCGTTGATGATCTTGATGGCCTGGGCTTCCTTGCCGGAGACATAGGAGTAGGACACATACCCGGCCTCGTATTCGGCCAAATTGGCGATCTGGCCTTTGGCATACAGCTCATCGAATATCTTGGCGGCTTTGTCGTATTGCTTGGCGTTCGCCAGCACCAGCAGCTGTTTCACCTGGGCGCTGCTGTCGCCGGCCGCCGCACCGGCACTGGCGGTCTTAGCGACCTCCTCGGCAATGCGGTTGGCTTCAGCCTTCTGGCCGGTCTTGTTGTAGGAATCCATCAGCATGATGGCGATGTTCGGATCGGCGCCCTTGTCGAGGGTGTAGGCGGTCTTCAGGGTGGCGATCGCCTCTGGATATTTAGCCAGACGGTAATTGGCGTTGCCTTTGTTTTTGAGCACCTGCAAATCATCGGAAACTCCGGTTTCCGTGGTGAAGCGGTTGAGATACTCCAGAGCTTCTGCGTATTTCTTGTCGTTGATTTTCAACAGGCCGAGGTTGCGCATCAGATCATAATGTTTGTTGTTGCTCAGGCCGCCCTGCTTGACTGCGGATTCGGCCAATTGCGACATGGCGGCGTAGTTGGTCGGGTCGCTGGTGATCTGTGCGATGTACTGCTGGAAATAGGCTTCCGATTTTTCTTCATTGGAAGCCTCGGGGGCGGCCAGAACTGCATTGGCGGCGGCCTTCAGGCCGGCGGCATCCTTGGCGTTGGAAGCCTTGACCATGGCCTCCCATTCTTTCTTGATTTTGGTTTTGGGGAGCACCGGCTCAACGCGGGTTGCATTGGGGTATTTGGCGACAACGGCGGCGGCGGCGGCCTTGGCCTGAGCTTCGCAATCAGCCACCTTGCCTTCGGCGGTGTAACATTTTTCCGCTTTGAGACGGTCTCGGGTGCCGCCGGTCTGTGCCTGCACCGAAACCGAAGCGATCATCATGACCGAAACCGCTGCCCAGAATTTCTGCTTGTTCATGGATATTCCTAATGCCTTACTGCCGGAAGGATAGAGTAAATCCTCTCGCCGATTCACTCAAGTGGCCGGCCCGGAGTGGCCCGGTGCCGTTCATGTTCAAATATCGAGGTTGCCGACCTTCAGTGCGTTTTCCTCGATGAAGTCGCGCCTTGGTTCGACCAGCTCGCCCATCAGGGTCGAAAAAATCTGGTCGGCGGCCACCGCATCCTCGATTTTCACTTTGAGCAGGCGACGCGTTTCCGGATTGACCGTGGTTTCCCACAGTTGCTCGGGATTCATTTCACCCAGGCCTTTGAAGCGCTGGATGGTGCGGCCCTTCTTGGCTTCGTCGAGCAGCCAGGCCTGGGCTTCGGCGAAACGGCTGATCGGCAGCGTCTTGCCGCCGCGCTGGACGCTGGCGCCGAGCTGGATCAGGCCATGCAGCACCTGCGCGACCTCATTGATCAGACGCAGTTCGCCATTGACCAGCTGGCTGGCTGCAACGGTCTGGATGACCTGAAGGCCATTGTGCTGCTTCTCGATGACCAATGCGCCCTGCTGTTCGTCGCTTGCCGTCTGAACCGAGATGGCATAGCGCGCCTTGCCGGCGCCACGGTTATTGAGCTTGGCTTCGAGCGCAGCGGCCCAATCGGCCAGCACACCGGCGGCGGCGAAATCCTCCATCCGCAGCGCACGGCTGTCGAGCACGGCCTGCAGCACATCGACATCGACGCGGTAAGCGAAACGTTCCATCACTTCCTGGGCGGAGACCACCTGCAGCATCAGTTTTTCCAAGGCTTCGCCACGGATGGCGGGCGCGCCCTCGCCGGGCACCAACTCGGCGTTTTCGACGGCGTTGCTGACCAGATAGGCGTTCAATGCCGGCACATCTTTCAGATACAGTTCGTTCTTGCCCTGCTTGATCTTGAACAACGGCGGCAGTCCGATGTAGATGTGGCCACGCTCGATCAGTTCCGGCATCTGCCGATAGAAGAAGGTCAACAGCAGGGTGCGAATGTGCGAGCCGTCGACGTCGGCGTCGGTCATCAGGATGATGCGGTGATAACGCAATTTGTCGGGGTTGTATTCTTCCTTCCCGATGCCGCAACCCAGCGCGGTGATCAGCGTACCGACTTCCGCGGAGCCCAGCATGCGGTCGAAGCGGGCGCGCTCGACATTGAGGATTTTGCCTTTCAGCGGCAGGATGGCCTGGGTCTTGCGATTGCGGCCCTGTTTTGCGGAGCCGCCGGCGGAGTCGCCTTCGACGATGAACAGTTCCGACAGTGCCGGATCTTTTTCCTGACAGTCGGCCAGCTTGCCGGGCAGGCCGGCGATGTCCAACGCACCTTTGCGGCGGGTGAGGTCGCGCGCCTTGCGCGCGGCTTCACGGGCGCGCGCGGCATCGCAGATTTTGCCGGCAATGACTTTCGCCTCGGCCGGATTTTCCTGCAGGAATTCTTCCAGTTTCTGGCCAATCACCGCTTCCACGGCCGGACGCACTTCCGAGGACACCAGCTTTTCCTTGGTCTGCGAACTGAAGCTCGGATCCGGCACTTTCACCGACAGCACGGCAATCATGCCTTCACGCATGTCATCGCCGGTCGGTGCGATCTTGGCCTGTTTGGCGATGCCGCTCTGCTCGATGTAATTGGTGAGCGTGCGCGTCAATGCCGAACGGAAGCCGATCAGGTGGGTGCCGCCGTCTTTCTGCGGAATGTTGTTGGTGAAACAGAACATGGTTTCCTGGTAGGAATCCGTCCACTGCAGCGCGATATCGACCACGATGCCGTCTTTCTCACCGCTGGCGGCGATGACATTGCTGTGCAACGGCGTCTTCAGCTGCGCCAGATGCTCGACGAAGCTGGCGATGCCGCCCTCGTATTCGAACAGATCGCGCTTGCCTTCGGGGCGCTCGTCAATCAACTCGATGCGCACGCCGGAGTTGAGGAAACTGAGCTCGCGCAGACGTTTGGCCAGAATGTCGTAATGGAACACGACGTCGGTGAAGATTTCGGCGCTGGGCAGGAAGCGCAGGGTGGTGCCGCGCTTGCCCGAATCGGAAACCTTCTTGATCGGATATACCGGTTCGCCGAGTGCGTATTCCTGTTGGTAGTGGCCGCCATCGCGCCAGATGTCGAGCCAAAGCGAGGACGACAGGGCATTGACCACCGACACGCCGACGCCATGCAGACCGCCGGAAACTTTGTAGCTGTTGTCATCGAACTTACCGCCGGCATGCAGCACGGTCAGAATCACTTCCGCGGCGGAAACGCCCTCTTCCTTGTGGATGTCGACCGGAATGCCGCGGCCGTTATCGGAGACCGAACACGAGCCGTCATTGTGCAAAGTGACCGTGACCGTATCGCAATGACCCGCCAGGGCCTCGTCGATGGCGTTATCGACCACTTCGAACACCATGTGGTGCAGACCGGTGCCGTCATGGACGTCGCCGATGTACATCCCGGGACGTTTGCGGACGGCCTCCAGGCCGCGAAGGACGGTGATGCGACTGGAATCATAGGTCGATTCCGAACCCGTACGTTCTTGTTCCGTCATGCGATTGTTTAAACTCCAAAATAGAGCATTAAGCGTTTGTTTTATATGGCTATTTTAATAAAATAGCGGACACTCTAATTATACATCAATTCCCCGGCTGCCGCCTATAGTTATTGTGTGCTTGAAATGCGGCCTTGTTCCACGTGAAACAGCTTCAACGCAGGGAATATTTGGGTATAGATCGGCGGGTTTTCGGTGCCACTGATCCAGATTTGGGTCTGTGTGCCGGACAGCCAACTCAGGACCCGTTTGAAGTGGCCGGAATCCAGCTCCGAGGCCAGGTCATCAAAGCATAGGATGGGCCAGAAGTGTTTTTCGGCCAGAAACTGCTGGGCCTGGGCCAAGAGTGCCGATAGTGCCAGCAGTTTGGCCTGGCCGCGTGAAAAATGCTCTTGCTGCAACTGACCCTCCAAACCGGCCTGCCAGTCCGCCCGGTGCGGGCCGACGCCGCAGAACCCCGTCTGCAGGTCACGATCCCGATTCAGGCGCAGTGCGTCCAAAAGGCTCATTTGCGATTGACGCCAGCCGGCAGCATAGCTAATCGTCGCCGTGCCGCATTCCGGAAGGAATTCCCGGCTAATGGTCTGAAATGCAGGGCTGAGGCGATCCAGATAGTGTTGCCGGTAAAAATGGATGGCTTCGCCGGATTCGGCAAACTCGTGGTCCCAAGCTGCCAAGGTCTCGGTCTTGGGCTGGGTTTTCAGCAAAGCATTACGTTGCTTCAGGGCCCGATTGTAACGACGCCATTGGGCATAGAACCCCGGTTCCACGTGAAACAGTGCCCAGTCCAGAAAACGGCGGCGGTTTTCGGCGGGGCCCGAGATCAGGGCATGACTGCCAGGCTCGAAACTGAGCACCGGGAAGTGGCTGCAGAATTGACTGAGGTTATCGACATCGGCGCCATCCTGTCGGGCCTGCCAATCATTGCCACTGTGCGAAAGCCCGGCCTGATGGGCTGCGCCCTGTGTGTCCTGCCATCGGGTGGTGATTTGCAGGGCACTTGCGCCTTGTTTGATCAAGCCATCCCGGATGCGGCCACGGAAGCTGCGGCCATAGCCGAGAATATGGATGGCTTCGATGATGCTGGTTTTTCCCGCCCCGTTTTCGCCCAGTAAAAGATTAACGCCCGAAACGGGCGTTAATGAGAACTCAGTGAAACAGCGCAGGTTGGCGGCCTGCAGTTCAGTCAGATGCATCACAGACGCAGAGGCATAACCACATGGCGGCTACGCTCATGACTGGCTTCGCGGACCAGAGCGGAGGAATTGCCATCACGGAGCTTGATCAGTACAGTGTCTTCGCGCAGAGCGGAGAGGGCTTCCAGCAGGTAGTTGACGTTGAACCCGATGCTGATGCCTTCAATGGCCGAATCAATGCTGATTTCTTCCTGGGCTTCTTCCTGCTCGGGGTTGTGCGCGACGATATTGAGGACGCCGGGATTGATGTCCAGTTTCACGCCTTTGAACTTTTCATTCGATAGAATCGCCGCGCGTTGCAGGGCGTTGCGCAGTAAATCACGGTCGATGCGCATTTCCTTGTCGGCACCGATCGGAATGACGGCCTCGTAATCGGGGAACTTGCCTTCAATCAGTTTGGTGCTGAAGGTGACGTCGCTGCGGCTGATACGCAGGTGGTTATTGCCGACTTCAAGCTCGATATCGTCACTGCCGTCTTCCAGCAGGCGCTGGAGCTCGAGCACGCCTTTGCGCGGCATGATGATCTGTTTGCGGTTCTCGACGCTTTCACTCAGTTCGGTTTCACACAAGGCGAGACGATGCCCGTCGGTGGACACACAGCGCAGTGTCGTGCCTTTCAAATCGAACAGCAGCCCATTGAGGTAATAACGCACATCCTGCTGCGCCATGGCAAACGCGGTGCGTTCAATCAGTTCCTTCAGCGCCGCTTCCGGTACCCGGATGCGCTCGATGATGGCGAGCTGGTCGTTTTCCGGGAAATCCCGGGCCGGCAGTGTGGCCAGGGTGTAGCGGCTTTTTCCGGCCTGAATGGTGGCCTTGTCGCCGGAATGGCTGAGCACGATTTTGCTGCCGTCGGGCAGGGCGCGCACGATGTCAAACAATTTGCGTGCGGGAATGGTGACTTCACCATCCTGGCCATCATCAATGCTGCATCGGGCCGCCAGTTCGACTTCGAGATCGGTTCCTTTCAAGCTCAATTGCCCGTTCTCCACCTGCACCAGCAGATTGCTCAGTACCGGCAAAGTCTGTCGACGTTCAACCACGTTCACGACCTGTTGCAGGGGTTTCAGAAACGCTTCACGGGAGAGACTAAAACGCATAGTGGGATTCCAATGACTAAGTTAATTATTCAAACTGGTGGTGGTGGTAGTGTTGGAAAAAGTACGGGATAACTCAGTAAATAATTGATTTTTAAAGCTTATTACAACTGATAAGGGTGGTGAAGATTACCCTTATCGCATGTGTGTGAATTGTGGATAAGTTTTTCTTGGAGGATTCAACCACACCTTATCCACAGTTTGCTCCGAATCTTATTCCGTCAATTTCCGGACCAATTTATCCCAATCTTCGCGGATCTTGCCATCCGATTCACGCAGGCCGGAAATAACCCGGCAGCCGTGCAGCACGGTGGTGTGATCACGCCCGCCGAACGCCTCGCCGATTTCCGGCAAACTGTGTTCGGTCAGCTCTTTCGCCAAAGCCATCGCCACCTGCCGCGGCCGCGCCAGTGAACGCGTACGGCGCGCCGACAGCAGATCGGACAACTTCAATTGATAGTAGTCTGCCACGGTTTTCTGAATATTGCTCAAAGAAATCACCGTGGCCTGTGCGCGCATCAGATCTCGCAGGGTTTCCTGGGCGAACTCTAGCGTTATCGGCCGGCCGGTGAAATTGGCACGGGCCGCCAAGGTGTTCAAAGCGCCTTCCAGATCACGCACGCTGGAGTGCAGACGTTTGGCGATCTGCCAGGCCACGTCCGCCGGCAGTTCGATACCGCGACGTTGCGCCTTGTCCATCAGGATGGTGGCCCGGGTTTCATCATCCGGCGGTTCAAGCACCACCGAAAGACCCCAGCCCAGCCGTGATTTCAGCCGCGGCTCGAGATTTTCGACTTCGCGCGGATAGCGGTCGCAGGTCAGGATGATCTGCTGCTTGCCGTCCACCAGGGAGTTGAAGGTGTGGAAGAACTCTTCCTGGGTGGTGTTCTTGCCGGCGAAGAATTGAATGTCGTCAATCAACAGCGCATCGACCTGCTGGAACTGCTTCTTGAACTGCGCCATGGTCTTGTCGGCCAAGGCCTTCATCATGGCGTTGAAGAACTGTTCCGAACGCAGGTACAGCACGCGCATGCCCGGGTTGTGGGCGCGCATGAAATTGCCGGCGGCGTACATCAGGTGGGTTTTGCCCAGGCCCGTGCTG
Source organism: uncultured Gammaproteobacteria bacterium (assembly GCA_903942465.1). Classification (GTDB taxonomy): domain Bacteria; phylum Pseudomonadota; class Gammaproteobacteria; order Xanthomonadales; family Xanthomonadaceae; genus Arenimonas. Next base: position 8,501 of record CAJAPA010000018.1, read on the forward strand.
CCGTAAAGCAGCAGCGGATTGTAGGCCTTGCCCGGATTCTTGGCGACCTGCAGGGCCATGGCGTGGCCCATCTGGTTGCATTTGCCGACCACGAAGTTGTCGAAGGTGTAATGGCCGTCGACATTGCCCTGGAAATCGGGTTCCGGCGTCTTTTTGGCGGCGGCTTTGGCCGGCGCAGGCGTTTTCGAACTCGACCCGACCTGGATGCGCACCGCCAGATCCGTGCCGGAATAGTGTTTGGCGAGCTCCTGGATGCGCGGCAGGTAGTGTTCGCGCACCTGATCGACCACGAACGCGTTCGGTGCCAGCAGCTGCAGTTCGTCGCTGTGCCGGCTGGCCTGCAGGGGCTTCAGCCAGGTATGGACATCTTCCGCCGGATATTCCTGCTCCAGGCGCTGCAAACATTGCGACCAAACGTTCATGCGGGGTTAAATCTTCTGTGGATAACTCACTCGGTTGACCAGTCTAGCCTGTTGCCTCGGGTTCTGCCAAGCGCTACGTGACTTGACGGCAAGCCCGTGAAGCCGTTATACTTTCCAGTTCACTACACCCCCATTTGAACGAGGTGCCGTCATGGCCACCAAACGCACGTACCAACCCAGCAATCTGAAACGCAAACGCGACCACGGTTTCCGTGCCCGCATGAAAACCGCCGATGGCCGCAAGGTTCTGGCCCGCCGCCGCGCCAAGGGCCGCGCCCGCCTCTGCGTCTAACGCTCCGGCAGCCTCCGGGCTGCCTCTGGCCATGGCCGATCCGTCGCCACAGCCGTTTCCGAAATCCGCACGTCTGCGTGCCGCGCCTGAGTTCCAAGCCGTGTTCAAAACGGGCTTGAAACGCTCGGGCGTATTTTTTCGCCTGTATTTCCTGCACGGCGCAACACCACCCCGTCTCGGCTTGGCCGTGCCGAAAAAGGCAGTCCCCCTCTCGGTTTCCCGCAACCGGCTCAAGCGCCTGTGCCGCGAAAGTTTCCGTAGCAGCCCGAAAGTCCCGGGCGATTATGTTCTGGTGGCCCAGCACCGTGCCCGTGATGCCGGCAATGTCGCCGTCCGTGCCGAGCTGGAACAGCTGTTTTCATCGATTGCAGCACCGGCGCCCTTGTAAAACAGGCGCACGGCACCCAAACACAGTAAAATTGGCATCTTGCCCTGCCGCCTGCTGAAACCACTCATGAATCAAACACGCACCTTTCTCCTGATCGCCTGGCTGGCGGTCGCTTTTCTGTTGTTCCAGCAGTGGCAAACCCCCGTGCCGACACCTCAGGCGCCGACCGTCAACGCCCCCGCGCCGGCTGCCGTCGGCGCATTGCCGGCCTTGCCCGCCGGGCCCGCGCCTGTGGCTGGAGCGCCGGTATTGCCGGTGGCCGTCGCCGCGAGCACCGCACAAACCGTGGAAATCGTCACCGATGTGTTCCGCCTGACCGTGGACCTGAAAGGCGTCAGCATCGTGCGCGCCGAACTGCTGACCTATCCCAAGGAAAAAAAGCCCGGTAGTGCCAACGTGTTGTTGCTGGACAACGGCAGCACCGATTTCTTCATCGCCGAATCCGGTTGGCTGACCCGGTCGCATACCGCCGAGCCCAACCACAATGCGCAGTTCAGCACCGCAGACAGCCAGCGCCGTTATGAATTGAAGCCGGGCCAGGACAGCCTGTCGGTACCGTTCGTCTGGACCGATGCCAGCGGCATCAGCCTGACCAAAACCCTGGTCCTGCAACGCGGCAAATTCGAGATCGGTCTGCAGCAGACCCTGCGCAACACCGGCACCGCCCCGTGGTCCGGTTTTGCCTACGAACAACTCAAGCGTATCCCGCCGCCGCCGCCGCCGAAACATGCCGGCTTCACCAATCCGGAATCCTTCAGCTTCATCGGGTCGGCCTGGTACGGCGAGCCCGACAAATACGAAAAAATCAGCTTTGCCGATTACTACGATAATGGCGTGATCCAGAGCCCGAACAAGCCCATCACCGATGGCTGGTTCGGCATGCTGCAGCATCACTTCGTATCGGTCTGGTTGCCGGCCAAGGGCGATACCCAGACCTACTCCCTCGCCAGCGAGGGCCCGTTGTCGCAGGCCTATTATCTGGTGCGCGGCATTTCCGGAGAAACCGTGCTGGCGCCTGGCGCCAGCCACAGCCGAGAAGACCGCCTGTGGGTCGGCCCGAAAGCGCAGAAAGCGATGAACGCCGTGCACCCGACGCTGGATCTTAGCGTGGATTACGGCATTTTCAGTTTCCTCGCGCAGCCGCTGTTCTGGCTGCTGTCCAAGCTGCATGATCTGCTCGGCAACTGGGGCTGGGCCATCATCGCCATCGTTATCGTATTGAAGGCCCTGTTGTTCCCGCTCTCGGCCAAGCAGTACCAGAGCATGGCCCGAATGCGCGCGATCCAGCCGCGCATCGAGGCCCTGAAAGAACGCTACGGCGACGACCGCCAGAAATTCGCGGTCGCGCAAATGGAGCTGTATAAGAAGGAAAAAATCAATCCGGCCGCCGGCTGTCTGCCGATGCTGATTCCGATTCCGATTTTCCTGGCGCTGTACTGGGTGCTGGTGGAATCGGTCGAGCTGCGGCAAGCCCCGTGGATCGGCTGGATCCAGAACCTGACCGACGCCGATCCGTATTTCATCCTGCCGGCACTGAATCTGATCGTCATGTTCCTGACCCAGAAGCTGACGCCGATGCCGGGCATGGATCCGCTGCAGAAGAAGATGATGACCTTCATGCCGCTGATCTTCGGTGTGATGATGGCCTTCTTCCCGTCCGGCCTGGTGCTGTACTGGGTGACCAATGGGCTGCTTGGCCTGGCCCAGCAGTGGTGGATGACCAAGAAATACGGCACGCACGGCCACCATCCCGCGCCGGCAAAATAAACCGGCGCGTGCGATGACGGCCATCACCGACACCATCGCAGCGCTCGCTACCGCCTTCGGTCCGGCCGGCGTCGGCATTGTCCGGGTATCCGGGCCGAATGCGCGCGCCATCGGCGAACGCCTGTGCGGACAAAACCTGAAGCCGCGCCATGCACTGCATGCGCATCTGCGCGACGGCGACGGCGAGGTGCTCGATGATGCCGTGCTGATTTTTTTCCAGGGCCCACACTCCTATACCGGTGAAGACGTGCTGGAATTGCAGGCGCACGGCAATCCGTCCCTGCTCAATGCCATTCTGCGCGAATGCCGCCGCTTGGGCGCACGTGATGCGCGCCCCGGGGAGTTCACCGAACGCGCCTTCCTCAACGACAAACTCGATCTGGCCCAGGCCGAAGCCGTGGCCGATCTGATCAGCGCGCAATCGGAAACCGCGGCCCGCGCCGCCCGCCGCTCGCTGGATGGTGTGTTCTCGCAGCGCTGCAACGCCGTGGCCGAACAGCTGGTGCACGCCCGCGTGTATGTGGAAGCGGCGCTGGATTTCCCCGATGAGGAAATCGATTTTCTGGCCGCGCCTGAAATCCGCAATCTGCTGGAACGCGGTAAAACCGATCTGGCGCAGCTGCGCGCTGAGGCCGAGCAGGGCAAGCGCCTGATGGACGGCCTGCATGCGGTCATTGTCGGCGCGCCCAATGCCGGCAAGTCGTCTTTGCTCAATGCCCTTGCCGGCGAAGACCGCGCCATTGTCACCGACATCGCCGGCACCACCCGCGATGTGCTGCGTGAAACCATCCAGGTCGATGGTCTGTGGCTGACCTTGGCGGACACCGCCGGGCTGCGCGAAACCGAAGAAACCGTGGAGGCCGAAGGCATCCGCCGTGCCCGCGGCGAACTGGCCAAAGCCGATCTGGTGCTGGCCGTTCTCGATGACAGTCAAGACCAAGCCGGAGTACTGAACGAAGCCGTGCAGGCCGGCAACGCCCGTGTGCTCTGGCTGCACAACAAGTCGGATCTGAGCGGTCATGCCATCGGCCGCGAGCAACGCAGCGACGGCGTGCACCTGTGGTTGTCGGCCAAGAGCGGCGAAGGCCTGCAAGCGGTGCGCCATGAACTGGCGCAGGCCGCCGGTTTCGGCGAAACCGGTACCGGCAGTTTCAGTGCCCGCGCCCGCCACCTTGAGGCACTGGATCTTGCCGCCGCCCATCTGGCGACCGCCACCGGGCTGTGCAATCAGGCCCAGGCCGAACTGGCCGCGGAAGAACTGCGCCTGGCGCACAACGCCATCGGTTCAATCACCGGACACATGGACGCCGACGCGCTGCTCGGCCGGATTTTTTCGAGCTTCTGTATAGGCAAGTGAGTCCCTAAGAAACCCTTTCCTTGCGCGCCGAACGCATCAATCTTAAAGTGGGCAATCATCAGAAAAGGATTTCTTATGCGCATTATTGGCACGCTCACCAAGTGGAATGACGACCGCGGCTTCGGATTCATCCTGCCCAATCAAAGCGGGGATGAGATTTTCGTCCATATCTCGGCGTTTCCAAAAGACGGCATCCGACCCACTCTCGGCGAAACGGTTTCGTTCGAGACCAGTATCGAAGCGGGTAAAACGCGAGCAATTGCCGTCATGCGCCCCAGAAAAGCATCGGAAAGAAATACCAAGTACAAAAATGAAACAAATGCTGGATTCAATCTAAGCGCATCACGGCTTGTCAAAACTCTCCTGCTTGGGTTCATGGCATATCTGGGATATAACGCATACCAGAAGCTCATGCCGTCTCGGAATACGCCGTCGGTGATGTTGGCCGAACCGAAGGCCATTGAAACCCAACCTCAATTTTCATGCGATGGCCGAACCCATTGCTCAGACATGCGTTCCAAAGAGGAGGCCCTTTTTTTCATACAGAACTGCCCAAACACCGAAATGGATGGCGACCGTGATGGCGAGCCCTGCGAGAGCCAGTTCTGATTTCCCAAAACCCCCGAAATCAACGACAATAAGCCCACTTCACGAACCCTGGTTCGGCAGGGCGCACGGCCAAACCGTGCCGATGCCGGCCGCACGCACAACGAGACGCCGAAACCATGTCCGACACCCCCAAAATCATTTACACGCTGACCGACGAAGCCCCGTTCCTGGCCACCCAATCGCTGTTGCCTATCGTGAGCGCGTTCACCGCCGCCGCCGGCGTGGCCGTGGAAACCCGCGACATCTCCTTGGCCGGCCGCATCATCGCCCAATTCACCGACCGCCTGCCGGAACACCAGCGTATTGCCGACGATCTGGCCGAACTCGGCCGGCTTGCGACCCAGCCGGAAGCCAACATCATCAAGCTGCCCAATATCAGCGCTTCGGTGCCGCAGTTGAAAGCCGCCATCGCCGAACTGCGGGCCCAGGGCTATGCGCTGCCGGATTTTCCGGAAGAAGCACGCAGCGACGAGGAAAAGGACATCAAGGCGCGTTACGCCCGGGTCATGGGCAGCGCGGTCAATCCGGTGCTGCGCGAAGGCAACTCCGACCGGCGCGCGCCGCTATCCGTGAAGAACTACGCACGCAAGCATCCGCACAAAATGGGCGCTTGGCGTTCCGATTCCAAAACGCACGTGGCGCATATGGCCGATGGCGACTTCTACGGCAGCGAGCAATCGGTGCAGATCAGCCAGGC
>CAJAPA010000019.1 GCA_903942465.1 uncultured Gammaproteobacteria bacterium
ATCGGCACCGAGAATCGGCGCTTCGCCGGCGGCATAGACATCGGTCAGCACCACCGCGTCGGCTTCGGAAAGCACAGCGGTGAATTCATCGAACAGATCGCGGGTACGCGAATACCGGTGCGGCTGGAAAGCCACCACCAGGCGTTTTTCCGGCCAGCCGCCGCGGGCGGCGGCGAACACCGCCGCCAGCTCGCTCGGATGGTGGCCGTAATCATCGACCAGCAAGGCGGCGCCCTGTTTCAGGGCCAGTTCGCCTTTGATGTTGAAACGGCGGCCGACGCCTTGGAACTCACTCAGGGCCTTGGCAATGGCTTCCGGCGCGACACCGAGCTGCCACGCAATGGCAGCGGCGGCCAAGGCATTGAGGACATTGTGTTTACCCGGCATATTCAGGGCCACGGCCTGATTCACGCCATCCGGCAGATGCAGATTGAAGTGCATCTGGCCGCCGATCTGGCGGACCTCGGTGGCACGCACTTCAGCCGCTTCGCGGAAGCCGTAAGTCAGGCAATGGCGCGGCATTTCATCGGCCAAGGCGCGCACTTCATCGTCTTCGATGCAGAGCACGGCAAGACCGTAAAACGGCAACCGGTGCAGGAATTCCGAGAACGCCTGCTTCACCCGGTTGAAATCGCCACCGTAGTTTTCCAGGTGGTCGGCTTCGATATTGGTGACCACGGCCACCAGCGGATTCAGGCGCAGGAAACTGCCATCGCTTTCGTCGGCTTCGGCCACCAGCCATTGTCCGGAACCGAGCTGGGCATTGGCACCGGCTGAAAGCAGCTGGCCGCCGATGACGAAGGTCGGATCCATGCCGCCTTCACGCAGCACGCTGGCGGTCAGCGAGGTGGTGGTGGTCTTGCCGTGCGTGCCGGCGATGGCGATGCCGCGCTTGAAGCGCATCAGCTCGGCCAGCATTTCGGCACGCGGAACGATCGGAATCCGCTTCGCGCGCGCGGCGCGGTGCTCCGGGTTGTCGGACTTGATGGCGCTGGACACCACCACTACATCGGCACCCTCGACCTGTTCGGCGGCGTGGCCTTTGTACACGGTGGCACCCATATCCTGCAGGCGCTTGGTCGCCCGGCTCTCGCTTTGATCGGAGCCGCTGACCTGATAGCCCAGGGTGACCATCACTTCGGCGATGCCGCTCATGCCCGAGCCGCCGATGCCGATGAAATGCACACGCGGGAAGGCGCGGGCCAGGTCACCGTCTTTCATTAAACGCCGCTTCATGCCGCCATCTCCCGAACAATCAAATCCGCAACATCGTTGGCGGCCTGCGGATAGGCCGCGGCACGTGCGGCACCGGCCATGACCAGCCGTCGCTGCGGATCGGCCGCCAGCGCGGAAAGTGCATGGGCGATGTTCTTGGCCAGGGCTTCATCCTGGCGGAACCACAGGCCGCCGCCACGATGCTGGAGGTATTCCGCATTCCGGGCCTGATGGTCATCCACCGCCGTCGGCAGAGGAATGAGAATTCCGGCAACACCGGCGGCGCAGATTTCGGCCACGGTCAACGCACCGGCACGTCCGATGACGACATCGGCCCAGCCGTAGGCTTCCGCCATGTCGGTAATGAATGGCTCGATCACGGCATCGACACCGGCAGCCGTGTAGGCGACACGCGCCTGCTCCAGCATTTTTTCACCGCATTGATGGCGGATGGCAAAGCGGTGTGTGGACTGCAGGCTGGCGAAAACACCCGGCAAGCTTTCATTGATCGCGCGCGCGCCCTGACTGCCGCCGAGAATCAACACGCGCAGCATGCCGTCGCGATCGGCGAAACGCATGGCCGGGGCGGGCAAGGCGCTGATCTCCGGGCGCACCGGATTGCCGACCACCTGATTGGCAATACCCGGAAAGCTGTCGGGAAAGCCGGTCATCACCTGATCGGCGATACGCGCCAGTAACCGGTTGGTCATGCCCGGTGCGCGGTTCTGCTCATGCACCAGCAAGGGCCGACCCTGCAGCCATGCCGCCAGACCGCCCGGGCCGGCGGTATAGCCGCCGAAACTGACCACGGCCGCTGGCCTGTACTGGCGGATCAATGCCGCCGCTTTGCGCACGGCGTTAAAAATTCGCCATGGTGCGAGCAGCAGACTGCGCAGATCTTTGCCGCGCAGTCCTTTGATCACGAGCGTTTCGATGGCAATGCCACGGGCAGGAACCAAACGGGTTTCCATGCCGCCCTCGGATCCGAGCCAGAGCACCGGCACACCGCGTGAACGCAGCGCTTCGGCCACGGCCAAACCCGGGAAGATGTGGCCACCGGTTCCTCCGGCCATGATCATCACGGGCGACTTG